>NZ_JAMOLN010000420.1 GCF_024448165.1 Streptomyces longispororuber
AAGATTTTTGAGCCCCGCATATTTGCGGCATATTCGCGGGGCTCGTTGTGTGTTGTGTTGGTGGTTATAGGCGGCCGGCAGATTTGAGGGACAAGTAGGCGTCTGCGAGTGCGGGAGCCAGTTCGGTGGGGGTGGCGTCGACGACCGTGACGCCGTGACGGGTCAGCTGTTCTGCGGTGCGGAGACGTTCGGCCTCTGCCTGGGCTGCCGAGGCGGCGTCGTAGATCGCGTCAGTGTTGCCGCGTGCAGCTGCCATCGTCTCGATCTCGGGGTCGGCCACGGAGGCGACCACGACCGTGTGGCGCTTGGTGAGGCGTGAGAGAACCGGGAGCAGGCCCTCTTCGACAGGGGCTGCGTCCAGCGACGTAAGAAGAACGATGAGGGAGCGGCGGGGCGCCGTGTGCAGGGCCGTTGCCGTGAGGCCTCGGGCGTCCGTCTCGATCAGTTCCGGTTCCAGGGGTGCCATGGTGTTGACCAGGGCCGGAAGTACCTCGCCCGCGGTGCGGCCCTGGACCAGGGCGCGGATGCGGCGGTCGTAGGCCAAGAGGTCGACGCGGTCGCCGGCGCGGGAAGCCAGGGCGCCCAGGAGGAGCGCCGCGTCCATCGAGGCGTCCAGGCGCGGGGCGTCGCCCACCCGGCCGGCGGAGGTGCGGCCGGTGTCGAGGACCAGAAGGATGTGGCGGTCCCGCTCCGGACGCCAGGTGCGGACGGCGACCGCTGACTGGCGGGCCGTGGCGCGCCAGTCGATGGAACGGGTGTCGTCGCCGGGGACGTACTCGCGGAGGCTGTCGAACTCCGTGCCCTCACCGCGGGTCAACACGCTGGTGCGGCCGTCGAGTTCGCGGAGGCGGGCCAGCTTGGAGGGGAGGTGCTTGCGGCTGTGGAACGGGGGCAGGACCCGGACCGTCCAGGGGACGCTGTGCGTGCCCTGGCGGGTGAACAGGCCGAGCGGGCCGGAGGAGCGGATCGTGACGCGGTCCGCCTGGCGGTCGCCTCTGCGGGTGGGCAGGAGGCGGGTCGTCACCCGGCGGCGTTCGCCCGCGGGGATCGTGACGCGGTGGCGTGACGCGTCGTACTCGGTGCCGGGGCGCCAGGTGCTCGGGGGCCACGCGTCACGGAGGTGCGCGCGCAGGGGGCGGCGCGAGGGGTTGGTGATCGTGAGCGTGACGTCGGCCGGGTCTCCGAGGCGTACGGACGTGTCGCCGGAGCGGGTCAGGCGCAGACGGCGTACGGGGGCGGCCAGGGCGAAGTCGCAGGCGCAGGCCAGGGCCAGGGGAGTGTTGACGGCGAGGATGCCTGTCCAGCTGGGCTCCCAGATCCCGACGGGGAGGGAGCCCAGGGCTGCGAGCAGGGCTGTGCGTCCGGTGAGGGCCATGTCGGGTCTCTCGTCTCCGGCCTCGTCAGCGGGGGACGGGGACGTGGGTGAGGATCGCGTTGATCACCGAGTCGGGTGTGACGCCTTCCATCTCGGCCTCAGGGCGCAGCTGGATGCGGTGGCGGAGGGTCGGGAGGGCCAGGGCCTTCACGTCGTCGGGGGTGACGTAGTCGCGGCCGGTCAGCCAGGCCCAGGCGCGGGCCGTGGAGAGGAGGGCCGTGGCGCCGCGCGGGGAGACGCCGAGTGTGAGGGAGGGCGACTCGCGGGTCGCGCGGCAGATGTCGACGACGTAGGCCGTGATCTCGGGGGAGATCTGGGTCTTGGCGACCGCGGCGCGGGCCGTTTCCAGGTCGGCCGTCGTGGCCACCGGGCGGATGCCGGCCGCTCTCAGGTCGCGGGGGTTGAAGCCGGACGCGTGGCGGGTCAGGACGTCGATCTCGTCCTGGCGGGTGGGGAGGGGGACGTTCAACTTCAGGAGGAAGCGGTCCAGTTGGGCCTCGGGGAGGGGGTACGTGCCCTCGTACTCGACCGGGTTCTGGGTGGCGATCACCATGAACGGGTCCGGGAGCGGGCGCGGGGTGCCGTCGACCGTGATCTGGCGCTCCTCCATGGCCTCCAGGAGGGACGACTGGGTCTTCGGCGGGGTGCGGTTGATCTCGTCCGCGAGGAGGAGGTTGGTGAAGGCCGGGCCCGGCTGAAAGGAGAAGCGCGAGGTGTGGGTGTCGTAGACCAGGGAGCCCGTGACGTCGCTGGGCATGAGGTCGGGCGTGAACTGGACGCGCTTGGTGTCGAGTTCGAGGCTCGCGGCCAGGGCGCGGACGAGGAGCGTCTTCGCTACGCCGGGCACGCCCTCGAGCAGGACGTGGCCGCGGCAGAGGAGGGCCACGACCAGGCCCGTGACGGTGGGGTCCTGGCCGACCACGGCCTTGGCGATCTCCGTGCGCAGGGCTTCCAAAGAGGCCCGTGAGCTGCGGGGATCGGTCGTGGGCCCGGCGTTGTCAGTGGTCGGGTCCATCATGAATGGCGAACCTCTCTTTCGAGGGCGTCGAGGTGGTCGGCGAGTGCGATGAGTGCTGCGTCGGTCGCGGGTGGCGGGCCGAAGAGGAGGGCGTGCAGGTCCTGGTGGGGCGTGGG
>NZ_JAMOLN010000421.1 GCF_024448165.1 Streptomyces longispororuber
GCGGGCTGGGCGGGGCCGGCTGGAGCATGCTGCCCCACGCCTGGCCGTCCCTGCGCAGCGAGTTGCTCCACACCCTCACCTGCTGGCGGGCGTCCGCTGTGGCCTTGGAAGCCCCGGCCGCTGACGTGCGCGCGGTGGCGGGCAGACCCATCGTCGCCCCGTACAGCAGGCGGCCGCCGGTGTGGGCGAGGCGGTAGCCGCGCAGCCGCACCAGCCGGTTGTGCGCGCGGGTGGACAGCAGGGTGCGGTCGGTGTGCTGGTCGTGCAGGAGCATTCCGCTGGTGCGGTCGACGACCTGGCCGTTCTCCTCCCGGTAGCGGTCCCGGGGCCCACCGGGAGAAGTCTTGCGCGAACCGTCCTTGCGCCCGCCCGTGTTGTCGGCCGCTGGGTCGCCGCCGGCGGTGGGCTTGCGCAGCGCGGCCAGCCGGGCCTCTCCGGGGTGGCGTCCGACCAGCGCGGTGAACGCGGCGCCGCCCATCAGGCGGGCCCCGGCGACCGTGGCGCCGATCGGGGCGAGGCCGCGGGAGGCCTCGGCGTTCGCGTCGGCCAGCAGCCGTCCGGGGTCTGCGGGTATCCCGGTGGCGTCCGTCAGCCCGTGCATGACCCCTTGCGTCAATCCGGCTGTGCCCAGGCCCAGTCCGGTCGCCCCGCGCCCGCGCAGCGAGGCCCCGGACAGCATCCGGCCGGGGCCGGCGCCGCCCAGGTTCATGGCGAGGGCGGCGCCCAGCTGGGAGTCGCCGGCCAGGTGGCTGCCGCCGACCTTGGCGTAGCGCATCCGCACGGTGATCCGCTGTCCGAAGGAGGTGATGAGGACCAGCAGGCGGCGGTGGAAGGCGAGCGCGACGAGCGCCAGCACGTCCATCAGCAGCAGCCGCTCGGCCAGCAGGTTCGGGCCGTCGGTGAGGATGACGTCGAGGGTGATGCCGACGGCGGGGATGAACCCGGCGACGGCGAGGACCACCGCCATGGAGATCCCGAACAGGGCCAGCCACTTCCACACCACCGTCCGGCTCGGTCCGGGCAGCATCCCCCACACGAACGTGACGCCGCCCGCTGTCGCGGCGCCCGCGCACACCGCGGAGATGCCCAGCAGGACCACCGCCGCGGACAGCAGCAGCGCACAGATCAACAGCGCGGCGAGGAACACCATCACCACCGCGGCCACCCGCCACCACGACGGCTGCTCGGCATAGTCGGCGCACGCCGCGCCCACCGGACCGGCCTTCTTCAGGTCCTTGAGGAAGGCGGCGAACTCCTGGTCGTCCTGGGACAGCACCGGGGCGACCTCGTCCAGCAGCTTCCCGCCCGGGGTGAGTTCGGGCAGCGTGTCCGGCCCCTGGTCACCCGGCTCGCGCTCGCAGTACGCCTTGCCCGGCCCCTTGATCAGCTCGCACGGGTCGTCGTCCGGCCCCTGCTTCTTCTTGTCGGCGCTGTAGCCGCCGGACACCCACTTCAGGTGCACCGCGTACGCCTTGCGGTCGCCCGCCGTGCCCGGGTCGAGGATCCGCCCGTACTGCAGCAGCATGAACGGCTTGACGACCAGCGAGTTGGTGACGGCGTTCTGCACCGGCTTCGCGATCTTCTTCGCGTCCGGTGTGGCCGCATCCTGGATGCCGTAGCACTTGTTCAGCGCCAGCCCGGACAGGCCGGCACACGGATCATCGGAGGAGATCTTCCCGCCCCAGGAGTGCGCGTTGACGGTCTTCTGCGCGACCTCGGCCGCCGCCGACTGGGCCTGCAGCACTGGGCCTTCCTTGCCCAGCAGGAAGGCGGGGGTGATGAACACCGATGCGGCCAGCGCCCCGAGCACCAGGGTGAGTGCGATCTCCCCGAACCCGCGGCTGCGCTTGCCGCGCATCACCAGCACCAGGCCGAACACGAACGCCCAGGCCAGCAGCATCGCTTTGAGCCCGAGGTCCTCGACGACGATGTCTGTGTACACCTCGGACAGGCGCTGCGCGGGCTGGGCGAGCAGCTTCAGCAGCGGGAAGCGGTAGGCGACCTCGATCGCCCAGCAGGCCAGCCCCACCAGCACCTGGACCACGGTGAACAGCCCGCCCAGGACGGCGGCCTGCAGGTTGGAGACGAACCCGAACACGCTGCCGCCCTGCGCCCCGAGCTGGTAGCCCTCCAGGGACGCGCCCTCGGAGGTGGGCAGCTCCAGCGGGGACAGCAGCCCGCCGGTGCCGGTGCCGGTGCCGGTGCCGGTGGCGCTGTCGGCGGCGTGGGCGACGGAGGTGTTGACCGTGAGGAACACGCCCACCAGCAGGAAGGTGAAGCCGGCAGCGCGCAGCGTGCCGCGGTCCGGGCCCCGCATCACAGCGCCCGACGACGGCGGTTGAGGGCGTACAGGGTGGTGATGCCGAGGGCGAGGACGCCCAGCGGCCATGCGTCGGCCAGCGTGAGGGAACCTGTCGGGAAGCCTGCTCCCGCCGGGGCTCCCCGGCAGAAGCCGTGTGCGGGGCCCACCACGGCATCGCACACCTCAGACGT
>NZ_JAMOLN010000422.1 GCF_024448165.1 Streptomyces longispororuber
CGATGGGTGCGGGCCGCCCCGGGGCGGGTCAGGCGCAGCGGGGGGCCACGTAGCCGTCGCTGCCCGTCTTCACGTAGGCGTCCGAGACGTACTGGCCGTTGCCGATGTTGTCCCAGAGGTTCGTGGTGCCGTACGTGCCGGTGACCCACTCGCCGGGCTTCTGGCAGTTGATCGGCACGCTCGCGCCGAGCGGCAGCACGCGCAGCAGCTGGTACTGGGTGCCCGGGCCGCTGCGGACCTTCAGGCGCACGCCCGATGCCACCGGGTACCGGTGGGCCGCCGCTGCCGCCGCGTCTGCCGCGTCCGCGGCTATGTCCCCGACTGCTTCCGATCCGTTCCCAACGGCCATGAAGGCCACCCCCGTTGAAAGATCCGTCCGTCGCCCCGTGCGACCCGCGCAGGCTAGCAAGCCCCTCCGGCATCGCACGCACCATCGACTAGGCTCCGTGCGTCGCGCTTGCGGACTCAGAACACGGGGGTGGACGATGCCGCCGCTGCGCAGCACCGGACCTGGGCGGGAAGCGGAACAGCCGGGGTACGCCGGCCGCTACCGCCTCGAGGAGTGCCTCGGCTCCGGTGGCATGGGCGTGGTCCATCTGGCCACGTCCGCATCGGGCCTGCGCCTGGCCGTCAAGGTGGTGCACGCCGAGTTCGCCGCGGACCCCGAGTTCAGGGCGCGTTTCCGGCAGGAGGTGAGCGCCGCGCGCCGGGTCAGCGGTGCCTTCACCGCGCCCGTGGTCGACGCCGACCCGCATGCCGAACTGCCGTGGATGGCCACGCTGTTCATTCCCGGCGACACCCTCTCGGAGCAGGTCAAGCGGAACGGTGCGCTGGACGCCGCCGAAGTGCGCAGGCTCGGGGCGGGCCTGGCCGAGGCGCTGCGCGACATCCATCGCGTCGGCGTCGTCCACCGCGATCTCAAGCCGAGCAACGTGCTGCTCGCGGCCGACGGGCCCAAGGTCATCGACTTCGGCATCTCGCGCCCGACAGACAGCGATCTGCGCACGGAGACCGGGAAGTTGATCGGCTCCCCGCCGTTCATGGCACCCGAGCAGTTCCAGCGGCCGCGCGAAGTGGGGCCTGCGGCGGACGTGTTCGCGATGGGCGCGGTGCTCGCGCACGCCGCGACCGGGCGCGGCCCCTTCGACTCCAACAGCCCGTACGTCGTCGCGTACCAAGTGGTGCACAACGAACCGGACCTGGCCGGGGTGCCGGACGATCTGGTGCCCCTGATCCTTCGCTGCCTGGCCAAGGACCCCGCCGACCGTCCCTCCCCGGCCGAGGTGATGGAGGCCCTGCAGCAGCCCGCGGCCACGCCCCGCATACCGGCGCAGCGGCAGCCTGACCCGAGTGAGCTGGGCCCGGAGCCGAAGGGCGGCGACGGGGTCCGGCCCGGTGTGCGGACGCCTTCCAAGCTGCGGCCCGGAACCGTCGTCACGCGTCTGCGCGGCAGACGCTCCCGGGTGATCCTGGCGACCGCCGTCGGCGTGCTGCTGGTCGCGGGCGCCGCCGCGGCGGCCGTGGGGACGCTGTCCTCGGACGACCCGGGTGCGCCGGACGGGAGCCGGCTCGCCGCGGAGCCGACCCGGTTCGAGCCCTGGAGCACCCGGCTCGGCTCGGCGGAGGGACTGCCGCCGGCGTGCACGGCGGGGGCGGGCGCCCTGTACTGCGCCACCACGGGCGGGGTCACCGCGCGCCTCGATCCGGCGGACGGCCGGATCGTGTGGCGGCATCGCACGGGAGCGGCGTCCACCGCGTCCGTGACGGTGTCCGGCGGCCTGCCGCACCTCGTCGCCGACCACCGCCTGGAGGCGCTCGATCCCCGTACGGGCAAGGCGCGCTGGACCGTGGACACGACGGCGTACGCGGCCGTCGTGCACTCCTCGGACAGCACGCTCCTCGTCGCGGACGACGGAGCGGTCCGGGCCCTGGACAGTGCGACGGGGCGGCCTCGGTGGACGAAGGAGATCGGCGGGCTCGGGACGCAGTGGGTGGCCGGTGACGCGGGGACCTTCTTCGCCGCCACGCCCACGGACGACGGATCGGCCACGACCGTGAGCGCCGTGTCGGCGGGTGACGGTGCCGTGCTCTGGACGGTCCGGGCCCGTGGCGAGCTGCGCCCCGTCGCGGCCGGGGCCGGCGCCGTGCACCTGCTGTCGGTCGACGCCGAACAGCTGACGGACGCGGTCGTCCGCATCGACGCGAAGAGCCGGGCGGTGCACCGCGTGGCCCTGCCCACCCCGGTCGACCAGGCGGAGGCCACCGAGAGCGGCGGCACCGTCTACGTCTACGCGGCCGGGGGCGCGCTCCTGGCCGTCGACACCCGGGCGGCGACCGCGGCGCGGAACGCCGTGCGCTGGCAGCGGGACACCTCGGTCAGCCGCCCCTCGCGACCGGTGGCGGCGAACGGCCGGCTCTACTT
>NZ_JAMOLN010000423.1 GCF_024448165.1 Streptomyces longispororuber
TTTCCTCCCCGGACCCGCCCCTTCCCGAAATTGCCCCTTCGGGGCGGAGTGGCGGACGCCACGGGACTCCGCCCCGGGCCCCGCACCTCAAGCGCCGGAGGGACGAAAGGCTCGCTACTGGTCCGAGGAGAAGCGGACCGAGGACGGGGGGAGGTGGGCGTCGCACCAGATGCGGACGCCCGTCTGGAGTTCGTTGTCGGCGCCGACCTGCGCGCCGTCGCCGATCACCGCCCCCGTGAGGACCGTGCGGGCCCCGACGCGGGCGCCCCGGCCGATCAGGGAGTCCGTGATCACCGCTCCCGGTTCGATCACCGCGTCGGCCAGCACCGCGGAGCCGGAGATGCGGGCGCCGGCGCCGACCCGGGCGTTCTCGCCCACGACCGTGCCCGCCGTCAGCTTCGCGTCCGGCGCCACGTCGGCCGTGGGCAGCACCAGGCGGTCGCCGCAGCGGCCCGGGACCGCCGGGGACGGGGCGCGGCCCAGGACCAGGTCGGCGGAGCCGCGGACGAACGCCTGCGGGGTGCCGAGGTCCAGCCAGTACGTGGAGTCGACCATGCCCTGGAGGTGCGCGCCGGAGGAGAGCAGGTCGGGGAACGTCTCGCGCTCGACCGAGACCGGGCGGCCCGTCGGGATCGTGTCGATGACCGAGCGGCGGAAGACGTACGCGCCCGCGTTGATCTGGTCCGTGACGATCTCTTCGGGGGTCTGCGGCTTCTCCAGGAAGGCCGTCACCCGGCCCGTCCCGTCCGTGGGGACCAGACCGTACGCGCGCGGGTCCTCGACGCGGGACAGGTGGAGGGAGACGTCCGCGCCGGACGTGTTGTGCTCGTCGACCAGGGCCGGGATGTCGAGCCCGGTCAGGATGTCGCCGTTGAAGATCAGGACCGGGTCGTCGGGCCCGGAGTGCAGGTGCGCGGCGACGTTGCGGATCGCGCCGCCCGTGCCGAGGGGCTCGACCTCGGTGACGTACTCGAGGTGCAGGCCGAGGCGGGAGCCGTCGCCGAAGTACGGCTCGAAGACCTCCGCCAGGTAGGAGGTGGCCAGGACGATGTGGTCGACCCCGGCCGCCTTCGCGCGCGCCAGTTGGTGCGTGAGGAACGGGACGCCTGCCGCCGGGACCATCGGCTTCGGCGTGTTCACCGTGAGCGGGCGCAGTCTGGTGCCCTTGCCGCCGACCAGGAGGATCGCTTCTGTCACCTGTCGTCTCTGCTTCCTGCTGGGGCCGGCCGAACTGTCTTTCGGCCGGCCAGTGTATGCAGACCGTGCGCGACCCGGGCCGGCCGGCGTCAGCGGCCCTGGAGGTGGGCCGAGCTGGAGCGGGCCTTGCCGAGTTTGTTGTAGAGACGGCGTCCCGGGCATTCGGTTGCGAATCCGTCCCGGTGGCCGGAGATCACATGCAGTCGCACATTCTTTCCCTTGCGGTACAGATTGCCACCGCCTGACTTGAGATATGTCGTCCCACGCGGATTTGCCCCGTACAGCCCGAGCTTCCAGGCCGTGAGCTTGGCGATGGCGTTCACCGCGGCGGCGGGCGGGTTCGAGCCACCGAAGGAACCGAGGACGGCGACACCCATGCTGTTCGTGTTGAAGCCGAGCGTGTGGGCGCCCATGACCGGCTTGGCGATGCCGCCGGCGCGACCTTCGTAGATGTTTCCGCATTTGTCTACGAGGAAGTTGTAGCCGATGTCACGCCAGCCACTGCTCTTGACGTGGTAGCGGTAGATACTGCGGATGACTGAAGGGGCTTGTGAGCAGCGGTAGTTGTTGCCCGACGCGCTGTGGTGGACGAAGGCCGCCTTGACCGTCTTCGTGTACGCGAAGTCGCGTTCGCGGAGCTTCTCGTCGGCGCCCCAGCCCTTGCGCGTGATGATGCGCGGCCGGGCTCCGACGTACGGCCTGGCCTGCGTGGCGTCCGGTTCGCCGCCGCGGGCCTCGATCACCTCGTCCTCCGTGGCCTCCTTCGTGAGGGCGGGGACCGCGAGGGCGCCCAGCGGGGCGAGCTCGGCGTTCACCGCGGAGGAGGCGGCCGTCTCGGCGCTGAGGCCGGTGGCGCGGGGGCCGTCCGCGGGGGCGCCCTGGGGCGGGGGCTCGTCGCCCGGGTCGACGAGTTCGAGGCGCAGGCCCTTGGGGAGGGCCCCGGTGCGGTCCGCCGCGCGCGTGGCGGTGGGGGCGTCGGCCTTGACCCGTACTTCCACGCCGTCGGAGTCGCCGACCCAGAGGGGCGCGGTGGAACCGCGGACATGGCCGGAGGTGCGCTCGGGGGTGTCCGGGTCGGGGGCGTCGTCGTTGTGGGTCTCCACGTCCTGCCAGGCGGACCAGGTGGCGGTCCCGGTGGTGCGGGTGCGGACCTGCACATGGCCGTGGAGGACGTCGTCCGGGTCGTCCCAGACGACGCCGACGAGGGAGAAG
>NZ_JAMOLN010000424.1 GCF_024448165.1 Streptomyces longispororuber
CCCCGACTGCCACTCGGCGGTGACGCCACGGGGGACGGTGGTGCCCGGCTCCAGGACCCGGACGAACTCCGGGCGGCCGTCCGCGCCGTCGAGCCGGGCCCGCACGGTCTCGTCGAGCGCGCCGTCGACGCTCTGCGCGTGCGCGGGCACCTCGCCCTTGAGCAGCGCGGTCAACTCGGCGACGAGCACCGGGTCCCGGGTCCCGTCGTACACCCACCGGTCGCCGAGGACGCCGTGCACGGTCGTCCCGATGAGCGCGCCGTCGGGCGCGTCGGGCAGCGGGGCGCCGCGGTAGGTCAGCGGCACGTGGTACGTCACCGGCTCAGGACCCGAGGCGTCGGTGACGGCCATGAACTCGATGCCGACCGCGCCGGCCGGGTCGTCGAGCCGGAAGCCGCCGGCCTTGGTGAGGTCGGGGGTGCCGTCGCCCCGGTACCAGGGCTGCTTCGGGAGCCAGCCGGTGAGGAGTTCGAGCTTGGTGGGCTTCAGGGTGGTGTGGTGGATGATCGCCATGGGCGTCATCCTCCCCCCGGCGGCCGGGACCCGGCAGCCCGCCACGGTCCCGCAGTTCGGCCGGAATCCGCCGCAACCCTCCCGCAACTTCCACTCGCCCTCCACGGGCGATATGGCCGATTCCGCCCCCTCGTACAACCTTGTGGCGCTTCACACCGCACGAGAGGCTGCCAACTGGCGTGAGACTGCGCCGAGTTGAGGAGGGGAACTCACACATGGCAGTGACCGTGCCAGTGTCGCGAAAGCGGCGACTGCGCTGGGCCGGGGGGCTCACCGTGCTCGCCACGGCCGCGGCGCTTTCGGCCATCACGCTGCCCGCACAGGCCGCCCCCGCGCAAGGGCGGATACTCGGCGCCGGTGAGCCCGGCGCCGTGGCGGGCAGCTACATCGTGACCTTGAAGGGGGGAACCGAGGCCCCGTCGGAGGCGGGCAAGGACCTCGCCGCCAAATACGGGGCGAAAATCCGCCACACCTACAGCAAGGCGCTCAACGGGTACGCGGTGAAGGTCAATGAGGCGCAGGCGAAGCGGCTCGCGGCGGATCCCGGCGTGTCCTCCGTCGTGCAGGACACGACGGTCGCCTTCGACCACAACCAGAAGAACCCGCCGTCGTGGGGCCTGGACCGCATCGACCAGAACGACCTGCCGCTCGACAAGTCCTACACCTGGCCGGAGTCGGCGGGCGCCGGGGTGACGGTCTACGTCATCGACACCGGCATCCGCACCACCCACCAGGACTTCGGCGGACGGGCCACCAGCGGCTGGGACTTCGTGCAGAACGACGCGGTGGCCCAGGACGGCAACGGGCACGGCACCCACGTCGCCGGAACCATCGCGGGCGAGCAGTACGGCGTCGCGAAACAGGCCGACGTCGTCGCCGTGCGGGTGCTCGACGACGAGGGCTCCGGCACCACGGCCCAGGTCATCGCGGGCATCGACTGGGTGACCCAGCACGCGAAGAAGCCCGCGGTCGCCAACATGAGCCTGGGCGGCTACGCCAACGCCCAGCTCGACGCGGCGGTCCGCAACTCCATCGCCTCCGGCGTCACGTACACCGTGGCGGCGGGCAACGACGGGCTGCCCGCGGACTTCTACTCCCCGGCCCGGGTGCGACAGGCGATCACCGTCGGGGCGACCGGTCCCGACGATGCACGTGCGAGCTTCTCCAATTGGGGTACCCGGCTCGACCTGTTCGCCCCCGGCGTGGACATCACGTCCGCGTCGTACGCGAGCGACACCGGGAAGGCCACCTTCTCGGGCACGTCCATGGCGTCCCCGCACGCCGCGGGCGCCGCCGCGCTGTACCTGGCCGACCACCCGGCGGCCGCGCCGGCCGAAGTCGGCAAAGCGCTGACAGACCGGGCAGTAACGGGCAAGGTGACCGGTGCGGGCCTGGGTTCGCCGAACAGGCTGCTCCAGGTCGACAACCCTTAGACGAGAGGTGAGTTCATGGGCCGGCTCCGTCGCTCACGACGGGGCCGGTCTTGTCTGTGTACTTACGCTCGAGTAGGTAACAAAGCACCGGATTGCCCACCCGGAGACCGTGGAAGGCTCCTCCGGTACACCCCACGATCCCCCCGCACGGCCCTCTCCCAGAACGTCGCTTCCGCAACCCCCGAATCCTCCGCGGACAGGAGCGGTCATGCCTGCACAGCGTTCGTCGTCGTCGCCCGCACAGAAGAAGGCCGCGACGCCCCCTGCCGAGAAGACCGCTGCGGCCGAGCAGCAGCCCGGCACGGTCGAGCAGCCCGGCACAGCCAGAGAGACGACCAAGAAGACAGCCCAGAACACGACCAAGAAGACAGCCAAGAAGGCAGCCACGAAGACGGCCAAGAAGACGGCCACGAAAGCGGTGAAGAAGGCGGCGGC
>NZ_JAMOLN010000425.1 GCF_024448165.1 Streptomyces longispororuber
CCGACCGGCAACCTCGACGAGTCGATGCGCGACGAGATCATGGACGTCCTGGAAGGCCTGTGGCGCGAGCACGGGCTCACCTTCATCATGGTCACCCACGACTCGTCGATCGCGAAGAAGGCGCCGAGGCTGGCGATCATCCGCAAGGGACGGATCACGGTGACGGAGAACCAGAAGGCGGCCGCCTGACAGGTGACGCACAGGGAACGGCACCGGGCTGACAGGGTCTCATCCCGTTCTCATCCACACCTCACAGAACCCTTACAGCCCCGCCATACGGTTTCGCCGCAGCGGGAGCCGGAGCGACGCCGAGTCGCTCCGGCTCCCGCTGATTCCTGTCAGCGCCCGCCACCCCGTGGGCCCTCCTCCGGCGAGGCTTCGATGTTCTTCACCTACCTCAGGCGTGAGCTGCGCCGCCGCAGAAAGGCGGCGCTCGTCGTCGCCTCCGGTCTGGCGCTCGGTATCGCGCTCGTCATCGTCGTCAACTCCGTGTCCTCCGGCATGAACCAGGCGCAGGACAAGGTCCTGCAGTCCCTGTACGGCCTGGGCACCGACATGACCGTCACCAAGGCGGCCGCCGCGCCGAAGGCGGGCGAGACCGGGCGCCCGCGGTTCGACTTCGACGCCAGGGACAGCGGCTCCGACGACGACGAGCAGTCCAGCGACCGTGTGATGGTCCAGGGCTTCCAGACCCTCGCCTCGTCCACGGTCACCGAGGTCGCCGGCCAGAAGGGCGTCGCCGACACCGTCGGCGGGCTCAGCCTCCAGGTCATGAAGGTCAGCGGCCAGTTCACCCGCGGCCAGTTCAAGCAGGACCAGCAGCAGGGCCAGGGCGGCGGCGGGTTCCCCGGCGGCCAGAACGGTGGCGGCAACGGTCAGCCCCAGGGCCGCGTCGAGGGCGGCGGCGCCAGCTTCGACGTCAACTCCTACTCCGTGTACGGCACGGACGTCACCAAGCAGGACCTCGGCCCGCTGACCTCCTCGAAGATCACCAAGGGCCGGACCTTCAAGACGTCCGAGACGGACGCCAAGGTCGTCGTCGCCGACGCCTCGTACGCCAAGGAGAAGAAGCTCGCCCTCTCCGACACCGTCACCGTCAAGGGCACCAAGTACAAGGTCATCGGCATCGCGACGCCCGACAGCGGGGACGCCGCCGCCAATCTCTACCTGCCGCTGAAGCAGGCCCAGACGCTCGCCGGCACCAAGAACAAGGTGACGACGGTGTACGTGAAGGCGAGCGACTCGCAGCAGATCGACTCGGTCAAGTCGGCCATCCAGAAGAACATCAGCGGGACCACGGTCACCACCTCCGCCGATCTCGCCGACACCGTCTCCGGTTCCCTGTCGACCGCCTCCGACCTCGCGTCGAACGTCGGCAAGTGGCTGTCGATCGCCGTGCTCGTGGCCGCGTTCCTGGTGGCCGGCCTGCTCACGTCGTCGGCGGTGTCGCGTCGCGTACGGGAGTTCGGCACGCTCAAGGCGCTCGGCTGGAAGTCGGGGCGGGTCACCCGGCAGGTCGTCGGCGAGGCCGTCGTCAACGGGCTCATCGGCGGTGTCCTCGGCATCGCCGTCGGCCTCGCGGGCGCGTACGCCGTCACCGCGATCAGCCCCACCCTCTCCGCGCAGCTCGGCGGCGGCGCCGGCGGCGGGATGGGCGGCGGACCCGGCGGGGGCGGCGGCTTCGGCGGCGGCATGATGCGGCAGGCCGCCGGTGGCGGCGGCAAGACCCTCGACATCGCGCTCACCGCGCCCGTCTCCGCGACCACCATCGCCCTCGCGGTCGGCCTCGCCGTCGCGGGCGGTCTGATCGCCGGGGCGTTCGGCGGCTGGCGGGCCTCGCGTCTGCGCCCCGCGGACGCGCTGCGCCGCGTCGAGTAGCAGCGGCAGCCCTGCGGGGCGACACCACAAACCCCCTTACGTATCGCAGGAGTTGCACCATGTATCAGCTGAGAGGCGTCACCAAGCAGTACCGGCGCGCCAAGGACACCGTCGAGGCGCTCGCGGGCATCGACCTGACCATCGGCGACGGCGACCGGCTCGTCATCCAGGGCCCCACCGGCGGGGGCAAGTCGACGCTGCTGCAGATGCTCGGCGGCCTCGACCGGCCGACGGCCGGCAGCGTCGAGCTCGACGGCACGGATCTGGCCAAGCTGCCGGAGGCCCGCCTCACCAAGGTGCGGGCCGAGTCCATCGGGTTCGTCTTCCAGTCCTTCAACCTGATTCCGACGCTGAACGCGCAGGAGAACGTGGAGACCGCGCTGGTCCCGCTGGGGTTGAAGGTCGCCGACCGGCGTGAGCGGGCGGCGGAGGCGTTGAAGTCGGTGGGTCTGGGGGAGCGGCTT
>NZ_JAMOLN010000426.1 GCF_024448165.1 Streptomyces longispororuber
TAGGCGTTGGCCGCCGCGTAACTGCCGCTGCCCGCACCCATGAAGACCGCCGACACGGACGAGTAGACGACGAACGCGTCGAGGTCCAGGCCCCGCGTCAGCTCGTCGAGATGCCGTACGGCGTCGACCTTCGGCGCGAACACCTTCGCCAGGCGCTCCGGGGTCAGCATCCCGATGACGCCGTCGTCGGTCACGCCCGCGGTGTGCACGACGCCGCGCAGACCGGGTATCGCGGCCAGCAGGTCCCTGACCTGGCCGCGGTCCGCCATGTCGCAGGCCACGACGCGGACCTCGGCGCCCTGTCCGGTCAGCTCGGCGACCAGTTCCGCGGTGCCGTCGGCCGTGGCGCCCCGGCGGCTGGCCAGGACGAGGTCGCGTACGCCGTGCCGGTCGACCAGGTGCCGGGCCAGGAGGCCGCCGAGCGAACCGGCACCGGAGACCAGGACGGTCCCCTGAGGACCGAACGCCCTTGTGTCCGAAGCCTGTTGACCGCCCGCGCGGGCCAGACGCGGTACGGAGAGGACCGTGCCGCGCACCGCGACCTGCGGCTCGCCGCCGGAGAGGACGGCGCCCAGCAGGTCGGCGAGCTGCTCGGTACCGGTGTGGGCCTCGGTGCCGGCGTCAGTGCTGGTGTCGGTGTCTGTGTCAGGACCGGCGTCGGCGTCCGCGTCGGTGTCGATGAGGACGATCCGGTCCGGGTTCTCGGCCTGTGCCGCGCGGACCAGGCCCCACACCGCCGTACCGGCCGGGTCGGTCACCGGGCCGTCGCCCGCGGGGACGGCGCCCCGGGTGACCACGGCGAGCCGGCTGTCCTCCAGGCCGGGCCCGTCCAGCCAGCACTGGACGACTTCGAGGACGCGGGTGGCCAGTTCGAGCACGGCGCCCTCGCCCTCCCCGCCGACGGCCCGCAGGACCGCCACGGCCGGGGCCTCGGCGACGCCGGACTCGACGTCGTCGGCGAGGGTCGCCACGTCCTCCGCGGTCGCCACGAGGACCCACGACGGCACAGGTTCCGGCCGCCGGGCCGGGGACGGCGGCAGTTCGGTCCAGTCGACGCCGAACAGCGCGTCGTTGCGCGGGGCGCCCGCCGCCGTGTCCAGCTGCTCGGCGGAGACCACGCGGGACGTCAGCGAGTCCATGGACACGACCAGGGCGCCGGTCTCGTCGGCCGCGGCCAGCGACAGTGCCGCGGGCTCGGGCTGAGCGAGACGCACCCGCAGCACGGAGGCGCCCGCGGCGTGCAGCACGAGGCCGTTCCAGGCGAAGGGGAGCCTCAACTCCTGCGCCCGCTCCTCGGGTCGACCGTCGCCACCGTCCGCACCCGCGATCTGGAGCAGCGGTGCGTGCAGAGCGGCGTCGAGCAGCGCGGGGTGGATGCCGAACCCGGCGGCCTGCTGCCGGTGCCCGTCGGGCAGGGCCACCTCGGCGAACATCTCGTCGCCGCGCCGCCACAGCGCGCGTACGCCCTGGAAGGCGGGCCCGTAGCCGTAGCCCACGTCGGTGAGCAGGTCGTAGCCACCGGCGGTGTCCACCGGTTCCGCACCGGCCGGCGGCCAGGCGGCGAAGTCGAACTCCGTTGCTGCGGGGTTGAGTTGATTGGAGGCGGTCAGCATGCCGCTGGCGTGGCGGGTCCAGGCGTCCGCGCCGCTGTCGGCGTCCTCGCGTCGCGAGTACACCTCCACGGTGCGCGAACCGCTCCCGTTCGGTCCGCCGACGGCGACCTGGACGCGTACGCCGCCCTGCTCCGGCACCACGAGGGGCGCCTCGATCACGAGCTCCTCCAGCACGCTGCACCCGGCCTCGTCACCGGCACGCACGGCCAGTTCGACCAGTCCGGTGCCGGGGACGAGGACCACGCCGCCGACGCGGTGGTCGGCCAGCCACGGGTGCGTCTTCAGGGACAGCCGCGAGGTGGCCACGAGCCCGTCGGACTGGGGCAGTTCCACCACG
>NZ_JAMOLN010000428.1 GCF_024448165.1 Streptomyces longispororuber
CAACACAGTGGACGCGAGCAACTGAGGACAAGCCCTCGGCCTATTAGTACCAGTCACCTCCACACCTTACGGTGCTTCCAGATCTGGCCTATCAACCCAGTCGTCTACTGGGAGCCTTAACCCCTCAAAGGGGGTGGGAATACTCATCTCGAAGCAGGCTTCCCGCTTAGATGCTTTCAGCGGTTATCCTTTCCGAACGTAGCCAACCAGCCATGCCCTTGGCAGGACAACTGGCACACCAGAGGTTCGTCCGTCCCGGTCCTCTCGTACTAGGGACAGCCCTTCTCAATATTCCTACGCGCACAGAGGATAGGGACCGAACTGTCTCACGACGTTCTAAACCCAGCTCGCGTACCGCTTTAATGGGCGAACAGCCCAACCCTTGGGACCGACTCCAGCCCCAGGATGCGACGAGCCGACATCGAGGTGCCAAACCATCCCGTCGATATGGACTCTTGGGGAAGATCAGCCTGTTATCCCCGGGGTACCTTTTATCCGTTGAGCGACGGCGCTTCCACAAGCCACCGCCGGATCACTAGTCCCGACTTTCGTCCCTGCTCGACCCGTCGGTCTCACAGTCAAGCTCCCTTGTGCACTTACACTCAACACCTGATTACCAACCAGGCTGAGGGAACCTTTGGGCGCCTCCGTTACTCTTTGGGAGGCAACCGCCCCAGTTAAACTACCCATCAGACACTGTCCCTGATCCGGATCACGGACCGAGGTTAGACATCCAGCACGACCAGAGTGGTATTTCAACGACGACTCCCCAACCACTGGCGTGGCTGGTTCAAAGTCTCCCACCTATCCTACACAAGCCGAACCGAACACCAATATCAAACTGTAGTAAAGGTCCCGGGGTCTTTCCGTCCTTCTGCGCGAAACGAGCATCTTTACTCGTAGTGCAATTTCACCGGGCCTATGGTTGAGACAGTCGAGAAGTCGTTACGCCATTCGTGCAGGTCGGAACTTACCCGACAAGGAATTTCGCTACCTTAGGATGGTTATAGTTACCACCGCCGTTTACTGGCGCTTAAGTTCTCAGCTTCGCACGCCCGAAAGCGCACTAACCGGTCCCCTTAACGTTCCAGCACCGGGCAGGCGTCAGTCCGTATACATCGCCTTACGGCTTCGCACGGACCTGTGTTTTTAGTAAACAGTCGCTTCTCGCTGGTCTCTGCGGCCACCCCCAGCTCA
>NZ_JAMOLN010000429.1 GCF_024448165.1 Streptomyces longispororuber
CGGTGGCGCGCGGCCGTCGCCACCGCGGCCGCCCGGGTCTGCACCTCCAACTTGGTGTAGATGCGGCCCAGGTGGGACTTGACCGTGGCCTCGCTCAGGAACAGGGCGCGTGCGATCTCCCGGTTGGTGAGCCCGCCGACGAGCTGGCCGAGGATGTCCCGCTCGCGTTCGGTGAGGGAGGGGCCCGGGTCACGGATCCGGGACACCATCCGGTCGGCGACCGTCCCCGACAGCACGGGACGTCCGGCGGCCGCGTCCCGGATCGCGGCGAACAACAGCTCAGGTGTCTCCGCCTTGAGCAGGTAGCCGGTGGCGCCGGCCGCCAAGGCGCGGGTGATGTCGGCGTCCGTGTCGAACATGGTGAGGACCAGGACCCGCGGAACCGGTCCGCCCCGCCCATCGGGTCCGGCCGCCATGGAGGCCATCCGGCGGATGGCCGTCACCCCGTCCATGCCGTCGCCGAGCTGCAGATCCATGAGAACCACGTCCGGCCGAAGCCGTGTGGCAGCCGCCAGCACGTCCTCTCCGCTCGCTGCCTCGCCGACGACGTCGATTCCGTCGGTGCTGTGGAGCAGCGCCCGCAGTCCCGCGCGTACCACGGCGTGGTCGTCGCAGAGGAGAACACGGACGGCGGCCGTCCCGTCGCCGGCGTCCGAACCAGCCGGCTCCGGTCCCTCGGTCATCTGTCCGTGTTCGCGGCTCTCGGCAGATCTCACGGTGTCGCCTCCTCTGCTTTGAGTGGTCCTCGGGCGGTCGTGTCTTCTCGCGTCGCGAGGGGCACGGACATCGTCACGACCGTCCCCTCGCCGGGTGCGGACTCGACGCGGAGCGTTCCGCCGGCCTGCCTCGCCCTCATCTTCATGAGGGCAAGGCCGTGGCCGCGTGTGCGGGCCTCCCGCCGGCGGGGGGCGCGGCCCGGTTCGAAACCGCGGCCGTCGTCGGCGATGTCGACGCAGAGGGAGTCCTTGGAACAGGTCAGGGTGATGACCGCCCGGGTCGCTCCTGAGTGCTCTCGTGCGTTGGCCAACGCGCCCTGACTCACGCGCAGCAGCGCTGTCTCGATGTGCTGGGGGAGATCTCCGGGTGTGCCGTCCAGCCGGAACTCGACGGCCGGGCCCGGCGCGGTCTCCGCGTCCGGCCGCGGCCCGCCGGGCGGCATCGCGAG
>NZ_JAMOLN010000043.1 GCF_024448165.1 Streptomyces longispororuber
TCCCCGCCCCTCGCTCACACCTTCTTGCCCCCAGCCTCCGGAGTGTGCAGCGCCGCCCCGATGTGGGCCGCCGCCTCCCCGCCTCCGTACAGGACCCGCTCCACTCCCCCGGCCGTCACCCCGTGTTCGGCGAGGACCTCGGAGACGATGCCCGGGCGATGGGTGAGGGCGAGGAGGAGGTGCTCGTCGCCGATGGCGCGGTCGTGGTGGGCGAGAGCCGTCCGCAGGGAGGACTCCAGGACGCCCTTGGCCTCGCGGGCGAAGGGGCGGCGGCCGCCCAGTCGCCGCCCGCCGGTCAGCGCGCCGACGCCGTGGGCCTCCTCGACCCGGGCGACGACCTCCGCCACGTCGATGCCGAGCCCGGCGAGGGCCTCCGCGTCGGCCCGGGAGAGCCCGGCCCGGCGGCGCGCGGCGGTCAGCGAGCGGCCGATCTCCGATCGCCGGTCCTCCGTGGCGGCCCCCAGCGCGCCGAGGGCGAAGGCGCCCCGGGTGCCGCGGGCGTCGAGCAGCGCGAGGAGCAGATGCCCCTCGTCGACGCGCTCGGCACGCTCCCGCTCCGCGTGCTCGACGGCACCCTTGACCACGTCACGGGCACCCTTGGTGAACCGCTCGAACATCATCGCCTCCCGTACTTCTTGTGCACGGCCTGTCGACTGACTCCCAGTTCGGCCGCGATCTCCTGCCACGACCAGCCCTGATTGCGCGCACTGCGCACCTGTACCGCTTCCAGCTGCTCCAGCAGCCGCCTCAGCGCGGCGACCGCCCGCAATCCGACGCGCGGGTCGCGGGCGCCCGCCTGCTCGGCGAGATCCGTTGCCTCCGTCATGATGTCAATGTAAGTTGACAGTCGGGCGATGTCAACCACAGTTGACATGCGGGGAACGAAAAAGGGGCGCCGTCACAGCGCCCCTCTCCGTGGATCTCCCGGAGACCCTCCCCGAGAACCGACTCACACGGTCAGCACGACCTTGCCGAACAGTTCGCCGCCCGCCATCTTCCCGAAGCCCTCGCGGGCCCGGTCCAGGGGCAGCGTCTCGTCGATGACGGGCCGCACCCCGGTCGCCGCGCAGAAGGACAGCAGATCCTCCAGCTCGTCCTTGGAGCCCATGGTCGAGCCGACGACCTTCAGCTCCAGGAAGAAGATGCGGTTCAGCTCGGCGGCCGGCGGGTTGGGGCCGCTGGTCGCGCCGGAGATCACCAGCGTGCCGCCCGGCTTGAGGGACTTGACGGAGTGCGACCACGTCGCGGCGCCCACCGTCTCGATCACGGCGTCGACGCGCTGCGGCAGCCGCGCCCCGGACTCCACGGCCTCCACGGCGCCCAGCTCCAGGGCCCGCTTCCGCTTGGCCTCGTCACGGCTGGTCGCGAAGACCCGCAGACCGGCCGCCTTGCCGAGGGCGATGGCGGCCGTGGCGACGCCGCCGCCCGCGCCCTGTACGAGGACCGAGTCACCGGGACGCACCCCGGCGTTGGTGAAGAGCATCCGGTACGCCGTCAGCCAGGCGGTCGGCAGACAGGCGGCCTCCTCGAAGGAGAGCTCCTTCGGCTTGGGCAGCACGTTCCACTCGGGCACGGTGACCTGCTCGGCGAAGGTGCCCTGGTACTTCTCGGTGAGGATGGAGCGGCGCTCGCGCGGTCCGACCCCGTGACCGGTCTCGCCGATCACCGAGTGGAGCACGACCTCGTTGCCGTCCTGGTCGATGCCGGCGGCGTCGCAGCCCAGGATCATGGGCAGCGCCTCCTCGCCGAGCCCGACCCCGCGCAGGGACCACAGGTCGTGGTGGTTGAGGGAGGCGGCCTTGACGTTCACGGTGGTCCAGCCGGGCCGGTTCTCGGGGGCGGGCCGCTCCCCCAACTCCAGGCCGTTCAGCGGCTGATCACGGTCGATGCGGGCTGCGTAGGCGGCGAACATGACCTTGACGATAGGTGGCGCACGGGGCACGGGGAACCACCTCCGCCTGTGACACACGTCCCCTGGCGCAGGGCGTGGAAAAGGCCCCGCCGAACGGCGGGGCCTCACCACTGACGACCATCACTGGCCAAGAACGACAACCGCTCGCGCCGACTAGCGCCGGGCGACGCCCTCGGCCCGGGCGGCCGCGGCGACCGCTGCGGTGACGGCCGGGGCCACCCGCTCGTCGAACGGCGACGGGATGACGTAACCGGCGGCGAGCTCGTCGCCCACGACCGCGGCGAGCGCGTCGGCCGCCGCGATCTTCATGCCCTCGGTGATCCGCGAGGCGCGCACCTGGAGGGCGCCCGCGAAGATCCCCGGGAAGGCGAGGACGTTGTTGATCTGGTTCGGGTAGTCCGAGCGCCCGGTCGCGACCACGGCCGCGTACTTGTGGGCGATGTCGGGGTGCACCTCGGGGTTCGGGTTGGCCATCGCGAAGACGAAGGCGCCCGGCGCCATGGAGGCGACCGCCGGCTCGGGGACCGTACCGCCCGAGACGCCGATGTAGAGGTCGGCGCCCGCGAGCGCGTCCTCCAGGGAGCCCGAGAGGCCCGCCTTGTTCGTGATCTCGGCGAGCTCGCGCTTGACCGGCGTGAGGTCCTCGCGGTCCCGGCTGACGATGCCCTTGCGGTCGGTGACCGCGACGTCGCCGAGGCCTGCCGCGAGCAGGAACTTCGCGATCGCCACGCCCGCCGCACCGGCGCCGGAGATCACGCCGCGCAGCTCACCGAGCTCGCGCCCGCTGAGCCTGGCCGCGTTCTTCAGCGCGGCCAGCGTCACCACGGCGGTGCCGTGCTGGTCGTCGTGGAAGACCGGGATGTCGAGCCGCTCCTGGAGCTTGCGCTCGATCTCGAAGCACCGCGGAGCCGCGATGTCCTCCAGGTTCACGCCGCCGAAGGACGGGGCGAGCCGCACGACGGTGTCGACGATCTCGTCGACGTCGGTCGTCGCGAGCGCGATCGGAACCGCGTCCACACCACCGAACTGCTTGAAGAGAATGGCCTTGCCCTCCATCACCGGGAGGGATGCCTCGGGACCGATGTCACCGAGTCCGAGGACGGCCGTACCGTCCGTCACGACCGCCACGACGCTCGACTTCCACGTGTAGTCGTGGACGAGCTCCGGCCGCTCGGCGATCGCGCTGCACACCTTCGCGACGCCGGGCGTGTACGCCAGGGACAGGTCGTCCTTGTCGCGGATCGGCACGGTGGCCTGCACGGCCATCTTGCCGCCGCGGTGCAGCGCGAACGCCGGATCGAAGGGCTCGTCAGTGCCCTCGTCGCCGGTACTGCTGTCGCTGCGAGGATTGACGATCTCCGCTGCCACTTGTCTGACCCCTTAAGTCTTATTGCATCAGTTGAGGGTGTCCGCTCCTGGTTGAGGAGCGGGCGGGCACCGCGTACGTACCGGTCGGTCCCTTTGATGGACCGCCCTACGGGCACGTACGCGACGGGCGCGCCGCACGCACGCCCTGAGCCCCGGATGAGGGGTGTAAAGAACCTTCTTACCCGACGGACGGTGCTGGGGACGACCCCATACGTGATCGATCACTGCCCGGTGACATGACTCATAGCCGAATATCTGGACAAGTCAGCAACTCGGAGCCGAACGCCGGCGGAAGTCCGCCCGAATGGTGAGACAGCGGACGGTTCGCCGGAGAATCTCCGGCTGCTGGGCGAAAGGTCCGCAGAAGATGTGGGCCCCATGCACCGTGATGTGCGGCCCTGTTGGGTGCCTTGGTCCACCCGTTATCCGATTTTGACATCTCTGACCCCCTGAACAGGTCAGTCCGAATGGCAAGATGCCGTAATCACGCGAGGTCGCGACACCCGAAGGTGTGTGCACGGCGACCGACAAACGGCAACTCCCACACCCTGCCGGAGGACCCCACCATGACCGCAAGCACCACCCGTCGCACGACCGCGAAGTCCGCGAAGTCCCGGATAGCCGCGGTCGGCGCGATCGCGGTCGCCGGCACTCTGCTGCTGACCGGCTGCGGTGACCAGACGAAGAAGGACGACACGGGTTCCGGCTCGGCGTCCTCCAAGGCGGCTCCGCTCGCGGACAAGCTCCCCAAGGAGATCCGCGACAAGGGCGTCATCCGGGTCGGTTCGGACATCGCCTACGCGCCGGTCGAGTTCAAGGACAAGTCCGGCAAGGCCATCGGCATCGACCCCGACCTGGCGGACGCGCTCGGCAAGCAGCTCGGTGTGACGTTCGAGTTCCAGAACGGCACGTTCGACACCCTGATCACGGGTCTGCGCTCGAACCGCTACGACATCGCCATGTCGGCCATGACCGACACCAAGGACCGCCAGGACGGTGTCGACTCCGACACCGGCAAGAAGGTCGGCGAGGGTGTCGACTTCGTCGACTACTTCAACGCGGGCGTCTCGATCTACACGCCGAAGGGCAAGACCCAGGGCATCAAGAGCTGGGACGACCTGTGCGGCAAGAAGATCGTGGTGCAGCGCGGCACCGTCTCGCACGACCTCGCCAAGGCGCAGGCCAAGAAGTGCAAGGACGGCAAGAAGCTCGGCATCCAGGCCTTCGACGACGACCAGCAGGCCCAGACCCGCCTCCGCTCCGGCGGCGCGGACGCCGGCTCCTCCGACTTCCCGGTCGCCGCGTACGCGGTGAAGACCGCGGGCGGCGGCAAGGACTTCGAGATCGTCGGCGACCAGGTCGAGGCGGCCCCGTACGGCATCGCCGTCGCCAAGGACCAGACGCAGCTGCGCGACGCCATCAAGGCCGCGCTCGACGCCGTCATCAAGAGCGGTGACTACGACAAGATCATCGCCAAGTGGGGCGTCGAGGCGGGTGCCGTGAAGGCAGCCACCGTCAACGGCGGCAAGTGACCGCGTAGTACGCGCAGTTGAAGTCGTTGAAAGGCAAGATCCGTGTCAGTTGACATAGAGAAGACGGGCGGCGGCCCCGAGGACGCCCCGCCGCCCGCGACCGTTCCGGAAGCCATCAGGGCGATCCCGGTCCGGCACTACGGGCGCTACCTGGCGGCACTCGTCGCGATCGCGATCCTCGCCTCGATCGTCTATGCCTTCGGGCAGGGCAAGATCCAGTGGGGCACGGTCCCGGAGTACTTCTTCGACGACCGCATCCTGACCGGTGTCGGCAAGACCCTGCTCCTGACGGTCCTGTCGATGCTGATCGGTGTCGTCGGCGGCATCACCCTCGCCGTGATGCGCCTGTCGAAGAACCCGGTGACCAGCTCCATCGCCTGGTTCTACATCTGGTTCTTCCGCGGCACCCCGGTCCTGGTCCAGTTGTTCATCTGGTTCAACCTGGGTCTGGTCTTCGAGTACATCAACCTCGGGCCGATCTACAAGGACTACTGGTCGTCCTTCATGACGCCGCTGCTCACGGCCCTCCTGGGGCTGGGCCTCAACGAGGCGGCGTACATGGCGGAGATCTGCCGCGCGGGCCTGATGTCCGTCGACGAGGGCCAGACCGAGGCGTCGCACGCGCTCGGCATGAGCCACTCCAAGACGCTGCGCCGCATCGTGATCCCGCAGGCGATGCGGGTCATCGTGCCGCCGACCGGCAACGAGTTCATCAACATGCTGAAGACCACCTCGCTCGTCGCGGCGGTCCAGTTCAACGAACTCTTCCGGTACGCCCAGGACATCGGCCAGCAGTCCGGCGCCCCGGTGGAGATGTACTTCACCGCGGCGGCCTGGTACCTGGTCATGACGTCGGTCCTGAGCGTCGGCCAGTTCTACATCGAGCGCTACTACGCGCGGGGCACGTCGCGACAGCTGCCGAGCACGCCGTGGCAGAAGGTGAAGGCCAACATGCTCTCCTTCTCGAACCGATCCGGGGCGGTGGGCGCATGACCGAGAACGCGATGGTCAAGGCCGAGGGCGTGCACAAGTCGTTCGGCAACGTCGAGGTCCTCAAGGGCATCGACCTGGAGGTCAGGAAGGGCGAGGTCTTCTGCCTCATCGGCCCCTCCGGCTCCGGCAAGTCGACGTTCCTGCGCTGCATCAACCACCTGGAGAAGGTCAACGCCGGCCGCCTCTACGTGGACGGCGAGCTGGTCGGCTACCGCCAGCAGGGCGACAAGCTCTACGAACTCCGGGACCGGGAAGTCGCGTTGAAGCGGCGGGACATCGGCATGGTGTTCCAGCGCTTCAACCTGTTCCCGCACATGACGGCGCTCGAGAACGTCATGGAGGCGCCGGTCCAGGTCAAGAAGCAGTCGAAGGCTCAGTCCCGGGAGCGGGCCAAGGAGCTGCTCGACCGCGTCGGCCTCGCCGACAAGTCGGGCAACTACCCCTCGCAGCTCTCCGGCGGCCAGCAGCAGCGCGTCGCGATCGCCCGGGCGCTCGCGATGGACCCGAAGCTGATGCTGTTCGACGAGCCGACGTCGGCGCTCGACCCCGAGCTGGTCGGTGACGTGCTCGACGTCATGCGGGACCTCGCGGAGTCGGGCATGACGATGGTCGTCGTCACGCACGAGATGGGCTTCGCCCGTGAGGTCGGCGACAGCCTGGTCTTCATGGACGAGGGCGTGGTCGTCGAGTCGGGTCACCCGCGCGACGTCCTGACGAACCCGCAGCACGACCGGACGAAGTCGTTCCTCTCGAAGGTCCTGTAACCGGCGAACGGTTCGGCACAGTTCCCCGCGCCCCTGGGACGCACGCACTACGTGCGGCATCCCAGGGGCGCCCCTTTAGGGGCGCGGGGAACTGCGCGACCAGACCCCACGCACCCGCACCCGACGACGCACCCCCTACTTCACGGCGAGAACAAGCGCGTCCGACGGCGACCGCCACACCGCGCGGGCCTCACCGAACCCACCCGAGCGGAGCGCCTCCGCGTGCCAGGCCACCGAGGGCATGTCCCCGTCCGCGTGCTCCCCGTAGATCGCGAACCGCTCGGCCGTGGGCCCCGCCAGCACCGGATCCTTCGCGGCGAGCGCCCACCACTCGGCCCAGTCCACCGCCCCGCCCGTCTTCGCCGCGTCCATCCGCGCGTGCCGGAGCGCCCGCTCCGCGGCGTTGATCCGCGGCGTCGTCTGGTCGATCATGTGGTCCGCGTTCATGAACACGCCACCGTCCCGCACCAGCGGCGCGAGTTGGCCGTAGAGAGCGGCGAGGGGGTCGGAGTGCAGCCAGTGCAGGGCGGTGGCGGTGAGCACGGCGTCGTACGAGTCGTGCGGCAGCGCCTTCGTCCACTCCGGGTCCTTGAGGTCCGCCGCCACGAACGTGACCCGCTCGTCGCCCTCGAAGGTGCCCCGGGCGATCGCGAGCAGCGCGGGGTCGAGGTCGACGCCGACGCTGGTCGCCTCGGGGAACCTGCGCAGCAGCCGGTCCGTGATGCTTCCCGTGCCGCACGCGAGGTCGAGCACGCGCGGCGCGGGCCCGGTGAACGCCTCGACCATGTCGAGCATGACGCGGAACCGCTCCTCGCGGTCGGGCATGTACCACTCCTGCTGCCGGTCCCAGCTCTCCTGCCAGGCCCGCCAGTCGGTGGTCTGCGTGTCGGCTGCGGTCTCGGTCATTCCAGGCCCTCCCGTAATACCCTTAAGCACGGAGCGAGCATTACTCTCGCTCTTCACGAACATAGACCGCCCCGGTAAGGACTACAAGTGGAACTGGCCTATTACTCGGACTACGCGGTGCGCCTCGTCAACACCGAGGAGCCGGGCCGCGGCAAGGACTCGCTGACCTCGGTGGACGTGGTGCGCGAGCTCTTCGGCCCGAGCCAGGACGCCGCCCGCCGCGCCACGGACGCGGACCTGACGCGCTTCAGGAGCGTGCGGGCCCGGCTGCGCGCGGTCTTCGAGGCGGCCGACGGCGGCGACGAGGAGCTCGCGGTGAACCTGCTGAACTCGCTGCTCCTGGAGTTCCCGGTGAGCCCGCAGATCTCCGGGCACGACCACCGCGACGACGACGGCCGCCCGCTGTGGCACATGCACCTGGCGGACCACCCGTCCAACGCGACGGCGGGCTACGCCGCGATCGCCGCGATGGGCCTCGCCTTCCACCTCACCGAGTACGGCGTGGACCGACTGGGCCTGTGCGAGGCGTCGCCCTGCCGCAACGCCTACCTGGACACGTCCACCAACCGCTCGCGCCGCTACTGCTCGGACCGCTGCGCGACCCGCGCCAACGTCGCGGCCTACCGCGCCCGCAAGCGCCTGGAGGCCGACCGGTCCGAGAGCACCGGGCGCACGGACGACAGCGCCCAGCGGGCGAGCGCGAACGGCGAGCGCTGACCCGGCTTCGGCGGCCTGAAGCGCAGCCGGACCCTGCCGAGCACGAAGTCGTCGGGCACGGTGCCGTAGTCGGTGCTGTCACCGCCCGCGAAGACGTTGTCCGCCAGCACCCACCAGCCGCCCTCCCGGCGCTCGGCGGCCCGCTTCACCACCAACAGGTCCTGCTGGAAAGGGTGGCGCAGGACGACCACGTCACCCGGACGGATCCGCGCCCCGTACTGCACCACGAGCCGGTCCCCGTGCAACAGCGTGGGCACCATGGACGGCCCCGTCACCTCAGCGGCTCCGAACGGCAGCACGGCCTTCCCTCGCTCGGTCTCCTGCGACAGCTCCGGCATCACCGGCACCTCCCCGGTCCTATCCTCCACCAGTCCCAGTCTCACCCCGGACTTTTGTCCTAAGCCCATGGGGGCACTCGCGAAAACCGGTCTCTCACGGAGTAATGTCCCACCTGAGAAGACGATCACGAGGAAGGACAGCTCAATGCTCTCCCGCCTGTTTGCCCCCAAGGTGACGGTCAGCGCCCACTGCGACCTGCCCTGCGGCGTGTACGACCCGGCCCAGGCCCGCATCGAGGCCGAGTCGGTGAAGGCCGTCCAGGAGAAGATGGCCGCCAACGACGACGTGCACTTCCAGGCGCGCGCCACCGTCATCAAGGAGCAGCGCGCCGAGCTCGCCAAGCACCACGTCTCGGTGCTCTGGAGCGACTACTTCAAGCCCCCGCACTTCGAGAAGTACCCGGAGCTGCACCAGCTGGTCAACGACACCCTGAAGGCCCTCTCGGCCGCCAAGGCGTCGAAGGACCCGGCCACGGGCCAGAAGGCGCTGGACTACATCGCCCAGATCGACAAGATCTTCTGGGAGACCAAGAAGGCCTGACCCGGGCCGCGTTCACACCGTGACCGGCGGGCGGTGCACCCCCGCAGGTACGTGTCCGTGGACATTCCGAGGGGCCCGGCCGAGCAGCAGCTCGGCCGGGCCCCTCGGGCGTTTTCACCGGGCGGCGCGGGGTGGTCCACAATGGCAGCCCACCCCCCGGCCCGTCCCCAGCCCGCCCCCGTCCGACCGGCGCACGCCCCCAGGAGCCCGTCCATGTCCCGCCGCCCCCGCGTCCTGTACGTCTCCGATCTCGCGTACGAGGCCCGCGGCCGGCGCTACGGCGACGAGGACGTCTTCCTGACCTCCCGGCTGCGCGCCTCCTTCGACCTGGCGCTCTGCCATCCGCTGGACGCGGCGGCGCTGATGGACGGCTTCGACGTGGTCGTGGTCCGCAACAGCGGTCCCGCGCTCGGCTACCAGGAGGCCTACGACGCGTTCCGCGCCCAGGCCCTCGACCGCGGCACGAACGTCTACAACCCACTGACCGGCCGCGCGGACATGGCGGGCAAGCAGTACCTCCTCGACCTGACGGAGGCCGGGTACCCGGTCATCCCCACCGTCGACGGGCCCGACGCCCTGGACCGGCTCCCGGCGGCCCCCGCGTACGTGGCGAAACCGAAGCTCGGCGCCGACTCCATCGGCCTGCGCTTCGTGGACCCCGGTGACCTCGCCGAACTCCCGTACTCCGATGGCCTGTTGGTGCAGCCGCGGATCGACTTCCGGTACGAGGTCTCCTTCTACTTCGTCGACGACGCGCTCCAGTACGCCCTCTACGCGCCGGACCCGGACCGCCGCTGGGAGCTGCGGCCCTACGACGTCACCGACGCCGACCGGGAGTTCGCCCGCTCCTTCGTGGAGTGGAACACGCTGCCGCACGGCATCCAGCGCGTCGACGCCTGCCGCACCCCCGAGGGCGGTCTGCTGCTCGTCGAGCTGGAGGACCTCAACCCGTACCTCTCGCTCGGCCTGCTGGACGACGCGACCCGGGACGCCTTCGTGGCGGCGACGGCCGCGTCGATCCGGTCCGCCGTGCACACCGGCTGACCGCTCCGGCCGACCGGCCTCTCACCACTGCCACTTGGGCCGTGAACCAGGTCAGGTGCTCGACGTGGTGCGGACGGCGACCGTCGACCGGGACCCGACGGAACGTACCGGACAGCGGCGGGCCACGTCGGTCCCGGCGGGCCTCAGGCCGACTCCAGCACCTCCCGTACGGTGCCGAGGACCCGGTCGCGGTCGCGGCGGACCGCCTCGAACGTGGTGCGGTGCCGTGCCAGCTCCTGGCGCTGCAGCCGGTCGGCGACGGACCACCACACCCCGGCCGTGTTGTGCTCCCGCTTGCACTCGACGTCCGCTGTCGCCGTGCCCAACTCCCGTTCCGTGCGCCGGGAATTGCCGTCGTCGCCGCGTCGCCACGCCTTGTCGGAGAAGGCTGCCGAGGGGTCGGCGTACCGCTTGAACCCGCGGTCCACGACGCAGGCCGACCAGGTCTTCAGGGCGCGCCGCAGCTCCGCGTCCTTCGCGGCCCGCTTGTCGACGGCGGCGTCGCGCTCGGCCACGTACGTCCACAGGCGGCGGGTGTCCTGGGCACCGCGCAGGAGGCGCCGGTCCGCCTCCCCGGTGCAGCCGCCGCGCGGCACCTCGTGCCCGTGCGCGGTGCGGTGGACGTCCTCGGAACTCGAGGCGGAATAGGCGTCGGACTCCTCGTAGGTCATCTCCCGCCCCGCGGGTTGCCGGAGGCCGGTGTCCTTCCGCTGCGGGTCCCAGCCGTAGCCCCAGTGCCGCGCGGTGTCCAGGTCGAGCAGGCCGACGGGGCCGGTGCTCACGGCGACCAGCGCGCCGTGCGTGGTGTTCGCCATGCCCGGCCACTTGGGGTCGCGCGGGAAGTCGGTGAAGCCGAGCCGCACCATGCACCGCTGCGCGAGCAGGTTCTTCGCACGCTCGAACCGGTCGAACGCCTTGTCGTCGGAACCGTCGAACTCATAGCGCTCCATGGGAAGTTCGGGCAGCGCCTTCTCGTCCCGCACGACCGGGACGCCGTCCACCGTGTCCGGCGTCCCCGCCCCGCCGCAGCCCACGAGTCCGGCCACCACCAGGGCGACGAGCGCCACCGCGCGTCTCACTCCCCCGCCTCCCCGATCTTGCGCACCACACGCGCCGGATTGCCCACGGCCACCACGTCGGCCGGCAGGTCGCGGGTGACGACGGCGCCCGCGCCGACCACGGTGTTCGCGCCGATGGTGACGCCGGGGCAGACGATGACGCCACCGCCCAGCCACACGTTGTCGCCGATCGCGATGGGCTTCGCGGCCTCCCACTTGGCGCGGCGCGGCTCGGGGTCGACCGGGTGCGTCGGCGTCAGCAGCTGCACGTTCGGGCCGATCTGGACGTCGTCGCCGATCCGGATGGGCGCCACGTCCAGCATCACGGCACCGCAGTTCACGAAGGTGCGCGCGCCGATGCTGATGTACTGCCCGTAGTCGACGGAGAGCGGCGGCCGCACGACGACGCCCTCGCCGACCTCGCCGAGCAGTTCGCGCAGCAGGGCCTGCCGGGCGGGCAGGTCAGTGACGCTGCTCGCGTTGTAGCGCTCGCCGAGCCCGGCGGCGCGCAACGCGTCCGCCTCCAGTTCGGGGTCGTCGGCGAGGTAGAGGTCACCGGCGAGCATCCGCTCCTTCTGGCTACGGGGTTCCGGGCGCGGCCACGCGCGCACGTCGGTCACCGCGGCCACCGCCAACGGCCCGTAGAGGTGCGGGAACCGGGGACCGCCGGGCGCGACCTCCTCGACCCGCACCGGCACGTCGAGCCGGTCCCGGTCGATGACCAGGACCACCAGCTCGCCGGGCGCGGGATCCGTCCCGTACAGCATCTCCGCGACGCCCCGCAGCTGGTGCGGGAACGAGCAGTGGATGAACCCCTCCTCCTGGAGGGTCCTGCCGCGGGTCGACATCTCGTACGTACCGGCGGCCTGGGCGCTCTCCCACAGGGCGCGCTCGGTGATGTGCAGGAGTTCGGTCATGCGCCCAATCTATGAGCCGTCCGGGCCGGGGGTGAGGCGGGCCGCCCGTATGCGCAGATAGCGCTGTTCGGGCCGGCTGAGCGTCCCGGTGGCGGCCTCCTGGTAGGCGGCGCGCGCCGCGTCGGTGTCCCCGGCGAGTTCCAGGAGGTGCGCGCGGACGGCGGCGAGCCGGTGGTGGCCGCCGAGCGCGTCGGTCAACTCATCCGCCTCGGCGAGCCCGGCCTCGGGCCCGTGCACCATCGCGACGGCGACGGCCCGGCCGAGCGCGGCCATCGGCTCACCGGCGGGCGCGATCCGTACGAGGAGGTCGTAGAGGGCGAGGATCTGCGGCCAGTCGGTGTCCTCGGCGCGCTCCGCCTCGTCGTGCAACGCGGCGATGGCGGCCTGGAGTTGGTAGGGCCCGACGGGGCCGCGCGGCAGCACCCGCTCGACGAGCGCGATCCCCTCGGCGACGGCCGCCCGGTCCCAGCGGGTGCGGTCCTGCTCGTCGAGGCGGACGAGTTCGCCCGCGGCGTCGGTGCGGGCGGCGCGGCGGGCGTCGGTGAGCAGCATCAGGGCGAGCAGCCCGCCGACCTCGCTGTCGTCGGGCAGCAGGGCGTGCACGGCGCGGGTCAGCCGGATCGCCTCCACCGCGAGGTCGGCGCGGCGCAGCTCGGCGCCCGACGTCGCCGTGTACCCCTCGTTGAAGATCAGGTACAGCACCTGGAGGACGGCGGGCAGCCGCTCCCGCCACCCCTCCGGCCGCTGGAACCCCACGCCGCGGAGCTGTCGTTTGGCGCGGCTGATGCGCTGCGCCAGGGTGGCCTCGGGCACGAGGTACGCGCGGGCGATCTCGGCCGTCGTCAGACCGCCGACCGCCCTGAGCGTGAGCGCCACCTGGGACGGCGGGCTCAGGTCCGGATGGCAGCACAGGTAGAGGAGCGTGAGGGTGTCGTCCTCGGCCGGCGCCCGGGGAGCGTCCGGCGGCGGGGCCGTGAACGCGTCCCGCGGCAGCAGCGCCGCCTCCGCCTCCTCCCGCAGCCGCCGCGCCCGCTCGGCGCGCAGCGCGTCGGTGAGGCGGCGGGCGGCGACCCTGATCAGCCAGCCGCGCGGGTTCTCCGGGGTCCCTGCCTCGGGCCACTGCCGGGCGGCGGCGAGCAGCGCCTCCTGCACGGCGTCCTCGGCCGCGTCGAAGTGCCCGTACCGGCGCACGAGCGCGCCGAGGACCTGCGGCGCATGGCGGCGCAGCAGGTCCTCGACGACGTACGACGGGCTCAGCACACGTCGCCGCCGCCTTCCATGATCTGCCGGATCACGACGGGGTAGACGGGCGCGCCCTCGGGCTGCGGGCACTGGAGGATGCGCTCCGCGATCTCGGTCACGCGCTCCAGGCTCGGGCAGTCCAGCACCCAGTAGCCGGCGAGGAGTTCCTTGGTCTCTCCGTAGGGACCGTCGGTGACCACCGGCCGTCCGTCCGCGCCGAGGCCGACCGTGCGGGCCTGCGCGGGCTCGCCGAGGCCCTGGCCGTCGACCATCTCGCCGGACTCCGCGAGGTCGTTGTTGAGCGCGCCCATGAAGGCGTACATCGCCTGCAGGTCCTTCTCGCCCCAGGCCGGGCTGTCCTTGCCGCCCTTGCCGCTCATGGCCTCGTAGTCCGCCTGCGTGCCCTGGATCATCACCAAGTACTTCATGGTTCTGCGCTCCTTCGGTGCGGGCCGCCCGCATGGTGCCGGCGGCTGCTTCACCTGGGACGTCGGAGCCGTCGACACGTTCTCGACACCGCGCCGAAGATTTTCTTCGGGAATCTCTCCGCAGGGGCTCCCCCGGCTCCAGTGGCTGCCCCGGCTCCAGTGTGGCAGCGAAGGACTACCGCTTCCTGGCGTACCGGCGGACGATCACGCCGTTCCCGAAGGTGCGGTTCTCCACCAGGGCGAACTCGTCGAGCCCGGACGTGCGGCCGCCGAACATCGGCATGCCGGCGCCGAGGATCACCGGGTAGGTCTTGAGCACCAGCTCGTCGACCTCGTCCGCGAGCAGCCCGGCCAGCTGCGCGCCGCCGCACAGCCAGATGTCCCTGTCGCCGTCCTCCGCCTTGAGCTCGCGGATCCGGCCGACGACGTCGTCGCGGACCAGCTCGACGTTCGGGTCGGGTGACTCGGTGAGGCTGCGCGTGGCGACGAACTCGCGCAGATGCCCGTACGGGCTGGTGATGCCGAGGTCGAGCGCCACCTGGTAGCTGCCGCGGCCCTGGACGACACTGTCGAACTTCTTGTTCTCGACCCCTTCGAGGCCGAGGATCTTGCGGCCCTCCACCGAGATGGTGTCGGGGTACTCGCTCTTGAGGTACGCGAGGAACTCCTCGTCCACGTACGACATGAACATGTTGCCGTCACCGGACTCGTCCCCGATGAAGCCGTCGATGGACACGGCGACGAAGTACGTGAGCTTGCGCAAGCTGGTCTCTTTTCGTAGGCGACTGGTCGTCGAGCACCTCCGGCGCTCGAACCACTTCAGTTATAGTGCTCCATGTGTAGTGGTTGCAAGAGGTTTCCTGGAAACGGGCAGCCGGAGCCGGGCAGCCGGTATCAGAGTCGGAGGAATGTCATGGCGAGGAACGCGGAGCGCAGGGCGGCTCTCGTGGATGCGGCGGTCGAGGTGCTCGCGGCCGAGGGCGCGCGGGGGCTGACCTTCCGGGCGGTGGACGCGGCGGCGGGCGTGCCGACCGGCACGTCGTCGAACTACTTCAGCAACCGCGACGACCTCATCCACCAGATCGACGGCTGGCTGCACCAGCGGCTCGCCCCCGACCCGAAGGTCGTCGAGCGGCTCCTGGAGCGGCCCAGGGACCGGGCTCTCGTCGTCGCGTTCATGCACGACCTGATGGGGCGCGCGCAGCGGGACCGCACCGGGTTCCTGGCCATGATGGAACTGCGCCTGGAAGCGGGCCGCAGGCCCGAGCTGCGGGCGTCCCTGATGACGTCGCTCCGCGGCGACCTCGACGAAGGCGTCGCGTTCAACGCGCAGGCCGGACTGCCCGGCGGCGCGGAGGAGATCACCCTGCTCTACCTGGGCATGCTCGGGCTCATCCTGGAACACCTGACGATGCCCGGGATGCTGGACGACGCGATCCCCGGCGTGAGCGTGCCGGACGGTGTCGTGGAACGGCTCGTGGAGCGGATCGTGCCCGACGGCGGCGTCTGACGCACCGCGCCCGGCCTACCGCGCCACTGGTCAACCGGCTTGCGGCTCCCGCCACATGGGCCACATCGAAGGGCCGTCCGGCAGGTCGAGCGCGGTGCCGGTGAAGACGAAGCCGAGGCGCTCGTACAGGGCGCGGCTGCGCGGGTTGCTGGCCTCCAGATAGGCGGGCAGCCCCTCGCGGTCGCAGCGCTCCAGGACCGGCGCCATCAGCGCGGTGCCGAGGCCCTCGCCCTGCCGTCCCGGCGCGACGCCGATCATCCACAGGTAGACGTGCGCGCGGCCCTCGGGGTGGATCTCGGTGGTCCAGCGCGCTATCTGCTCGACCCGCTCGTTGTCGGGGTCGACCACGGCGCGCACCTGAGCGGGCACGTCGTCCTGGTCGCCTTCTCCCCCATGACCCTCGTGGCCCTCGTGGCCCTCGCCGCCCGCCCCGTCGTGCGGCGCGTCCGGCATGTCCATCCACAGCGCGACGGCCGAGCCGTCCTCCGCGAGGTCGATGTACCCCTCGGCGAGCGTCACGTCGGTGAACACCCCCATGAGACCCGCGTGCCGGGCCAGCCGGTGCTCCTCGCCGGGGAACACCCAGTTGCTGACCGGGTCGTCCCTGAACGATTCGTCGAGCAGCCGCACGACGAGGTCCCGGTCGCTCTCCTGTGCCCGCCGGACCCGCACACCCACGCCGAACCGCCCCCTGCCCAACCCGCCTGCTCCGTATGGTCGTTGGCAGCCTAAGCGATCTCCCGAGCGGGTGGGCACGGGCCCCGCACCACGAGGCGCGGGGCGGCTTGTCCGGGGCGGCTTCTTCCGGGGCGGCGGCGCTCAGTGGCCCCGCCGCGTCACGAACTCCGCGAGGGCGAGCAGGCCGTCCGCCGCCTCGGGCACCGGAACCGCCCGCTGGAGGTGGTGCATCGCCCGGGACATCTGGTCCGCCGCCTGCGTCTGCGCCCAGTCACGGCCGCCGGCCCGCTCGACCGCCCGCACGATCGCCTCCAGCTCGGCCTCGGACTCCTTCCTCGGGGGCGGCGGCCCGTACAACGCGGCCAGGTCACCGCCCGCCAACCCGCCCTCGGCCAGCGCCGCGACGACCGGCAGGGACTTCTTGCGCACGGCCAGGTCCGCACCCGCGGGCTTGCCGGTACGGGCCGGATCGCCCCAGATCCCGATCACGTCGTCGATCAGCTGGAAGGCGAGCCCGGCCGCCCGCCCGAACGCGTCGAGCGCCGCGACCTCCTCCTCGTCCGCCCCCGCGTACAGCCCGCCGATCGCGCACGCGCAGCCGAGCAGCGCCCCGGTCTTCGCCTCCGCCATGGCCAGCGTCTCCTCCAGCGTCACCGCCGCCGGATCGCGCTGCTCCAGGGCGACGTCGGTGGACTGACCGGCGCACAACTCCACGACGCAGGACGCGAGTCGGGCCGCCGCGGCCGGTGCCGCCCGGTGCGGGTCCTCGGCGAGCAACAACTGGGCCTGCGCCTGGAGGGCGTCACCGGCGAGGATCGCGTCGGCGTCCCCGAAGACGGTCCACGCGGTCGGGCGGTGCCGCCGGGTGGCGTCCCGGTCCATCACGTCGTCGTGCAGCAGGGTGAAGTTGTGCGTCAGCTCCACGGCTGCCGCCGCCCTCACCGCCCGCCCGGAGCCCGCACCGAGAGCCCGCGCCGCGGCCAGCACCAGGGCGGGCCTGACGGCCTTCCCCGCATGCCCGGCAGCCGGCGTCCCGTCCGCGTGCTCCCAGCCGAAGTGGTACAGGGCGACGCGGCGTATGGACCCCGGAAGGGCCTCGACGGCCCGCCGCAGCTCGGGGTCGACCGAGGCCCTGGCCTGCGCCAGGATCACTGCCGCCTCCTGCGCGTCGTGCCCGCCGGCCTCCGGCCCTTCGGGCCGGTGCCCCGCCCCGCTCGACCCGGCAGGCACTGCCGCCACTCGCGTCTCCGTCGTCTGCGTCATGGACTCACCCCGGGAGGGTGCGGACGGTGGCGGTTCCGCTGCTGCTGGGCGCGTACCCCTTGGGTGTACCCGCCCGGGTGGGCGGGGACACGGCGTGCCGGAAGCGGCTCGTCACCGCCAGCGGCCGATCTCGACGTTCTCCAGGACGCCGAGCGCGTCCGGCACCAGCACGGCCGCCGAGTAGTACGTGGTCACCAGGTACGAGATGATCGCCTGCTCGCTGATGCCCATGAACCGCACCGACAGGCTCGGCTCGATCTCGTCCGGGATGCCGGACTGCCGCAGACCGATGACGCCCTGGTCCTCCTCTCCGGTACGCATGCAGATGATGGACGTGGTGCGCGCCTCCGAGATCGGGATCTTGGAGCACGGGTAGATCGGCACACCGCGCCAGGTCGGGATCCGGTTCCCGCCGACGTCGACGCTCTCGGGGACCAGCCCCCGCTTGTTGCACTCACGGCCGAACGCCGCGATCGCCTTCGGGTGGGCCAGGAACAGCTTGGAGCCGCGCCGCCTGCTGAGCAGTTCGTCCATGTCGTCCGGGCTGGGCGCGCCGTCGTGCGGCTGCAGACGCTGGTCGTACTCGCAGTTGTTCAGCAGTCCGAACTCCCGGTTGTTGACGAGCTCGTACTCCTGGCGCTCCTTCAACGCCTCGACGGTGAGCCGGAGCTGGTGCTCCGTCTGGTTCATCGGCTGGTTGTAGAGGTCGGCCACGCGCGTGTGGATGCGCAGCACGGTCTGCGCGACGCTCAGCTCGTACTCGCGCGGCGCCGACTCGTAGTCGACGAAGGTGCCGGGCAGCACCGCTTCCCCGACGTGGCCGGCGGAGAGGTCGATCTCCTTCTCCCCGTACTTGTTCGCCCGCTGCTCCGGGACCGCGCGCAGCTGCTGGAGGTGGGCTCGCAGGGGCTCGGCGCGCTCGGCGACCTGCTCCAGGTCGCGGCGCGGCAGGGCGAGCACGGTGCACGCGGTGACGGCGCGGGCCGTGTACTCCCAGATGGTCTCCGGGTCGAGCAGCGCCTGGTCGCCGAAGTACGCGCCGTCGGCGAGCACGCCGAGCACCGCGTCGTCCCCGTACGGCCCGGTGCCGATCTTCTCCACGCGGCCGTGCGCGAGCAGGAACACCTCGTCCGCCTGGCTGCCGAACGAGGCGATGACCTCGCCGGCCGCGAACTCCCGCTGGGTGCAGCGCTGCGCCAGCTCGCCGAGGACGTCCGGGTCCTCGAAGTCCCGCAGGGCGGGCAGCTCACCGAGCTCCGCCGGGATGACCCGGACCTCGTCCCCGGTCTTCACGAAGGTGATCCGCCCGTCGCCGACCGAATAACTCAGCCGCCGGTTCACGCGATAGGTGCCGCCCTGCACGTTCACCCAGGGCAGGGTGCGCAGCAGCCAGCGGGAGCTGATCTCCTGCATCTGCGGTGCGGACTTGGTGGTGGTGGCCAGATTCCGCGCGGCGGATGTGCCGAGGCTCTTCTGCTGCCCCGACTGCTCCGCGCGGACCTCTTCGCCTACCGACATGGAATGCCCTCCCGATCATGAACTGACCTGCGGAGACAAGCCTTTCAGCACGGAACGTGCGCGCGCCATTACACAAATGAGGGGGAATGGATCTCGTGGGACCGGGCATTGGGTGGCACTTTTCGCACCCGGTTCGAGGGGTGGGGGGCGGGTTTCGGAACTCGAAGATCCTGGCACGCGTTGATCGGGAAACGGCAGACGACAGAAGAGGTGACCACCATGGCGGGCTTTCTGGACCGGGCCAAGGAGCAGGCGCAGCGCGGGCTGACGCAGGGCAAGCAGAAGCTGGACGACGTGCAGGCCCAGCGCGCGGGCAGCGACTTGCTGAAGAAGCTGGGCGCCGCGTACTACGCGGAGCGCTCGGGCAGCGGCAGCCCCGAGGCCACGCAGAGCGCGCTGCGGGCACTGGAGGCGCATATCGCGACGAACGGGGACGCGTTCCTGCGCGGCTGACCCCCCGGGGCCGGCCGACCGGTGTCCGGAACGGCTCGCACGGAATCCGAACGAGTCGTCCCTGCCTGGCCGTTCCGGGTACAAGCAGCGGTACGAGACGAGCCACGACCGGTGGCCGTCGCGCCGCACGAAGGAGCCGGCCATGGCCCCACCCATGTCCGCGAGCAGTTTCATCGACGCCCTCAGGGACGAGGGTCTGACCGTCGTCGAAGTCGGCGACTGGCAGCATCGCAATCGCAACCACAAGGGGGCCTGGGGTCCGCTGCACGGCGTGATGATCCACCACACCGTCACCTCGGGCAGCGAGCGCACCGTCCGCATCTGCCGGGACGGCCACCCGGACCTGCCGGGCCCGCTGTGCCACGGCGTCATCACGAAGGACGGCCGGGTGCACCTGGTCGGGTACGGGAGGGCGAACCACGCGGGGCTCGGCGACGACGACGTGCTGCGGGCGGTGATCGCGGAGAAGGCGCTCCCGCACGACAACGAGGCGAACACGGACGGGAACCGTCACTTCTATGGCTTCGAGTGCGAGAACCTCGGCGACGGCGAGGACCCGTGGCCGGCCGCGCAGCTGGAGGCCATCGAGAAGGCGGCCGCCGCGCTCTGCCGCCACCACGGCTGGACGGAGCGCTCGGTCATCGGCCACCTGGAGTGGCAGCCCGGCAAGATCGACCCCAAGGGCTTCACGATGACCGCGATGCGCGAGCGCATCCGGGAGCGGCTCAAGTAGGACGCGGCCCAAGCAAGACCCGACTCAAGCAGGACGCGGCTCAGGCCGGAAGGGACCGGCGGCGGTGCGGGGCCGGGGCTCCGAGCGGGTCGGTCACGGCGGGCACCCGGACACATGTCCGACAATGGCCGGGTGCCCCGTCCGACCGCCTCCGACCTGTCGCCCCGCCTGCCGTCGCCCCTCGTCGCGCTCGACGACGACCGCTTCACCCGCCACGGCGTCCGCGTCCTGCTCAAGCGGGACGACCTGATCCACCCGGACCTGATCGGCAACAAGTGGCGCAAGCTCGCCCCGAACCTCGACGCGGCGGACGGCCGCGCGATCGTCACGTTCGGCGGCGCGTACTCGAACCACCTGCGGGCCACGGCCGCCGCGGGCCGCCTGCTGGGCGTGCCCACCATCGGCATCGTGCGCGGCCAGGAGCTCGCCGACCGCCCGCTCAACCCCTCCCTGTCCCGCTGCGCGGCCGACGGCATGCGGCTGCACTTCGTCGACAGGTCGACGTATCGACGCAAGGACGATCCCGCCGTCCTGGCCGCCCTCCTGCGGACGGCCGACGCCGTCGGCGCCTACCCGGTCCCCGAAGGCGGCAGCAACTCCCTCGCCGTGCGGGGCTGCACGGAACTGGGGCGCGAGCTGCGCGGCCACGCGGACGTCGTCGCCGTCGCCTGCGGCACCGGCGGCACCCTAGCGGGACTCGCGGCGGGCCTCGCCCCCGAGCAGCGGGCCCTGGGCGTCCCGGTACTCAAGGGCGGCTTCCTGCCGGCCGAGATCCGCGCCCTCCAGGAGGCGGCCTTCGGCGGCCCGCGCGGCACCTGGCGGACGGCGGACGGTTTCCATTTCGGCGGCTACGCGCGCGTGCCCGCCGAACTCGCGGAGTTCGCCGACGACTTCGAACTCCGCCACGGCCTGCCGGTGGAGCGTCTCTATGTCGCCAAAATGCTGTACGCGCTGGTCGCCCTCGCGCAGGAGGGCAGGTTCGCGCACGGCACGACCGTCGCGGCCGTGATCACCGGAGCGCCCGACGGGGACGCTCAGTCGTCGACCTCCCGGTAGGCGGCGGCCTCCTCCAGGTCCAGCTTGCGCAGCAGCGTCCGCATCATCTCGTCGTCGATCCGCCGCTCGTCCCGCATCCGCACGAAGACCTCGCGCTCGGCGGCGATCGCCTCCCGCGCGAGCCGCCGGTAGGTGTCGTCCGCGGACTCCCCGGTCACCGGGTTGGGCTGGCCGAGCCGCTCCCACACGGAGTTGCGGCGGCGCTCCAGAACGGTGTGCAGACGGTCCTGGAGGGGCTGTGGCAGGCAGTTGCGCCGGTCCCGCATCAGTTCCTCCACCCGCTCCTCCGCGGCCGTGGAGGCGACGTTCTGCGCCTGCGCCTCGGCCAGCGTCTCGGCCTGCACGTCGCGGCCGGGCAGCTTGAGCAGCCTGATGAGCGGCGGCAGCGTGAGGCCCTGCACGACGAGCGTGCCGATGACGGTCGTGAAGGTCAGGAACAGCACCAGGTTCCGTCCGGGGAACGCCTCCCCGTCGTCCGTGACCAGCGGGATCGAGAACGCGATGGCCAGCGACACCACCCCGCGCATCCCGGCCCAGCTCACGATGAGCGGTTTGCGCCAGTCCACGTCGTCCTCACGCTCGCGCACCCGTGGCAGCAGCCACCACGGCAGGTAGGTCGCCGGGTACGACCACACGAACCGGATCACGACCACGAGGAAGAACACCGCGACCGCGTACCAGACGGCCTGCCCCACGCTGTACTCACCCAGCCCCGTGAGGACGAAGCGCAGCTGGAGCCCGATGAGTGCGAAGACCGACGACTCCAGGATGAACGCGACGACCTTCCACACCGCGGCCTCCTGGAGCCGCGTCTCGAAGTCGACCTGCCAGGAGCGGTGCCCCAGGTACAGGGCGACGGTCACCACGGCGAGCACTCCCGAGGCGCCTACTTGTTCGGCGGCGGCGTACGCGACGAAGGGGATCAGCAGGGAGAGCGTGTTCTGCAGGATCGCCTCCTTCAGGTGGGTGCGCAGCCAGTGCAGCGGCACCATCAGCAACAGCCCCACGCCGACCCCGCCGACGGCCGCCACCAGGAACTCCTTGATGCCGCCCGCCCAGCTGGCCCCCTCCCCCACGGCGGCGGCGAGCGCCACCTTGTAGGCGGTGATCGCCGTCGCGTCGTTCACGAGGGACTCGCCCTGGAGGATGGTGGTGATCCTGGACGGCAGCCCCACCCGTCGGGCGATCGCCGTGGCGGCCACCGCGTCCGGCGGTGCGATCACCGCGCCCAGGACGAGCGCGGCGGTCAGCGGCAGGTCGGGGATCAGCTCGTACGCGAGCCAGCCGACCGCCACCGTGGCGAACAGGACGTACCCCACCGACAGGAGCGCCACGGGCCGGAGGTTCGCCCGCAGGTCGAGGTAGGAGCTCTCCAGGGCGGCCGTGTGCAGCAGCGGCGGCAGGATCAGCGGCAGCACGACGTGCGGGTCGAGGGTGTACTCGGGAACACCCGGCACATAGGAGGCCACCAACCCGACCGCGACAAGGAGGAGCGGCGCCGGAACCGGTGTCCTGCGCGCCGCCCCCGCCACCGCGGCACTCGCCGCGACCAGCCCCACCAGTGGCAATACGTCCATGACCCGCCTTCCGCCCTACGTGTCCGCAGCGCCCGTCGTAACCTGGCCATCATGAACGAGTGCCCGCACGCCGACGCGCTGCCGAGCCCCGAGCCCGCCCCTCTGAGCGAGACCTGCCTGGAGTGTCTGGCCGTCGGCAGTCACCCTGTGCAACTGCGGCTGTGTCTCGTCTGCGGCCACGTCGGCTGCTGCGACTCCTCCCCGTTCCAGCACGCGACCGAGCACTTCAAGGCGACCGGTCATCCCGTGATGCGCACCTTCGAGCCTGGTGAGAGCTGGCGTTGGTGCTTTGTCGACATGACTCTCGTCTGATCCGGACGTTCCGCGGGCGCGTCGGGGTTCGATCGGTGAGCGCTTGGGTACGTCATCCCGGCGCTCGCCGTTTCCAATTGGGTCCGCCCGCCCTCTAGCCACTGTCCGTACCCGTAGGCTTACTATGAGTGACAGCAATGGGCCGGGGGTCCCCGGGACAGGGAAGTCGGGCGCGCGGTAGCGTCACCGCAGATATATGTGGCGCATCACCCGGGGGACGAAGCCTCCGGAGCCCGAAAGTGCTTGTACCACCTTGGAGGTGAGGGTGTCCCAGATCGCAGGCGAGCCCGGGAATCAGGACTTCGTGGAAGTCCGGCTGCCGGCTGCGGGTGCCTACCTGTCGGTGCTGCGGACGGCCACAGCCGGTCTGGCAGCGCGTTTGGACTTCACCCTCGACGAGATCGAGGACCTGCGCATCGCGGTCGACGAGGCCTGCGCCATCCTGCTCCAGCAGGCCGTCGCCGGCTCCGTGCTCAGCTGCGTGTTCCGTCTCGTCGACGACTCCCTGGAGGTGACCGTCTCCGCGCCGACGACGGACGGCCGGGCGCCGGAGCGCGACACCTTCGCGTGGACGGTCCTTTCGGCCCTCGCGGGCCAGGTCGACTCCACCGTGGCCGAGGACAGGACCGTTTCGATCAGCCTCTACAAGAAGCGCGGCGCGGGCCCCGGCCCGGCGTGATGAACGGGGACGGTCCGGTGCGGGACGACAAGCGCGGCACACGGGATCTCCCGGCCGACGGCACGGGCGGGATGCGACGGCTGACCACCGGCATCCCCGAACAGCAGGCCCGGCCGCACCCGGAGGACACGACGGACCCGGCGGCCGATGCTCCACAGCAGGCAGCACCGACCACCGGGGCCGGGCTTCGCGGGGCCCCAGGGGGATCGGACGCGCGACGGGCGGGATTGATGAGCGACCACCAGCGACACGGTGAGCAGCACGGCCGACACGACCCGCAGGACCGCAGCGGTGCGCGGGCGATGTTCATCGAGCTGCGCACCCTCAAGGACGGCAGCCAGGAGTACGCCGAGCTGCGCAACCAGCTCGTGCGCATGCACCTGCCCCTGGTCGAGCACCTGGCGCGCCGCTTCCGCAACCGCGGCGAGCCGCTCGACGACCTCACGCAGGTCGCGACGATCGGCCTGATCAAGTCCGTCGACCGCTTCGACCCGGAGCGCGGCGTGGAGTTCTCCACGTACGCGACCCCGACGGTCGTCGGCGAGATCAAGCGGCACTTCCGCGACAAGGGCTGGGCGGTGCGCGTCCCGCGCCGCCTCCAGGAACTGCGGCTCGCCCTGACCACGGCGACGGCGGAGCTGTCGCAGCTGAACGGCCGCTCCCCCACGGTCCACGAGCTCGCCGAGAAGCTGGGCATCTCCGAGGAGGAGGTCCTGGAGGGCCTGGAGTCGGCCAACGCGTACTCCACGCTGTCCCTGGACGTCCCGGACACGGACGACGAGTCCCCGGCGGTGGCCGACACCCTGGGGGCCGAGGACGAGGCGCTGGAGGGCGTCGAGTACCGCGAGTCCCTCAAGCCGCTCCTGGAGGACCTGCCGCCGCGCGAGAAGCGCATCCTGCTCCTGCGCTTCTTCGGGAACATGACGCAGTCGCAGATCGCCCAGGAGGTCGGCATCTCGCAGATGCACGTCTCCCGGCTGCTGGCCCGCACGCTGGCGCAGCTGCGGGAGAAGCTCCTCGTCGAGGAGTGACCCGCGCAGCGACGAGAACGAACGAGAAGGCGCCCGGTACGGATCCCGTACCGGGCGCCTTCTCGTGGCGACGTACCGCGCGCTACTGGGAGGACCCCGGCGTACGGATGCCGAGCGCGCGCGTGGTGGCGGGATTGACCAGGAGTACGAGGGCGGCGACGGCCACCACGCCCAGCACGATCCCGCCGGGGATGGCCACGCTGTCGGCCTGGAGCAGCGTGTAGGCGACGGGCAGCGCCATGATCTGCGTGATGATCGCCGGACCGCGGCTCCAGCTCTTGCGGGCCAGCAGTCCGCGCGCGGCGAACAGCGGCAGCAGCGCGAGCACGATCAGCGTGACGCCGCCGGTGATCGCCTGCTCCGGGTTGTCGGGGTGTCCCGCGAGTCCGGCGATCAGCATGTAGGCGCCTCCCACGACGAGGGCGGCCCCTTCGAGGCCGGCCAGGGCCGCGGCGGCGGTCAGCCGACCGGGGCGGGGGCCGTCTTCTACGGAGGTCTCGGGGGCGGGGTTCTGCTCTGAGGTCACCTTTGCAGAGTAGCCCCCGGCGCCCGCCCCACCGGAGGGTGCGTCCTGCCCCGGTGACCGGCGGACTCTTACGTGACTCCTACCTCGGTCTGGGCGCGATCAAGGCCGCTAGGTACCCTGCCTTGCATGCGTGCACTTCTCGTGGTCAATCCGGCGGCAACCACCACCAGCGAGCGCACGCGTGATGTCTTGATCCACGCGCTGGCGAGCGAGATGAAGCTCGAGGCCGTCACCACCGAGTACCGCGGCCACGCCCGGGACCTCGGCCGGCAGGCCGCGGAGAGCAAGGACATCGAGCTGGTCGTCGCCCTCGGCGGCGACGGCACGGTCAACGAGGTCGTGAACGGCCTGCTGCACCACGGCCCCGACCTCGACCGCCTGCCGGGCCTCGCGGTCGTGCCCGGCGGCTCCACGAACGTCTTCGCCCGCGCCCTGGGTCTGCAGAACGAGCCCGTGGAGGCCACGGGACAGCTCCTGGACGCCCTGCGCGAGGGCCGGCAGCGCACGGTGGGCCTGGGTCTCGCCGGAGGCACTCCCGGCACCGAGGACGAGGCGGTGCCGTCCCGCTGGTTCACGTTCAGTGCCGGCCTCGGTTTCGACGCGGGCGTCGTGGGCCGGGTCGAGCAGCAGCGGGAACGCGGCAAGCGTTCGACGCACGCCCTGTATGTGCGACAGGTGGTCCGCCAGTTCCTCGGCGAGCCCGACCGCCGGCACGGCACGATCACGCTCGAACGCCCGGGCGAGGACCCGGTCACGGATCTGGTCGTCTCCATAGTCAGCAACACGTCCCCGTGGTCCTTCCTGGGCAACCGGCCGCTCTACCCGACGCCCCAGGCGTCCTTCGACACCGGCCTTGACGTGCTCGGATTGAAGAAACTGTCGACCCCGGCAGTGACCCGCTACGGCACCCAGCTGCTGATGTCGACCCCCGACCGGGGCCCCCACGGCAAGAACGCGGTCACGCTCCACGACCTGACCGACTTCACCTTGCATTCGAAGGTGCCCCTGCCCCTTCAGATGGACGGTGACCACCTCGGGCTGCGGACGAGCGTGACGTTCACAGGCGTACGCCGTGCACTGCGTGTGATTGTGTGAGTGGAAGGGCCCAAAGTCCTTTATCTCGAACGTTTGGGCCAGCATCCACCCCATGGAAGTACGGCTGTGACCTAGCCGACACCGAGGAATCAAAAAAAACTTTCCGGAAGGGGTTGTATCCGCCGCCGAGGTTTGCGAATCTCTACATGGCGCTCGGGACGGCCCGCAACATCGGCCCCACAGAGAGCCCGAATCCCCTCCTCAAAGCAACGGACCACCGTCGCGTATGTGACGTTCGGCCCTTCACTTGTTGAGGGATTCGTGAAAGCGTTCACATTCACAAGCAACCTGCACGTAATACCAAGGAGAGGTAGCAGCCATGGACTGGCGTCACAACGCCGTTTGCCGCGAAGAAGACCCCGAGCTCTTCTTCCCCATCGGCAACACTGGTCCTGCGCTGCTGCAGATCGAGGAAGCCAAGGCCGTCTGCCGTCGCTGCCCCGTCATGGAGCAGTGCCTGCAGTGGGCGCTCGAGTCCGGCCAGGACTCCGGCGTCTGGGGTGGCCTCAGCGAGGACGAGCGCCGCGCGATGAAGCGCCGCGCCGCTCGCAACCGGGCCCGTCAGGCCTCCGCCTGATTCCCCACCCCGTTCGAGCCTGAGCCCGGCGGCGCGTACAGCGAGTACGCATCTCCCGCCCCCGAGCCGCAGCGCGCAGTACCCCCGATGCTCCCCCAGGCTCAGCCCGGGACATGACCCGAGCAACGCGAGCAGTGAGCCCCGGACCGTTCAACGGTCCGGGGCTCACTGCTGTTTGCGTCTGCGCAGTGTCTACGGAGGAGCCGCAGCGCGCCTACGACTCTGCGTAGGCGGCTGCTTCTGCGTAGGCGGCTACTTCTGCGAGTTGACCGGGATGTCGAGGACGACCCGGGTGCCGCGCTCCGGGGCCGGCACCATGTCGAACGATCCGCCCAACTCGCCCTCCACCAAGGTGCGGACGATCTGCAGCCCCAGGTTCCCGGCCCGCTTCGGGTCGAAGCCCTCGGGCAGTCCGACGCCGTCGTCCTGGACGGTGATCAGCAGCCGGGCCTCCTTGCTGGTGCCGCCGCGGACGGCCGAGACCTCCACCGTGCCGGTGTCGCCCTGCCGGTAGCCGTGCTCAAGTGCGTTCTGCAGCACCTCGGTCAGGACCATCGACAGCGGGGTGGCCACCTCGGCGTCCAGGATCCCGAAGCGTCCCGTGCGCCGGCCCGTCACCTGGCCCGGCGAGATCTCCGCCACCATCGCGAGGACCCGGTCGGCGATCTCGTCGAACTCCACGCGCTCGTCCAGGTTCTGGGAGAGCGTCTCGTGCACGATCGCGATCGAACCCACGCGCCGGACCGCTTCCTCCAGCGCCTCGCGCCCCCGGTCCGACTCGATGCGCCGGGCCTGCAGGCGCAGCAGCGCGGCGACGGTCTGCAGGTTGTTCTTCACCCGGTGGTGGATCTCCCGGATGGTCGCGTCCTTGGTGATCAATTCCCGCTCGCGGCGCCGCAGTTCGGTGACGTCGCGGAGCAGCACGAGGGAACCGATCCTGGTCCCCTTCGGCTTGAGCGGGATCGCGCGCAGCTGGATCGAGCCCTCCTCGCCCTCGATCTCGAACTCGCGCGGCGCCCAGCCACTGGCCACCTTGGCGAGCGCCTCGTCCACCGGTCCGCGGGACGGGGCGAGTTCGGCCGTGGTGGTGCCGAGGTGGTGGCCGACCAGATCGGCCTGGAAGCCGAGGCGGTGGTACGCGGACAGGGCGTTGGGCGACGCGTACTGGACGACCCCGTCGGCGTCGAGCCGGATCAGTCCGTCGCCCACGCGCGGGGACGCGTCCATGTCGACCTGCTGCCCCGGGAAGGGGAACGATCCGGCCGCGATCATCTGCGCGAGGTCGGACGCCGACTGGAGGTAGGTCAGCTCCAGGCGCGACGGCGTACGGACGGTCAGCAGGTTCGTGTTGCGCGCGATGACGCCGAGGACGCGGCCCTCCCTGCGTACGGGGATGGACTCGACCCGGACCGGGACCTCCTCGCGCCACTCGGGGTCGCCCTCGCGCACGATGCGGCCCTCGTCGAGCGCGGCGTCCAGCATCGGGCGGCGGCCGCGCGGCACCAGGTGGCCGACCATGTCGTCCTGGTAGGACGTGGGCCCGGTGTTGGGGCGCATCTGCGCGACGGAGACGTACCGCGTGCCGTCGCGCGTGGGCACCCACAGGACGAGGTCGGCGAAGGAGAGGTCGGAGAGCAACTGCCACTCCGAGACCAGCAGATGCAGCCACTCGAGGTCGGAGTCACCGAGGGCGGTGTGCTGGCGTACGAGATCGTTCATGGAGGGCACGAGCCCGAGCGTACCTGTCGGTCGGCAGGGCCCCGAATCGATCGGTATCGCCTCTGACCGACGGAGGTCGGCGGGTGTCGGCGGGTATCGACGAGTGTCGACAGGTATCGCCAGGTATCGCCCCGGAAAGACCGACGGGCCGCGGCGCCGGGGGTCGGGACCCTCAACCCTTTCCCTGGCACCGCAGCCCTTCAGGTGCATCGACGTCCAGGTGTGCGGTCCCGTCTGTCGATCGAGGATCCGGCGCAGTCAGGGCAGAGAGCGCGGTTCCTCTGTCCGTCCTCCTGTGCGGGGAGGGCGGAGGTCTCAGTTACGCATTGTGGACTAGACCATTCTCCGATGTCCATGCATCGACGGAGGTTTGTTGTCGTCTCTTCCTCCGACGACGGAGCCCACGGCTACTCCAACGTACGCCCTCACCCACGGGTGCCGGGCACGACCGGTTCATTCTGAGGCCAGACCGTCATCGCGAGATCGGCGACGGCCTCCAGCTCGGCGCGGCTCGCGCCGTCCCGCGACTGCTGCGACATGCCCTGGAACACGGCCCCGACGAAGCGGGTGAGCGCCGCGGTGTCCGTGCCGGACGGCAGCTCTCCGGCGTCCACTCCCTGCCGGAGCCGGTCCTCGATGGCGGCGAGGCTGGCGCCGCGCTGGTCCCGGAGGGCCTGCTCGACCTCGGGGGTCGTGCAGTTCGTCGCGGCGTGGATCACCAGGCAGCCGTGCGGGTGCCCGGGGTCGGTGAACTCGTCGGCCGCCTCGCGCAGCAGCCGGGCGATCGCCCCGCGCGCCGTGGGCTCCTCGGTCAGGGCGCGGCCGGGGCCCGAGCCGTGCGTGACGCCGTAGACCCGCACGACCTCCTCGAACAACGAGCGCTTGTCGCCGAACGCGGCGTACAGGCTCGGGGCCCCGATGCCCATCTCGCGGGTCAGGTCGGAGACCGAGGTCGCCTCGTAGCCGTTCTCCCAGAAGGCGCGCATGGCCTTCTCCAGGGCGGTCTCCCGGTCGAACGAACGGGGCCGCCCGCGCTGCTTGGTCGCCATGGGGTGAATTCTATAGCGCCCACTAGAAAACCGGGTCGGGCGTGCGCTACGGTCTTTCTCTAACGATCGCTACAGATATGTGCGACGAGCATGAGAGGGGGCGTCCGGGATGGGCGTACTCACGGGCAGGACGGCGTTGGTCACGGGGGCGAGCCGGGGTATCGGGCGGGGCGTCGCCGAGCGGCTCGCACGGGACGGGGCACGGGTCGCGGTGCACTACGGGACGAACGAGGCGGCGGCGAAGGAGACCGTGGCGGCGATCGAGGCGGCCGGCGGGTCGGCGTTCGCGCTCGGGGTGGAGCTCGGTACGCCGGGCGCGGCCGAGGAGGTGTGGGCGAGGTTCGACGCGCGGGCGGACGGCCTGGACATCCTCGTGAACAACGCGGCGGTGCCCACGTCGAGCGCGTTCGAGGCGATCGACGAGGCCGAGTTCGACCGGCTCTTCACGGTGAACACCAGGGCGCCGTTCTTCCTCACCCGGCTCGCGGCGGAACGACTGCGGGACGGCGGCCGCATCATCAACATCTCCTCGGGCGCCACGCGGACGACGGCCATGGCCGAGCTCATGCCGTACGCGATGACGAAGGGCGCGCTGGAGGTCTTCACGCGGTACCTGGCCCGGGTGCTCGGCCCGCGCGGGATCACGGCGAACACGGTGGCGCCGGGCATCGTCGACACGGACGTGAACGCGCAGTGGCTGCGCTCCAGTGACGAGGCGTGGGCCGGGGCGGCGGCCTTCTCGGCGCTCGGCAAGGTGGGGACACCGGCGGAGATAGCCGACGTGGTGGCGTTCCTGGCGTCGCCGGACGGTCGGTGGGTGACGGGGCAGTGGGTCGATGCGACGGGGGGTTCCTTGATCTGAGGGTCTTCCCGCCCCGGGTCCGCCTCGCCTCCCGGGACCGAAGACCGGACCGACGGCACCCACGGCCGTGACGGCACCCGCGGCTGTGGCGGCACCCACGGCCGTGACGGCTGTGACGACCCGACGGCCCGACGGCCTACCTCGTCTCCGTGACCTTCGCGAGGGCGCGGGGTGCGTCCGGGTCCTGGCCGCGGGCGATCGTCACCTCGTAGGCGAGCAGTTGCAGCGGCAGGATCTCCAGCACCGGCTGCACCTCCTCCGCCACCCCGTCGGTCGCCAGCACGAAGCCGGCGGAGGCCCGGTCGACCTGGGCCTGGGGGCCGATCACCATGAGGTCGGCGCCGCGCCCGCGCAGCCGGTCGAGGACGGGCTGGAGCGCCTCGCCGCCCCTGCCGTCGGTGACCACGGCGATGACCGGGGAGATGTTGTCGACCATGGCGAGCGGGCCGTGCAGCAGGTCGGCGCCGGAGTAGGCCAGCGCGGGGATGTAGCTGGTCTCCATCAGCTTGAGGGCCGCTTCCTTGGCGGTCGGATAGCCGTAGCCACGGGAGGTGATCACCATGCGTTCGGCGAAGCGGTAGCGGGAGGCCAGGGTGCGGACCTCGTCCTGGCGGTCGATCAGCCGGGTCATGTGGTCGGGCAGCACGGCGGCGGCCGAGCCGTCCCCGCCCCGGAGTCCCTCGACGAAGAGGTAGAGCGCGAGCAGGGACGCGGTGTAGGTCTTCGTCGCGGGGAGCGCCTTCTCCGGTCCGGCCATGATGTCGATGTGGTGCTCGGAGACGGCGGCGAGCGGGGAGTCCGGGTTGTTGGTCACGGCGAGGGTGATCGCGCCGGCCTCGCGGGCGGCCTTCGTCGAGGCGACCAGGTCGGGCGAGCCGCCGGACTGGCTGACGGTGATGACGAGGACGTCGCGCAGGTCGGGGCGGGCGCCGTAGGCCGTCGTGGTGGACATCGAGGCGAGGCCGCAGGGCAGGCCGAGCTGGATCTCCAGGAGGTACTTGGCGTAGAGGGCGGCGTTGTCGGAGGTGCCGCGGGCGGTGAGGAGGACGAAGCGGGGGGTGCGGGCGGCGACCTGGCGGGCCACGTCCTGGATGCGCGGGGCACCGGTGGCGAGGAGGCGGCGCAGCACGTCGGGCTGTTCGCGGATCTCGCGGGCCATGATCCGCCCGGGCCGGTCCTGAGCTCGCGGCTCCGATCGCTCTGACCGATCCGACCTGTCCGACCGATCCGACCTGTCCGACCGATCCGCCGGCTTCCCGGTAGGGCCCGAGGGCGGCCCGCCCGGCGGCTGGTCCTGGGGGGCCGGGGCAGAGGGCGTGGCGGGCATGCGGGCACCTCCGGTACGTGGGCACGGCCCGGCGCCTGCTGACCCCGGACACCTTCCACCCTCCACTGTGGCCGCCGACCGTGCGCCCCGCCCAGCGGAAGGGCTTCCCGGGGGACGCGCACCCGGGGCTGACCGGCCACGCAGGGCCCGCGCCGGCTCGGCCGTCCCGCCATGACGGGGGCGCGGCAGGGCGGTCACCCCCTGGGCGGATGCCCCGACGTGCCGTGGGTCGGTGCAGCGCGGAGCATGGACGGGGTGGGGTCCGTGGAGGGCCTGACCGGCAGGGTGTCGCTCTGCTAGATTGGTCTATACCACCGTCTTCTCCAGTCCCCTCTGACCAGAACGGCAGGCCCAGCGTGGAAGTTGTGATCGTTCCGGACGCCAAGGCAGGTGGCGAGCTGATCGCCGAGGCCATGGCCCAGCTGCTGCGACGCAAGCCCGACGCATTGCTGGGGGTAGCCACCGGCTCGACCCCGCTCCCCATCTATCAGGCACTGACGGCCAAGGTGCGCGGCGGCGAGGTCGACGCGTCCAAGGCGCGGATCGCCCAGCTCGACGAGTACGTGGGGCTGCCGACCGGGCACCCCGAGTCGTACCGCGCGACCGTGCTGCGCGAGGTCGTGGAGCCGCTCGGGCTCGGCGAGGGCTCGTTCATCGGCCCCGACGGCAGCGCCGACGACGTGCAGGCCGCCTGCGAGGCGTACGACAAGGCGCTGGCCGAGGCCGGCGGCGTCGACCTGCAGCTGCTCGGCATCGGGACCGACGGGCACATCGGGTTCAACGAACCGTGTTCGTCGATCGCGTCCAGGACCCGGATCAAGACGCTCACCGAGCAGACGATCACGGACAACGCGCGGTTCTTCGACGGGGACCTGAGCCAGGTCCCGCGGCACGTCATCACCCAGGGCATCGGCACCATCCTGGAGGCGCGGCACCTGGTGCTGCTCGCCACGGGCGAGGGGAAGGCCGACGCCGTCGCCGCGACCGTCGAGGGACCCGTCGCCTCCGTGGTGCCCGCGTCCGCGCTGCAGCTGCACCCGCACGCGACCGTGGTCGTGGACGAGGCCGCCGCGTCCAAGCTGAAGCTCGCCGACTACTTCCGGCACACATACGTCAACAAGCCGGAGTGGCAGGGCCTGTAGCCGAGCCGCTCCGCACATGACGGTGCCGGTCACCCCCGCCCGGGGTGACCGGCACTGTCGGTTCCACGCGTCGGTCAGCCGCCGACGATGACCTCCGCGGCAGCGACCCCGCACACCCGGGCCGCGCCGTACGTGGCGATGTGCAGACCGCCGCGCGGGGACGCCTGCGGGACGCCCATCTCGACGACGACCGTGTCGGGCCGCGCCGCGAGCAGCGTGTCCAGGGCCGCGGCCATCCACGCGTGCCGGTGCTCGTCGCGGACGACCGCGACGATGCGGTGCTCCCCCGCGGCCGCGAGCGCCTGCGCACCGGCCTCGGGCCCCGTGTAGGAACCGGTGGTGGTGCCGGGCAGCAGGCGTTCGAGCTCGGCGCCGACGCCCCACGGGGTCTCGTCGCCGACCGCGATGTTGGCGACCGGCGAGAAGGCGGCCACGTGGACGGGGGCCCCGGCCACCGGCGGGACGTACGCGCCGCGGGTCACCGTGAGCGCGCGGCGCGCGGCGACCAGGCCGATGTCGCTGCTGACGCCGCCGCTGCCGGGCACGCCCCCCGACGCGCCCGGCGTGCGGCCGGCCGGCGCCGAGGTCCACTCCGCGAGGGACCGCACCCGCGCGGCGGCGTCCGCGAGCCGTTCCTCCGGCAGTTCGCCGGCGCGGACGGCGGCGACCAGGGCGTCGCGCAGCCGCAGCACCGTGTCGTCGTCGGCGAGCCCGCCGCCCACGCAGATGGCGTCGGCGCCCGCGGCGATGGCGAGGACGCTGCCCCGTTCGATGCCGTACGTGCCGGCGATGGCCTGCATCTCCATGCCGTCGGTGACGATGAGCCCGTCGTAGCCCATCTCCTCGCGGAGCAGTCCGGTGAGGATGCGGCGCGACAGCGTCGCCGGGCGGTCCGGGTCGAGGGCCGGGACCAGGATGTGCGCGCTCATCACGGCCCGGCTGCCCGCCTCGATCGCGGCGCGGAACGGGGCGAGGTCGCGGGCGTGCAGCACGTCGAGGCCGACGTCGATGCGCGGCATGTCGTGGTGCGAGTCGACGCCCGTGTCGCCGTGGCCGGGGAAGTGCTTGGTGCAGGCGGCGACTCCGGCGGCCTGCATGCCGTCGACGTACGCCGCGGTGTGCCGGGCCACCAGGGCCGGGTCGGCGCCGAAGGAGCGGACGCCGATGACCGGGTTGTCGGGGTTGGCGTTGACGTCGGCGGACGGTGCCCAGTTGAGGTTGACGCCGCACTCCGCGAGGCGGCGGCCGAGTTCGAAGGCCACCCCCCGCGTCAGTTCGACGTCGTCGACCGCGCCGAGAGCGTGGTTGCCGGGGAACGAGGAGCCCGTGCGGACCTCGAGGCGGGTGACGTCCCCGCCCTCCTCGTCGATGGCGACCAGGACGTCGCCGCGCTCGGACCTCAATTGTGCGGTCAGGGCGGCCAGTTGGTCGGGGGTGGCGATGTTGCGGCCGAAGAGTCCGACCGATGCCAGGCCCTCGCCGAGGCGCCGGAGCAGCCAGTCGGGGGCGGTCGTGCCGGTGAAGCCGGGTTGCAGGACGGTCAGGGCGTCCCGCGTGAGGGTGTCCGTACCGGGTGCGAGTGTCGTCATCGGGTGGCGTTATCCCTTCACGGCGCCGGAGGTGAGCCCCGTGGCCATCTTCTTCTGGATGAACATGAAGAAGACCACCACCGGCAGGGCGATCATCGTGGACGCGGCCATCAGCGCACCGTAGTCGGTGCCCCGTTCCGTCGTGAACGTCATGAGCCAGACGTTCAGGGTGTACTTCGAGTCCTCGTTCATCAGGATGTACGCGAACAGGTACTCGTTCCACGCGTTGACGAGGGCGAAGATCGACGAGGCGGCGAGGCCGGGGGCGAGCAGCGGGAAGATGATGCGGCGGAACGCGCCCATGCGCGTGCAGCCGTCGACCATCGCCGACTCCTCCAGTTCCACGGGGATGTTGACCACGAAGCCGCGGATCATCACCGTGGCGAAGGGCAGCGTGGACACGAGGTAGACGACGATGACGCCCCAGTACTCGTTGAGTCCGCCCATGGCGTTGAGCTGTGCGTAGATCGGGATGAGCATCGCGGTCGGCGGCAGCATCTGGACCAGGATCAGGACCATCAGGAGCGCGCGCCGGCCGGTGAAGCGGAAGCGGCCGACGGCGAGTGCCGCGAGAGTCGCGATGATCATGCCACCGACGACGGCGGTGATCGAGATGATGAGGCTGGACTGGATCGCGGTGCCGAAGTTGGGCTGCTTCACGGCGCGCGCGAAGTTGTCGAAGGTGATCGACGACGGCCACAGCGTCTGGTCGTAGGACCGGATCTCGTGGTTGGGGCGCAGCGCCGAGATGATCAGCCAGTAGACCGGGAAGGCCATCACGACGGCGATGACGAGCCCGAGGACGTTGTAGCCGAGCTTGGTCTTCTTGCGGTCGGGGCGCAGCCCCTCCTTGACCGGTGCGGTGGAGGCGCTCATTCGACCTCTCCTGTCTTCATGAGCTGGCGCAGGTAGTACACGGCCACGCCGGACAGCATCAGTACGGTGATCAGCGCGATGGCGGTGCCCTGGCTGAAGGACGTCGAGGTGAAGGCCTTGGAGAAGGAGTAGAGGCCGAGGGTCTCGTAGTCCGGCTCGGGCTTGTTGCCGCGCAGCAGCCAGATCTGCCCGAAGACGTTGAAGTCCCAGATCACCGAGAGCGTGGTGACCATGATGAAGACGGGCTTGATGACCGGCCAGGTGACGAAGCGGAAGACGCCGAAGGCGCTGGCGCCGTCGAGCTGGGCGGCCTCCTCCAGCTCAGCGGGGACCTGGGTGAGGGCCGCGTAGAGGGTGATCACGACGAACGGGATGGCGCCCCAGATGACCAGCGCGGCGATCACCGTGAAGCCCTGGACCGGGTCGAGGAACCAGTTGTGGCCGAGCCAGTCGTCGCCGGCGAACTTGGCGATGATCGTGTTGACCAGGCCGTAGTCGGAGTCGGCGAGCCAGCGGAAGATCGACGAGGCGACGAGCAGCGGCATCGACCAGGCGGCGATCAGCGCGGTGGTGAGCGTGAGCCGCACCCAGGTCGACAGGCGCATCATCAGCAGCGAGATCAGCAGGCCGATCGCCATGGTGGCGACGACGCAGACCGCCATGAAGACGACCGTGCGGAGGGTGACGCGCCAGAATTCGGGGTCACCGAGGATGTTGGTGAACTGGTCGAAGCCGACCCACGGCGGGCTCTCGCCCGTCCACAGTTCACGCCGCCCCATGTCCTGGAACGACATGATCACGGTCTTGACCAGGGGGTACGCATAGACGGCGGCCAGCGCGACGATCGCCGGCAGGATCAGGAGGTAGGGGAGCAGCGCCCCCTTCTTCCGCTTGGGGCGGCCGGCGCCGGGGGGCTGCTTCGCGAGCGGCCCTCCTTGCGGGGCGTCCGCTGCGGTGAGCGGCGGCCCGGCGGCCTTGGTGTCGGCGGCAGTCACGTGGCTGACCTTCCTCGTTCTCAGCGAAAGGGAGAAAGGGGCCCGGGCGGGGCCGGATGATGCACCCGGCCCCGCCCGTCACCCCGGAGCCCTGAAGGCTCAGGACTCCTTGTTGATCAGCTCGTCGATCTTGGCGTCGGCCGTCTTGGTGGCGTCGGCGACGGACTTGCCCTTGAGGATGTCCAGGAGCATGTTCTTCAGGACCTCCTCCTTCTCGATCGCGGTCCAGCCCGGGGCGATCGGCGTGAACCAGGCGCTCTCGACCGCGTTGGCGACGGGGGCCGTCTCCGGCTTGTCCTTCAGCGGCTGCAGCTGCTTGGTGTTGTTCGGGAGGATGTTCTTCGAGGCGAGGACCTCCTCGGACTTCTCGCTCGTGAACAGGGAGATCCAGTCCTCGGCGAGGTCCGCGTTCTTCGACTTCTGCGTGACCGCGAGGTCCGAGCCGCCGATGAAGGACGGCAGGGTCTTGCCGTTCGGGCCGGGCATCGCCGCGGTGCCGATCTTGTCCTTCAGCTTCGGGTTGCCGTTGGCCTTGCCGTCGATGACGGAGCCGGCCTCCCAGCCGTTGCCGTACAGGACGCCGGCCTTCTCGTTGGCCATCACATTGGCGTGGTCCTGCTCGTCCTTGGTGATGTCGCCCTTGTTGTACTTCTTCACCAGGTCGATGAAGTGCTGGATGCCTTCCTGCGACTTGGGGTCGGACAGGGAGGCCTTCCACTCCTTCGAACCGTCGTCGTACTTGGCGATCTGGCCGCCGTACGCAGCGACGTAGGACATGGCGGCGTACCAGTAGCGGCCCGGCAGGTACAGCGACGAGAAGCGCTTGTCCTTGGCGCCCTGCTTCGCCGTCTCCTTGTCCATCGCCTTGAGGAAGTCGTCCTCGGTGGTGGGCAGCGTGTCGGAGCCGGTGGCCGCCTTCAGCATGTCCTTGTTGTAGATGGCGACGCGGGCACCCGCGTAGTAGGGGACGCAGTACTGCTTGCCCTCGAAGGTGCAGGTGTCCTTGAGGCCCTTGATCCAGGTGTCGCTGTTGTCGTACTTCTTCGGGTCGATCTCGGCGAGCGCCCCGTTGAGGATGTACTGCATCGTCTCGGTGTTGCCGAGCTCGACGACGTCCGGGAACTTGTCACCGCCGAGGGCGGTGTCGAGCTTCTTGGCCTTGTCCGCCCACTGCTGGTACGCGACGTTGACCTTGACCTTCGGGTACTTCTTCTTGAACTGCGCGTTGACGTCCTTGACCAGCTCGGGCCAGGTGCTCTGCGCGTCGACCATCAGCCAGACCGTGACGGTGCCGGTACGGTCCTTCGGGTCCTTGGCGGCGTTGCTGTCGCCGTCTCCCCCACAGGCCGCCACCGCGGACATCATGGCCGCGACGCCTACGGCCGCTATGAGCTTGCGCTTCATGTCACCCTCCTCAGGGATGCCTGCAACCCCCCACCCACAGCGATGACATACGGCGAGTACGCGCCCACGCACGTGGAGACGTACGTGGTGACGGCTGGTGGGACTGGGACCTGGTCACTAATGGTGTAGACCAGTACCGGGAGCTTGGCCCAGACCAATAGACGTGTCAAGGGTGGCCGAGAAAGGACCGTGCGTCCGTTATCGGAACGACACCCGCCCGCCGGGGCACGGGTGTTGGGCCCGCTCCCACTCGCCCGGCGGCGTGGACTAGACCAGACGGTCACCGGACGGTATAAGGAGGGATCACGGAGCGTGCGGGTGCTCAAGAGGGGACCCGCGGAGCGAGCCGTGCCACGATGTGAGCCGTGGCCGATGGGTACGTCGGTCGCTTCGGCACCGGAGCCGGGAAGGCGGAGCATGAGCACCGACGTCAGCAGTGCGGAGAACGAGAGCGGGGCGCCCGTCCGTACCGCACGCGTGCCCAAGTACTACCGCCTGAAGAAGCACCTGCTCGACATGACGGAGACGCTGCCGCCGGGCACGCCGGTGCCGCCGGAGCGCACCCTCGCCGCCGAGTTCGACACCTCCCGCACCACGGTCCGCCAGGCCCTCCAGGAGCTCGTCGTCGAGGGCCGCCTGGAGCGGATCCAGGGCAAGGGCACGTTCGTCGCCAAGCCGAAGGTGTCGCAGGCGCTCCAACTCACCTCGTACACCGAGGACATGCGGGCGCAGGGCCTGGAGCCGACCTCGCAGCTGCTCGACATCGGGTACGTCACCGCCGACGACACCCTCGCCGGGCTGCTCGACATCACCGCGGGCGGGCGCGTCCTGCGCATCGAGCGGCTGCGCCTCGCGAGCGGCGAGCCGATGGCGATCGAGACCACGCACCTTTCGGCCAAGCGCTTCCCGGCGCTGCGCCGCAGCCTGGTCAAGTACACCTCGCTCTACACGGCGTTGGCCGAGGTCTACGACGTCCACCTCGCCGAGGCCGAGGAGACCATCGAGACCTCCCTGGCCACGCCGCGCGAGGCCGGCCTGCTCGGCACCGACGTGGGCCTGCCCATGCTGATGCTCTCCCGCCACTCGATCGACGGCTCGGGCCAGCCGGTGGAGTGGGTCCGCTCGGTCTACCGCGGCGACCGCTACAAGTTCGTCGCGCGACTGAAGCGGCCGATGGACTGAGAGGGGCACGGTGCAGCGGCCGATGGACCGACGACGACCCAACTCGCCGTAGCACCAAGCCCGTTCGCGGTGTAGCGCACATCACATTTCTGCCCTACGGTCCTCCCGTCACCGCATGGACGGGAGGACGCACCCGTGCGTACAACAACTCCGCGCACCATCATCCTGTGGACCGTCGTCGGGCTCGTCGGCGCGGCCGGCTGGTCCGTGCTCGCGCTCTCCCGCGGTGAGGAGGTCTCCGCCGCGTGGATGGTGGCCGCCGCCCTCGGGTCGTACGCCATCGCCTACCGCTTCTACGCCAAGTTCATCGCGTACAAGGTCCTGAAGGTCGACGCGAAGCGGGCCACGCCCGCCGAGCGGCTGAACGACGGCATGGACTTCCACCCGACCGACCGGCGGGTGCTGCTCGGCCACCACTTCGCCGCCATCGCCGGCGCCGGACCGCTGGTCGGGCCGGTGCTCGCCGCGCAGATGGGGTACCTGCCGGGCACGATCTGGATCATCGTCGGCGTCATCTTCGCGGGTGCCGTCCAGGACATGGTCGTGCTGTTCTTCTCGACCCGGCGGGACGGCCGCTCGCTCGGCCAGATGGCGCGCGACGAGATCGGCCCGTTCGGCGGGGCCGCGGCCCTGCTCGCCGCCTTCGCCATCATGATCATCCTGCTCGGGGTGCTCGCCCTGGTGATCGTGAACGCGCTCGCCGCCTCGCCCTGGGGCACCTTCTCCATCGCGATGACGATCCCGATCGCCCTGTTCATGGGCGTCTACCTGCGGGTGCTGCGCCCCGGCCGGGTGAGCGAGGTGTCCCTGATCGGCGTCGGGCTGCTGCTGCTCTCGCTGGTCGCGGGCCGCTGGGTCGCCGAGTCGTCCTGGGCCGACACCTTCACGCTCGCGCCGTCGACGCTGGTCATCTGGATGATCGCGTACGGGTTCGTCGCGTCGGTGCTGCCCGTGTGGATGCTGCTCGCGCCGCGCGACTACCTGTCGACGTTCATGAAGCTCGGCACCATCGCCCTGCTCGCGATCGGCGTCGTGGTGGCGCTGCCGACGCTGAAGATGGACCCGGTCACCGACTTCGCCACGCGCGGGGACGGACCGGTCTTCGCGGGCTCCCTGTTCCCCTTCGTCTTCATCACCATCGCCTGCGGCGCGCTCTCCGGCTTCCACGCGCTCATCTCGTCGGGGACGACCCCGAAGATGATCCAGAAGGAGACCCAGATCCGGATGATCGGCTACGGCTCCATGCTCATGGAGTCGTCCGTGGCCGTGATGGCGCTGGTCGCCGCCTCGATCATCGACCCCGGCCTCTACTTCGCGATGAACGCGCCCGCCGGGGTCATCGGCGACAGCGTCCAGTCCGCGTCGCACGCCGTCGCCCAGCTCGGCTACTCGATCTCCCCCGACGACCTGGCGCGGGCGGCCGAACGCGTCGAGGAATCCACCCTGTTGTCGCGCACGGGCGGCGCGCCGACGCTCGCCGTCGGCGTCTCCGAGATCTTCTCGAAGGTCACCGGGGGCGGTCTGCGCGCCTTCTGGTACCACTTCGCGATCATGTTCGAGGCGCTGTTCATCCTCACCGCGCTCGACGCCGGGACCCGGGTGGGGCGCTTCATGCTCCAGGACATGCTGGGCAACGTCCACAAGCCGTTCAGGAACGTGAGCTGGAAGCCCGGGCTCGTCCTCACCAGCGGTGTCGTGGTCGGGCTCTGGGGCTACTTCCTGTGGGTCGGCGTGCACGAGCCGCTCGGCGGGATCAACCAGCTCTTCCCGATCTTCGGCATCGCCAACCAGCTGCTCGCCGCCGTCGCCCTGGCCGTCTGCACGACGCTGCTGGTGAAGTCCGGGCGCCTCAAGTGGGCCTGGATCACCGGGATCCCGCTCGCCTGGGACGCCACGGTGACGCTGACCGCGAGCTGGCAGAAGGTGTTCTCCTCCGACCCGCGGGTGGGCTTCTTCCAGCAGCGCTCGAACTACCAGGACGCGATCGACGCCGGGAAGGTGCTGCCGCCCGCCAAGAACATGGACGACATGCACACCGTCGTCACCAACTCCACGGTGGACGGCGTCCTTTCGGCCGCGCTCGCCCTGCTCGTCGTCGTGGTCATCGCGGACGCGGCCCGGGTCTGCCTCCGGCACGTCCGCCACCCGGGGTCGTCGCGGCTCAGCGAGGCGCCGTACGTGGAGTCCACGCTGGTGGCACCGGCCGGGCTGGTCCCGAGCCGGCGGGAGAAGGAGGAGGCGCGCGATGCGGGTGTCGGCACTGCTCCGGGCGGCTAGGCACGTGCGCTGGTACATCCGGGAGCTGACGGACGAGACGGCGTACGAGCGGTACGTCACGCACGCCCGCGACCGGCATCCGGGCGCCTCCGTGCCCTCGCGCCGGGAGTTCGAACGCATGCGGACGGACCGGCAGGAGAAGGATCCACGGCAGGGGTTCCGCTGTTGCTAGGGGCGTGTGCGAATCGCGACCCGTCCGTTATCCGGACCGGGGTTCCATAGATCAAGACTCTCGCTTAGATTTCCCGCACGTTAAACACGAGATAAGCGTGACCAGCGAGGGGACGGAGCCGCGAAATGTCCGATGCGCCTGAAGTGAAACAACCGGTGATCACGCCGGTCCGCGTGATCATTGCACTCTGCCTTGTCGCACCGTTCGTCGCGATGCTCTGGGTGAGTTCGTACGCGAAGGTCGACCCGGACTTCATCGGGATCCCGTTCTTCTACTGGTACCAGATGCTCTGGGTGCTCATCTCGACCGCGCTCACGATGATCGCGTACAAGCTGTGGCAGCGTGACCAGCGCGGCCGTAAGTCCGCTGGGAGCCAGGCGTGAACAACGGCGTCAACGGTGTCGCACTCACCGTCTTCATACTCTTCTTCGTGGCCGTCACGGTCATGGGCTTCCTCGCCGCTCGCTGGCGCAGGTCCGAGACCGACTCGCTCGACGAATGGGGCCTGGGCGGCCGCTCGTTCGGCACCTGGATCACCTGGTTCCTGCTCGGCGGCGACCTCTACACCGCGTACACCTTCGTCGCCGTCCCGGCGGCGATCTACGCGGCCGGCGCCTCCGGCTTCTTCGCGGTGCCCTACACGATCCTCGTGTACCCGCTGATCTTCACGTTCCTGCCCCGCCTGTGGTCGGTCTCGCACAAGCACGGGTACGTGACGACGTCCGACTTCGTGCGCGGCCGCTTCGGCTCCAAGGGCCTCTCGCTCGCGGTCGCCGTCACCGGCATCCTCGCCACGATGCCGTACATCGCGCTCCAGCTCGTCGGCATCCAGGCCGTCCTCGACGTGATGGGCGTCGGCGGCGGCGAGGGCACCAACTGGTTCGTCAAGGACCTGCCGCTGCTGATCGCCTTCGGCGTGCTGGCCGCGTACACGTACTCGTCGGGTCTGCGGGCCCCCGCGCTGATCGCGTTCGTCAAGGACACGCTGATCTACATCGTCATCGCGGTCGCCATCATCTACATCCCGATCAAGCTGGGCGGCTTCGACGACATCTTCGCCTCGGCCGGGGAGAAGTTCTCGCAGATCAACCCCGCGACCGACAAGCCGGTGGGAGCGCTCGCACCCGGCTCGACGGGCACCTGGACCTACGCGACGCTCGCGCTCGGCTCGGCGCTCGCGCTCTTCATGTACCCGCACTCGATCACGGCGACCCTGTCGTCGAAGAGCCGTGAGGTCATCCGCCGTAACACCACGATCCTGCCGCTGTACTCGCTGATGCTCGGCCTGCTCGCGCTGCTCGGGTTCATGGCGATCGCGGCCGGCGTGAAGGTGCAGAACGGCCAGCTGGCGATCCCGCAGCTGTTCGAGGACATGTTCCCCGACTGGTTCACGGGCGTGGCGTTCGCCGCGATCGGCATCGGCGCCCTGGTGCCGGCCGCCATCATGTCCATCGCCGCGGCGAACCTCTTCACCCGCAACATCTACAAGGACTTCATCAAGCCCGACGCGACGCCCGCCCAGGAGACCAAGGTCTCCAAGCTGGTCTCGCTGCTCGTGAAGGTCGGCGCCCTCGCCTTCGTCCTGACCATGGACAAGACGGTCGCCATCAACTTCCAGCTGCTCGGCGGCATCTGGATCCTGCAGACCTTCCCGGCCCTGGTCGGCGGCCTGTTCACCCGCTGGTTCCACCGCTGGGCGCTGCTCGCCGGCTGGGCGGTCGGCATGGTGTACGGCACGTTCGCCGCGTACGGGGTGGCCTCGCCGACGCAGAAGCACTTCGGCGGCTCGTCGAAGGAGATCCCGGGCATCGGCGAGATCGGCTACATCGGCCTCACCGCGTTCGTCCTGAACGTCGTCGTCACCGTCGTCCTCACCTTCGTCCTGAAGGCCGTGAAGGCCCCGGAGGGCGTCGACGAGACGTCGCCCGAGGACTACACCGCCGACGCGGGCGACAAGGGCGTACAGGTCGAGCTGCCCTCCGTGGGAGCCGGCGCCGGACACTGATCCCCGCCGTCCGCCCCGCGCACCGGGACGAGCCCCCCTCCAGGCCGGAGGGGGGCTCGTCCCTTTACGGTGTCCCGTGACCACCAACCCTGGAGGAACCTTGTCCCTCTCGCCGCGGCCGACCGCGCCCATCGTCCTCGACAGCGACCCCGGCATCGACGACGCCGTCGCCCTCCAGTACCTGCTCGGCACCGGGCTGTGGGACCTCAAGGCCTACACGACCGTCGGCGGCAACGTCCCCGCCGAGCAGACCTACCGCAACGGCCGGGCGCTGGCCCGCGCCTTCGGCATCGACGCCGACGTCCCGGTGCACCGGGGCGCGGGCCGCCCGCTGACCCGGCTGCCGTACTCCGCGGCCGGCGAGTTCCACGGCGACGCGGGCCTGGGCGACGTGCGACTGCCGGACTCGACCGCGGCCGAGCAGACCGAGCCGTCGGCGCAGGCACTGCTCAGGCTCTCGCGGGAGTACGAGGGCGAGCTGACGGTGTGCGCGACGGGGCCGCTCACCAATGTGGCGCTCGCCCTGACCGAGGACCCGGGCTTCGCGGCGCGGGTGAAGCGGCTCGTCTTCATGGGCGGGGCCGCCGAGGTGCCGGGGAACATCACGCCGGTCGCCGAGTTCAACGCGTGGGCGGACCCGGACGCGGTGGATCTGGTCGTGTCGTCGGGCATCACGTACACGATGGTCGGGCTCGACGCGACGCACGGCTGGCGGTTCGGGACCGAGGAGCTGGCCACGCTGGAGGCGGCGGGTGACGGCATGGCGCTGTCGGCCCGTCTGATGCGCTTCTACCTGCACGCGTACCAGGAGGCCAACGGCTCCCCGCTGCACGACCCGCTCGCCGTGGGGGTCTGCGCCGACGAGTCGTTCGTGACCGCGGCCGACGGCACGGTCGTCGTGGAGTGCGCCTCCGAACTCACCCGCGGCAAGACGGTGTTCATCCCCTACGACGCCGACTACCCGCGCGCCTACTACCAGGAGTCGCCCCTGGTGAGCGCCCGCACGGCGCACCGCGGCCGGGTCGCCCTCGGCACCGGCGCGCGCAACTTCACCGAGGACTTCGTGAACACGATCCTGAAGCAGCCGGCCACCGGCGTCTGAGGTCACGCGGCGCGTCGGGCGGCCCCACCGCCCGGCGCGCGCCGACACAACATCTGGGCATGCGGCACGCGCCCGGCACAACATGTATGCTCGCTCTCGCTGTCGCCACAGGGGAATCCGGTGCAAATCCGGAACTGTCCCGCAACGGTGAACGTAAGCGCGCAAAGCGCCTGCGTGAGTCCGAGGACCTGTCGACGGTACGCCCGAGCCGTCCGGTCCGGGTGTCGACGACGTCCGGGCCTCGCGGAATGGGCCGGTGACGACGGCGCCGCCGTGTGCGCGCCCGAGCCACTCCTCCCCGCAGGCCCCGAGCCGAGCGAGGGAGAGCCTCCACGTGACCATCGCGCCGCCCGCCGAACCGGTCTCAGCCGCACCGGAAGACGCTCCGGGTACCGCGCTGCTGCGCACCCTGACCGAGCTGACCGCCGACCTCCCCGACGCCGACCCCGGCCGGGTCGCCGCCGCCGCGCTGCGCGGCCGCAGTGCCCGCGCCGACGAGGCCGAGCTGCGCGAACTCGCCACCGAGGCCGCGGCCGGGCTGATCTCCGAGGACCCCGCGTACTCCCGGCTCGCCGCGCGCCTGCTCACCCTCTCCATCGCCGCCGAGGCCGCCTCGCAGGGCGTCACGTCCTTCACGGAGTCGGTCGCGGTCGGCCACCGCGAGGGCCTGATCGCGGACCGCACCGCCGATTTCGTCCGCGTGCACGCCGCCCGGCTCGACGCCCTGATCGACCCGGCCGCCGACGACCGCTTCGGCTACTTCGGGCTGCGCACCCTGCACAGCCGCTACCTGCTGCGCCACCCGATCACCCGGCACGTCGTCGAGACCCCGCAGCACTTCATGCTGCGCGTCGCCGCGGGCCTGGCCGAGGACGATTCGGCCCGCGCCCTGGACGAGGTCGCCGCGCTGTACGGCCTGATGAGCCGGCTCGACTACCTGCCGTCCTCCCCCACGCTCTTCAACTCCGGCACCCGGCACCCGCAGATGTCGAGCTGCTACCTGCTCGACTCCCCGCTGGACGAGCTCGACTCGATCTACGACCGCTACCACCAGGTGGCCCGGCTGTCGAAGCACGCGGGCGGCATCGGCCTCTCGTACTCCCGCATCCGCAGCCGTGGTTCGCTGATCCGCGGCACGAACGGGCACTCCAACGGCATCGTGCCGTTCCTCAAGACGCTGGACGCCTCGGTCGCCGCCGTGAACCAGGGCGGCCGCCGCAAGGGCGCGGCCGCCGTCTACCTGGAGACGTGGCACTCCGACATCGAGGAGTTCCTGGAGCTGCGCGACAACACCGGTGAGGACGCGCGCCGCACCCACAACCTGAACCTGGCGCACTGGATCCCGGACGAGTTCATGCGCCGGGTGAACGCGGACGCGCCGTGGTCGCTGTTCTCGCCGGCCGACGTGCCCGAGCTGGTCGACCTGTGGGGCGCGGAGTTCGACGCCGCATACAAGAAGGCCGAGGCGGACGGCAAGGCCCAGAAGACCATCCCCGCCCGGGACCTGTACGGCCGCATGATGCGCACCCTCGCGCAGACCGGCAACGGCTGGCTGACCTTCAAGGACGCCGCCAACCGCACCGCCAACCAGACGGCGGAGCCCGGCCACACGGTCCACTCCTCGAACCTGTGCACCGAGATCCTGGAGGTGACGGACGACGGGGAGACGGCCGTCTGCAACCTGGGGTCGGTCAACCTCGGCGCGTTCGTCGACGGTTCGGACATCGACTGGGAGCGGCTCGACGAGACCGTCCGCACGGCCGTCACGTTCCTCGACCGGGTCGTCGACATCAACTTCTACCCGACCGAGCAGGCGGGCCGTTCCAACGCCCGCTGGCGTCCGGTGGGCCTGGGCGCGATGGGGTTGCAGGACGTCCTGTTCAAGCTGCGGCTCCCGTTCGACTCCCCCGAGGCCAAGGCGCTCTCCACGCGGATCCAGGAGCGCATCATGCTCGCCGCGTACGAGGCGTCCGCCGACCTCGCCGAGCGCAACGGCCCGCTCCCGGCCTGGGAGAAGACCCGTACCGCGCGCGGCGTGCTGCACCCGGACCACTACGGCGTCGAGTTCACCTGGCCGGAGCGCTGGGCCGCGCTGCGCGAGCGCATCGCCTCGACCGGCATGCGCAACTCGCTGCTCCTCGCCATCGCGCCGACGGCCACCATCGCGTCCATCGCGGGCGTCTACGAGTGCATCGAGCCGCAGGTCTCCAACCTCTTCAAGCGCGAGACGCTGTCGGGCGAGTTCCTCCAGGTGAACTCGTACCTGGTGGCGGAGCTCAAGGCGCTCGGTGTCTGGGACGCGCAGACCCGGGAGGCGCTGCGCGAGTCCAACGGCTCGGTGCAGGGCTTCACCTGGGTGCCCGAGGAGGTGCGCGCCCTGTACCGCACGGCGTGGGAGATCCCGCAGCGCGGCCTCATCGACATGGCGGCGGCCCGCACCCCGTTCCTCGACCAGGCCCAGTCCCTGAACCTGTTCATGGAGACGCCGACCATCGGCAAGCTCTCCTCGATGTACGCGTACGCCTGGAAGTCGGGCCTGAAGACGACGTACTACCTGCGCTCGCGCCCCGCGACGCGCATCGCCCGCGCCGCGGCCCGCGCCACCGTCCCCGTACAGACGGCGTCCGAGGCCGACGCGGTCGCCTGCTCCCTGGAAAACCCCGAGTCCTGCGAGGCCTGCCAGTAATGACGACCACTCCTGAGAAGAACTTGCTCGACCCGGGCTTCGAACTGACCCTGCGGCCCATGCGCTACCCGGACTTCTACGAGCGCTACCGGGACGCGATCAAGAACACCTGGACGGTGGAGGAGGTCGACCTCCACTCGGACGTCGCCGACCTCGCCAAGCTGTCGCCGGGCGAGCAGCACATGATCGGCCGTCTGGTCGCGTTCTTCGCGACGGGCGACTCGATCGTCGCCAACAACCTGGTGCTGACGCTCTACAAGCACATCAACTCCCCCGAGGCGCGGCTCTACTTGAGCCGTCAGCTGTTCGAGGAGGCCGTGCACGTCCAGTTCTATCTGACGCTGCTCGACACCTACCTGCCCGACCCGGAGGACCGGTCGGCGGCGTTCGCGGCGGTGGAGAACATCCCGTCGATCCGCGAGAAGGCCGAGTTCTGCTTCAAGTGGATGGACTCGGTCGAGCAGATGGACCGCCTGGAGTCCAAGGCGGACCGCCGCCGCTTCCTGCTCAACCTGATCTGCTTCGCGGCGTGCATCGAGGGGCTGTTCTTCTACGGGGCGTTCGCCTACGTCTACTGGTTCCGCTCGCGCGGCCTGCTGCACGGGCTCGCCACCGGCACCAACTGGGTGTTCCGCGACGAGACGATGCACATGAGCTTCGCCTTCGACGTGGTCGACACGGTCCGCAAGGAGGAGCCGGACCTGTTCGACGACGAACTGGAGCAGCAGGTCACCGCCATGCTGCGGGAGGCGGTCGAGGCGGAGCTGCAGTTCGGCCGCGACCTGTGCGGTGACGGCCTGCCGGGCATGAACACCGAGTCCATGCGGCAGTACCTGGAGTGCGTCGCCGACCAGCGCCTGCAGCGCCTCGGCTTCGCGCCCGTCTACGGCTCGGAGAACCCCTTCTCCTTCATGGAGCTGCAGGGCGTCCAGGAGCTGACCAACTTCTTCGAGCGCCGCCCCTCGGCCTACCAGGTCGCGGTCGAGGGTTCGGTCGGCTTCGACGAGGAGTTCTGAGGCGTTCCGGTGTACTAGGCCGCCTTGGCGAACCCGGCGCGGCGGGAGGTCTCCTCGGCCTCGCGCCGCGCCTTCGCGATCTCGCGGTCGATGCGGCGGTCGTGCGCCATCCCGTACAGGGACGGGGCGGCGAGGAGGAGGAAGACGACGAGGACGGTGAGGTAGTTCATCGCTGTGTTCATGCCTCTACTGTCGCGCCGCACGGACCGCCCGGGCAGTGGCAGGACCGTCACTGACCCTCGAATTACTGCCAACTCTGCGGCACACTGGACGGCATGCAGAAGGCAGCGACATTGACGAACGTGGCCGCGGTGCTGCTCGACGGCGTGCACCCCTTCGAACTCGGCGTCGTCTGCGAGGTGTTCGGCCTCGACCGGAGCGACGCCGGGCTCCCCGTGTACGACTTCGCGACGGTCTCCGCCGAAGGTCCGACCCTGACCACGCACGTCCCCGGCATGACGATCTCCACCCCGCACGGCCTGGAGCGGCTCGCGGAGGCCGACCTCATCGCGATCCCCTCGGCCGGGCGCCGGTTCGACCAGTACCCGCCGGAGCTGCTCGACGCGCTGCGGCAGGCGGTCGACCGGGGCGCGCGCGTGCTCAGCCTGTGCGCGGGGGTGTTCGTGCTCGGCGCGGCCGGACTGCTCGACGGGCGCCGCTGCGCGGTCCACTGGCGCTACGCCCGGGAGCTGGCCGTCCAGTTCCCGCGCACCCGGGTCGACCCGGACGTGCTGTACGTCGACGAGGGCCCGGTCATCACCTCCGCCGGCACGGCCGCGGGCATCGACGCCTGCCTGCACATCGTCCGCACCGAGCACGGCTCCGAGGTGGCCAACGCGATCGCCCGCCGGATGGTCGTCCCACCGCACCGCGACGGCGGCCAGGCGCAGTACGTGGAGCGCCCGCTGCCCGTCTCCCGCTGCGACACGGTGGGCGAGGTGCTGACCTGGATGGAGCGGAACCTGGACGCGCCGGTGACCGTGGAGGAGCTCGCGGCGCGTGCCCACATGTCCCCGCGCACCTTCGCGCGCCGCTTCCAGCAGGAGACGGGCACCACCCCGTACCGCTGGCTGCTGCGCCAACGGGTGCTGCTGGCCCAGGCGTTGCTGGAGGGCACCGACGAGACGGTCGACGCGATCGCGTTCCGCGCGGGGTTCGGCAACGCGGCGGCGATGCGGCACCAGTTCATGAAGGCGCTGGGCACGACGCCCAACGCCTTCAGAAGGACCTTCCGAGTCCGGCTCGCGGGCTAGGGCTCTAGGTGCGGGCCTCCACCCTGATCAGCGCCTGCCGGGGCTGCAGCGTGATCCCGATCCGGGGCGTGCCGTCCGCACCGGCGGCCGGCGTCACCCGCCACTTCTGCACGACCGCCCCCAGGACCAGGGACAGTTCCGCCATGCTGAAGTGGTCTCCTGGGCACTTGCGGTTGCCGACGCTGAACGGCGCGTGCGCCGCGGGCGTGACGTCCGCGGCGCGCTCGGGCAGCCAGCGGTCGGGGTCGAACGCCAGGTGGTCGTGGAACGCGCGCGGGTCGCGCTGCATGGCCAGCGGGCTGTAGACGATGTCCGACCCGGCCGGAATGCGATACCCGCCGAGCGTCGTGTCGACGGCGGCGAGCCGCGTCAATATCCAGACGGCGGGCCGTATCCGCATCGACTCGGTGATGAGATTCCGCATATATGCGAGTTCTTTGATGTCACCGAAAGCGACCGGCCGGCCACGCGTGACGGATTCGAGCTCCTCGCTCAACCGGCTTTCGTGCTCGGGGTGTTCGGCGAGAAGCTGGAACGTCCACGTCAGCGTCTTCGCCACATTCTCGGCTCCCGCCACGACGAGCGAGACGACTTGGTCGTGCACCTCCTGCTCGTTGACCGTTTCACCATTCTCGTCGCGGTCGTCGAGCAAAGCCGCGAGGAGGTCGTCCGGATTGCTTCCCGGGGCCATTGAAGCCGCCGCGGCCCTTCGCTCCGCGATGATCTCGTCGACCAGCCGATGCAAATCGGCCAGCGCGTTCTCGAATCGCCGATTGGCCGGCAGCGGCATCCGGTACAGCGGCCCGAAGGACAGGATCATCCGCCGGTACAGACCCTCGAACACCGTGTGCAGTGCCGCGCTCAGCCGGTCCGCCCGCTCGTCGATCGACTCGACCTGGAGCACGGAACGCGCCACGATCCGGGTCGCGGTGCGGAACACCTCGGCGCCGATGTCGACCGTCTGCCCGTCGCTCCAGCGCGCGGCCATCGCGCGCGCCTCGTCCTCCATCACGACCGCGTACTCGTGGATCCGGTCCATCCTGAACGCGGGCTGGATCGCCCGGCGCTGGCGCCGGTGCAGCGGCCCGTTGCTGGTCGCCACCCCCTTGCCCAGCAGGACGCCCATGGTCTCCCACAGCGGCCCGCCGACCAGGAAGTCCGGGCTCTTGAGGAGCGTGGCGACCAGCTCCGGGTCGCACACCGCGTAGGCCGTCTTCGGGCCCAGCTTCAGCCGGACGACGTCGCCGCCGTCGCGCAGCTCCGTCAGGAAGCCCAGCGGGTCGCGCAGCAGGTTCCAGGCGTGGCCGAGGAGCGGCGCGCCACCGGGGGCGGGCGGCGGCTGCTCCGGGCCGGTGCTCGGCGCGGGGGCCGGCAGCGTGGACTCGACGGTCATGCGCACTCACCTACTTGATCCGTCTGTTCCGTCGGTTCGGTGTCGGTGATGTACGGCGGAGTGGCGCGATCGTCCCAGCTGTCCACCGCGTACCGCCCCGATTCGTGATGGAACCAGTACACGGAACTGAACCAGTTCCGCATATTCGACATGCACGACCTGATGGCGTCCGCGAGTTCCTTCCCGTGCGGTCCGATATTCTCGGTCGCGGCCGCGATACGCTCGACCTCGATCTCCGCCTCGAGGAAATCGGTGATGGTTCCCTCGACCCTCCTCCGCACTTCTGCGATCGCCTCCTGAAGGGAAAGCCCTTCGTGTTTGATGAGGCTGATCCCGAGGTTGTGCAGTTCCTCTCCCGCGAGTTCTTTCGGAAGCGAGCAGAGGTCGTTGTACCAGGCGGCGAAATCCTGGCAGGCGAGCGCCGCACGCGTGAATGCCTCGTTCTTCCGCACCCATGTGGGGAGTTCGTGCTGCGCGGTCGGCTCCAACAGGTCGAGCCAGATCCAGTGCGCGAATGTATTCCGGCGCAGAGCGATGTACTCGTCGACGGACGGGACCGTTCCCGTCATTCGGTTGCGGAACTCCTGGTCGTACGCGTCGATCACCACGTGGAAGTGGCGGGCGAACCGGGCGTTCCACGTCCGGCTCAGCGACCCGTAGAGCCGCTCGAGACTGTCCGCGAAGCCCGCGACCAGCGGGTCCCTGTGGTCCAGGTGAAGCTGTGGGGCCTCGGTGGCCGCGTGCAGCTGGACGGCGAGCCGCCGCCAGCTCGCCGTCCTTCCGTGGATCACGTCGCGGTCGTGGCGGTCGTCCCAGACGAAGAACCACGCGCTGTAGTCGCATATCGCGGCCAGCACGTCGTTGGGGGCACCAATGTAGTAGCCCGCCATGAGGTCGGTGTAGCACAGGCCATCGGCATATTTCTCCACCTTGTCGGCGGGCATGAGCCGTTTTTCGAGCAGCCAGGAGCGGGTCTTCTCCTGAAGCTTTGGCCAATACGGGTGCAGATTACGAGGAAACGCGTCCTCGATCACCGGAAGCGCCAGCGCCGGTGGGACCGCTGTCTGTGGATAGGCAGGCACGAACAAACCCCTCTCTGCCGCCTGAAGGCGTACGCCCCTCCCGCAGTGCCGGGCGCGCGCCGTTGCGTATCCCCGCGCTTTCTATTCAGCACTACAACTGACCGTTCTGGGAACGGATTTGCTCCCCTCACTACCCCTCGTCACCGGATTCGTCCCCTTACATGACCGAATATGGATCTCCGGCGGCCGGTCCTGTTCGCACACGCGGGCGTACGCGGGTGTGTGCGGGTGTGCGGGGTGTCGACGGATGTTCCGCGAGCGTCTGTGGGCGCACGAGAGAGCGGCGCCTGGCCGGAATCATCCGTACCAGACGCCGCTCGGGGACCAACAGGCCTGAAGGCCTCAGTCGTTGGGGACCACGGGGTAGCGCGGGGTCCCTTCCTCCATCTGCTTCAGCGCGTTCTTGCGCTCACGCTTCGACAGCCGGTCGATGTACAGGTAGCCGTACAGGTGGTCCGTCTCGTGCTGCAGGCAGCGGGCGAAGTAGCCGGTGCCGCGCACGGTGATCGCGTTGCCCTTCTCGTCCTTGCCGGTGACCACCGCGTAGTCGGGGCGGGCGAGTTCGGCGTACGCGGTCGGCACCGACAGGCAGCCCTCGTTCGAGTCGTCGAGGCGGCGCTGGTCGGCGGGCAGCTCCTGGAGGACCGGGTTGCAGACGACGCCGGTGTGGCGCACGCCCTCGTCGTCCGGGCAGTCGTACACGAAGACCTTGAGGTCCACACCGATCTGGTTGGCGGCGAGACCGACGCCCTCGGCGGTGCGCTGACTGGCGAACATGTCGTCGACGAGCGCGGCGAGCTCGTCGTCGAAGGCGGTCACGTCCTTGCACTCCTTGTGCAGGACGGGGTTGCCGACCACGGTGATGGGCCGCGACGTGCCCCGCTCGCGGTACGCCGCCTCCCGTGCCTCACAGTCCTCCGTGTCGATGACGAAGCCCTCGTCGTCCACGGGGAGCACGCCGGAGTGCTGCTGATCGGTGTCCTGCTGGGCCATGACCGGGGTAAGCCTTCCTAGGGAAACGATTACGTCCACAAGGGTACGGGGAGGTGGGGGCCGCCCCGTCAGGGGCGCGGGGCCGTAACGATCGGCGGCTGAGCCGCGGAGCGCGAGCGACCCCCGACGGCCCGCGGACGACGGCACACCTCAGCAGACCTCTTCGAGATCCCGCCAGTCCCGTGAGTCCGGCGAGTCCGCGACCCACCCGTCGAGCAGCCCACGGACCAGCGAAGCCGGCGCGGCCACCCCGCACTCCCGCTCCGGCACCCACAACTGCCCGTCGGTCCGGTGCCCCAGCGGGCCGGGATGCCCCGGCTCGCTGTGGTCGTGCGGATCGAGGTGCTCACCGTCGCCCTCGTCGGACGGCATCCGCGACTCCGAACACATCCGGCACAGCAGCCGCACCGACGACGACCAGTCCTCCGCGGCGAACCCGGCGTCGGCGGCCAGCCGCTCCAGCGCGTCCCGGTCGGCCTCGGTGGCGGCCTCCAGCAGCACCACCCACGTCGGCACCGGCGACGGCGCCCACAGCTCGATCTCGTCGAAGACGGGGTACGAGTGCCCGGCCGCGGTCGTCCGCTCCCCGTGCGGCACCCCGTCGTGCAGTACGACCTCGCCCCAGCGCCGCCCGGACGACGGCAGCGGAATGGACAGCACCTCGATGCGCGCCGGATCGAGCCTGCGGCCCCACACGACCTCCGCCTCGCCCTCCGGCGACAGCCGCACGGCGGCGCTGCCCAGGTCCATCCCGGTCGGCTCACCGGCGGCGGCGGCGCCGCCCGGCACCTTCAGCCCGTACGCCTGCCAGGCCCGCCGCGCCAGCGGCCAGTCCTGCAGCGCGGTGGCGGCGATCCCCACGTTCCACCAGTCGGGAGCGCCGGTCTCCCGGTCGAGCAGCGCGACGGCCCGCAGCCCGGCCGTCCTGGCCTGCTCCCAGTCGTGCCGGAACTTGTGCAGCAGCGCGAGGTTGAACCAGGACTCGGACAGCCACGGCTCCAGGTCGGCGGCGCGGGTGAGCAGCGCTCCCGCGTCCTCGTAGCGACCGTCGCCGATCAGCGTGAACGCACGATCCGTGGCCTGCCGCCAGGAGGCGGAGGGCCGGTGCCGTCCCTTGCCGAAGATCCTCACGATTCCCGCCTGCCGATGCTCGAGGCCTGCGCCCCCGGACGCCGCGCGTTCTCTGCGTTTCCTGCCTTCATTCGCATCCAACCACGTACGGTCGGACGCCCGCTCATTACCCATGGGTTACCCAGCCGACCCTAGGCTCAGACCGGGGTGCGACACCACTCTGGCCAGGGCTTCCACGACCTCCGGCTGGTACTCGTGGCCCGTGGCCAGACGCAGCCGTTCCAAGGCCGCCAGCGGCCCCTGAGGGCCCTGTTCCCTGGCCATCTCGTCGTACGCGTTCGCTGTCCGCACAATCCGGGCGGTGAGGGGCTGTTCACGGTACGGATCGGCCTGCCGCTCGACCACCACGGCGATCCGGGCGTCCACGCCGGTCTGCCGGACGACGGCGCCGCCGAGGAGCGCTATCCGCCGCTGCTGGGCCGGCGGCAGCGCCGCGGTGGCGCCTTCCATCACGGGGTCGACCAGCGACAGCTGCCCGATGTCGTGCATCAGGGCCGCGTACTCCAGAACGGTCAGGTCGGGACCCGAGAGCCCCAGGTCACGCCCTATGGCACGGCTCAGCGCCGCCACCCGGTGGGCGTGCCCGTGCGGGGTGTACCCGGCGATCTCGGTGGCCCGGGCCAGCGAGGCGATGGTCTGGCGGTAGGTCTCCTTCACCGCGGAGTACCGGCGGAAGGCCAGCTGGGTGAGGAGCAGCGGCAGACTGATCACGGGCAGCGCCCACAGCCCGGCGACGGCGACGGCGAGCGCCATGACCGCGCCGGTCGCGCACACCGCGGAGCCGATCCCGAGCATGGCCCGCAGCTCGTCGCGCAGCAGCGGGCCGAACGGCCACCGGGTCCTGGCCCTGGCCATGGCGGCGGCGAGCACGGCGTCGCACAGCGCGGTGAGCACGAGCAGTCCGGCGATGAGCAGGGCGTAGTACGCGCCGCCGCCGAACCACTCCGCCAACTTGCCCTGGTTGTAAAGCGGTTGGAAGCAGACGGCGGCGAAGGCGACCGTCAGCACCCGCCGCGCCATGTGATCGAGGGTGGGCCCCCTCCCCCGGGCCACGTGCGGTACGCACCCGACGAGCGCGCCCGCGACGGTGACCGCGACGACCTGCAGCACCCCGTGCCGCGTGGGCTCCCCCGCCACCTCCCCCAGCAACGCGTACGCGAGCGCTCCCGCGGCCCCGAGCGGC
>NZ_JAMOLN010000430.1 GCF_024448165.1 Streptomyces longispororuber
GGGCCGGAGGTGGTGGTGACCGCCAGCGAGCCGCCGAAGGCGGCGCCGAGGGCGGCGCCGATGCCGGCGATCTCGTCCTCGGCCTGGAAGGTGCGCACGCCGAAGTTCTTGTGCCTGGACAGTTCGTGGAGGATGTCCGAGGCCGGGGTGATGGGGTAGGAGCCCAGGTAGAGGGGCAGGTCGGCCTGGCGGGATGCGGCGATCAGGCCGTAGGAGAGGGCCAGGTTCCCGGAGATGTTGCGGTAGGTGCCGGTGGGGAACGCGGTGGCGGCGGGGGCGACCTCGTAGGAGACGGCGAAGTCCTCGGTGGTCTCGCCGAAGTTCCAGCCGGCGTGGAAGGCGGCGAGGTTGGCCTTCATGATTTCGGGTTTGCGGGCGAACTTCTGTTTCAGGAAGCGTTCGGTGCCCTCGGTGGGCCGGTGGTACATCCAGGACAGCAGGCCAAGGGCGAACATGTTCTTGGAGCGTTCGGCCTCCTTGCGGGACAGGTCGAACTCCTTGAGCGCCTCCACGGTCAGCGTGGTCAGCGGGACGGGGTGGACCTGGTAGCCGTCCAGCGAGCCGTCCTCCAGCGGGCTCTGTTCGTAGCCGACCTTGGCCATCGCGCGTTTGGTGAACTCGTCGGTGTTCACGATGACTTCGGCGCCGCGGGGCACGTCGGCGATGTTCGCCTTGAGGGCGGCGGGGTTCATCGCGACCAGCACGTTGGGCGCGTCGCCGGGGGTGAGGATGTCGTGGTCGGCGAAGTGCAGCTGGAAGGAGGAGACGCCGGGCAGGGTGCCGGCGGGGGCGCGGATCTCGGCCGGGAAGTTCGGCAGCGTCGACAGATCGTTGCCGAACGAGGCCGTCTCCGAGGTGAACCGGTCCCCGGTGAGCTGCATACCGTCACCGGAATCGCCCGCGAACCGGATGATCACCCGGTCCAG
>NZ_JAMOLN010000431.1 GCF_024448165.1 Streptomyces longispororuber
GCCTTGAACGGCATTCCGTTGACCTGGTTGTACGAGTGGGCGTCGACCAGGTACTTCGCGCGGATGAGGGTGGCGAGCTGGCCGAGGTTCATCTCGGGGATCACCACCTTGTCGTAGCGCTTGAGAACCTCGCCGAGGTTCTTCGGGAACGGGTTGAGGTGGCGCAGGTGGGCCTGCGCGATGGTGTCGCCGGCGGCGCGCAGGCGGCGGACGGCGGCGGTGATGGGGCCGTAGGTCGAGCCCCAGCCCAGGACCAGGGTGGTGGCCTGGCCGGTGGGGTCGTCGACGGTGATGTCGGGGACCTCGATGCCGTCGATCTTGGCCTGGCGGGTGCGGACCATGAAGTCGTGGTTGGCCGGGTCGTAGGAGATGTTGCCGGTGCCGTCCTGCTTCTCGATGCCGCCGATGCGGTGTTCCAGGCCCGGGGTGCCGGGGATGGCCCAGGGGCGGGCGAGGGTCTTCGGGTCCCGCTTGTAGGGCCAGAACACCTCGGTGCCGTCGTCCAGGGTGTGGTTGGGCCCGCCCGCGAACTGCACGCGCAGGTCCGGCAGTTCGTCGGTCTCGGGGATGCGCCACGGCTCGCTGCCGTTGGCGAGGTAGCCGTCCGACAACAAGAACACCGGGGTGCGGTAGGTGACGGCGATGCGGGCGGCTTCCAGGGCGGCGTCGAAGCAGTCGGCCGGGGTGCAGGGGGCGATGATCGGCACCGGGGCCTCGCCGTTGCGCCCGTACATGGCCTGCAAGAGGTCGGCCTGTTCGGTCTTGGTGGGCAGGCCGGTGGAGGGGCCGCCGCGCTGGATGTCGACCACCAGCAGCGGCAGTTCCAGCGA
>NZ_JAMOLN010000432.1 GCF_024448165.1 Streptomyces longispororuber
CGTGTCTTCAAAGTGGGTTCGCGAGATGATGGACCCGTGAGTCGTCGCTATGAACTGACGGATGAGGAGTGGGAGTTGTTGTGCCCGCTCCTTCCGGCCGGGTCGTTCGGTCGCCCGCGTGCGGATGACCGAACGGTGCTGAACGGGATCGTGTGGAAGATTCGGGCCGGTGCCGCCTGGCGGGACGTGCCGGCCCGGTACGGGGCCTGGCAGTCGCTCTATACCCGCTTTCGCAGATGGGCCTTGGACGGCACCTTCACCCGGATGCTCGCCGCGGTTCAGGCTGACCGGCAGGCGAGGGCGGACGTGGACTGGCTCGTCGCGGTCGACTCGACGCTCGTCCGTGCCCACCAGCATGCCGCCGGCGCGAAAAAGGGGGCCGGGCGGGGGACGAACCGGCAGATCACGCCCTCGGTCGATCCCGTGGAGGATTAACCACCAAGCTCCATCTCGCCTGCGACGGCCGAGGCCGTCCCCTCGCGTTCGTCCTGACCGGCGGCAACCGCAATGACTGCACCCAGTTCGAGCAGGTCATGGCCCGCATACGCGTCCCTGGCCCCGGCCCGGGACGTCCACGCACCCGCCCCGCGCGGGTGGTCGCCGACAAGGGCTACTCCTCCCGCTCGATCCGCGCCTACCTGCGCAGACGCGGCATCAAGCACACCATTCCCGAGCGCATCGACCAGCTCAACGGACGGATCAGCCGCGGCGAACGCCCCTGCGGCTTCGACAAAACCCACTACCG
>NZ_JAMOLN010000433.1 GCF_024448165.1 Streptomyces longispororuber
GGGTGGTTGGTCGTTGTTTGAGAACTGCACAGTGGACGCGAGCATCTGTGGCCAAGTTTTTAAGGGCGCACGGTGGATGCCTTGGCACCAGGAACCGATGAAGGACGTGGGAGGCCACGATAGTCCCCGGGGAGTCGTCAACCAGGCTTTGATCCGGGGGTTTCCGAATGGGGAAACCCGGCAGTCGTCATGGGCTGTCACCCGCTGCTGAACACATAGGCAGTGTGGAGGGAACGCGGGGAAGTGAAACATCTCAGTACCCGCAGGAAGAGAAAACAACCGTGATTCCGGGAGTAGTGGCGAGCGAAACCGGATGAGGCCAAACCTTAAGCGTGTGAGACCCGGCAGGGGTTGCGCTTGGGGGGTTGTGGGATCTCTTTTTCACAGTCTGCCGGCTGTGAGACGAGTCAGAAACCGTTGATGTAGGCGAAGGACATGCGAAAGGTCCGGCGTAGAGGGTAAGACCCCCGTAGTCGAAACATCAGCGGCTCGTTTAAGAGACACCCAAGTAGCACGGGGCCCGAGAAATCCCGTGTGAATCTGGCGGGACCACCCGTTAAGCCTAAATATTCCCTGGTGACCGATAGCGGATAGTACCGTGAGGGAATGGTGAAAAGTACCGCGGGAGCGGAGTGAAATAGTACCTGAAACCGTGTGCCTACAAGCCGTGGGAGCGTCG
>NZ_JAMOLN010000434.1 GCF_024448165.1 Streptomyces longispororuber
ATGGCCCCCCTTCTCCCGAAGTTACGGGGGCATTTTGCCGAGTTCCTTAACCATAGTTCACCCGAACGCCTCGGTATTCTCTACCTGACCACCTGAGTCGGTTTAGGGTACGGGCCGCCATGAAACTCGCTAGAGGCTTTTCTCGACAGCATAGGATCATCCACTTCACCACAATCGGCTCGGCATCAGGTCTCAGCCTTATGTGCGACGGATTTACCTACCGCACGGCCTACACCCTTACCCCGGGACAACCACCGCCCGGGCTGGACTACCTTCCTGCGTCACCCCATCACTCACCTACTACCAGCTTGGTTCAGCGGCTCCACCACTTTCCTTTCCCCGAAGGGTCCGGAACGGCTTCACGGCCTTAGCATCACTGGATTCAATGTTTGACGCTTCACAGCGGGTACCGGAATATCAACCGGTTATCCATCGACTACGCCTGTCGGCCTCGCCTTAGGTCCCGACTTACCCTGGGCAGATCAGCTTGACCCAGGAACCCTTAGTCAATCGGCGCACACGTTTCTCACGTGTGTATCGCTACTCATGCCTGCATTCTCACTCGTGAACCGTCCACAACTCGCTTCCGCGGCTGCTTCACCCGGCACACGACGCTCCCCTACCCATC
>NZ_JAMOLN010000435.1 GCF_024448165.1 Streptomyces longispororuber
TCGTGACTGCGTGCCTTTTGAAGAATGAGCCTGCGAGTTTGCGGTGTGTTGCGAGGTTAACCCGTGTGGGGAAGCCGTAGCGAAAGCGAGTCCGAATAGGGCGATTCAGTAGCGCGCTCAAGACCCGAAGCGGAGTGATCTAGCCATGGGCAGGTTGAAGCGGAGGTAAGACTTCGTGGAGGACCGAACCCACCAGGGTTGAAAACCTGGGGGATGACCTGTGGTTAGGGGTGAAAGGCCAATCAAACTCCGTGATAGCTGGTTCTCCCCGAAATGCATTTAGGTGCAGCGTCGTGTGTTTCTTGCCGGAGGTAGAGCACTGGATAGGCGATGGGCCCTACCGGGTTACTGACCTTAGCCAAACTCCGAATGCCGGTAAGTGAGAGCACGGCAGTGAGACTGTGGGGGATAAGCTCCATGGTCGAGAGGGAAACAGCCCAGAGCATCGACTAAGGCCCCTAAGCGTACGCTAAGTGGGAAAGGATGTGGAGTCGCAGAGACAACCAGGAGGTTGGCTTAGAAGCAGCCACCCTTGAAAGAGTGCGTAATAGCTCACTGGTCTAGTGATTCCGCGCCGACAATGTAGCGGGGCTCAAGCGTACCGCCGAAGTCGTGTCATT
>NZ_JAMOLN010000436.1 GCF_024448165.1 Streptomyces longispororuber
AAATCTTCCAACTCTCGTGACGTGATGACGACTTGGCGACTCAGAGAGTCAGCGACTAGATGAACTTCTGGCCCGCGAGGAACTCGGCGAGCTGCCTGCCGCCCTCGCCCTCGTCCTTGACGATCGTGCCCGCCGTGCGCGCCGGACGCTCCGCGGCCGCCTCGACCTTCGTCCAGGCACCCTCCAGACCGACCTCCTCGGCCTCGATGTCGAGGTCGGACAGGTCCCAGGACTCCACCGGCTTCTTCTTCGCCGCCATGATCCCCTTGAACGACGGGTACCGCGCCTCACCCGACTGGTCGGTCACCGACACCACCGCCGGCAGCGCCGCCTCCAACTGCTCCGAGGCCGCATCCCCGTCCCGGCGCCCGGTCACCGTGCCACCGGCCACCGCCACCTCGGACAGCAGCGTCACCTGCGGCACCCCCAGCCGCTCCGCGACCAGCGCCGGCACGATACCCGCCGTACCGTCGGTCGACGCCATCCCCGACACGACCAGGTCAAAGCCCGCCTTCTCGATCGCCTTCGCCAGCACCAGCGACGTACCGATCGCATCCGTGCCGTGCAGATCGTCGTCCTCGACATGGATCGCCTTGTCCGCACCCATCGACAACGT
>NZ_JAMOLN010000437.1 GCF_024448165.1 Streptomyces longispororuber
GCGTCGAGGGAGCCCATCGGCGTCGATTTGGTGATCTTGCCGACTTCGGAGGTGGGGGAGTACTGGCCTTTGGTGAGGCCGTAGATCCGGTTGTTGAAGAGGAGGATCTTGAGGTTGACGTTGCGGCGGAGGGCGTGGATGAGGTGGTTGCCGCCGATGGAGAGGGCGTCGCCGTCGCCGGTGACGACCCAGACGGAGAGGTCGCGGCGGGAGGAGGCGAGTCCGGTGGCGATGGCGGGGGCGCGACCGTGGATGGAGTGCATCCCGTAGGTGTTCATGTAGTACGGGAAGCGGGAGGAGCAGCCGATGCCGGAGACGAAGACGATGTTCTCCTTGGCGAGGCCGAGTTCGGGCATGAAGCCCTGGACGGCCGCGAGGATGGCGTAGTCGCCGCAGCCCGGGCACCAGCGCACTTCCTGGTCGGACTTGAAGTCCTTCATGGACTGCT
>NZ_JAMOLN010000438.1 GCF_024448165.1 Streptomyces longispororuber
GCGCCGAGCAGCGGGTGATCGGTCCCGGCGAGTCCGAGGGAGGTGGCGTCGCCGGTGGGGGCGGTGTTCTGGAGCCAGTAGTGCTGGTGGTCGAAGGCGTAGGTGGGGAGGTCGACGCGGGCCGCTGTGGCTCCGGTGGTTGCGGCGGGCAGGATGCCCGTCCAGTCGACGGGGACGCCGCGCACGAAGAGTTCGGCGGCGGAGGTCAGGACTCGGCGCAGGCCGCCCTCGTCGCGGCGCAGCGATCCGGTGACGACCAGGTCGGTGTTGGTGTCGAAGGCGGTCTCGGTGATCGGCTGGACCAGGACCGGATGGGCGCTGACCTCCACGAAGGCGCCGTGGCCCTGCCCGATGAGGTCGGCGACGGCCGGGCCGAACTT
>NZ_JAMOLN010000439.1 GCF_024448165.1 Streptomyces longispororuber
TGCAGTCGGCTGAGGTGATGAAGAACGCGGTGGCCTATCTGGAGCCGCACATGGAGAAGTCGGATGCCGAGGGCAAGGGCACCATCGTGCTGGCCACGGTGCGCGGTGACGTCCATGACATCGGGAAGAACCTGGTCGACATCATCTTGTCGAACAATGGCTACAACGTGGTGAATCTGGGCATCAAGCAGCCGGTTTCGGCGATCTTGGAGGCGGCCGAGGAGCACCGGGCCGATGTGATCGGGATGTCGGGTCTGCTGGTGAAGTCGACCGTGATCATGAAGGAGAACCTGGAGGAGCTCAACCAGCGCAAGCTGGCCGCGGACTTCCCGGTGATCCT
>NZ_JAMOLN010000044.1 GCF_024448165.1 Streptomyces longispororuber
CGCTGCACACCGACTTTCCGGCCGCCGACGAGCTGGCCCGCGGCCTGCCCGAGATCCTGCCGAGCATGAGCGTCGGCGAGAGCGCCCGGATCGTCTCGCAGGTTCTCGAACTCGGCTATCCCGTGCTGGAGTTCAGTCAGCACGACCGGGTCCCGGTCACCGCTGACTGGGGCGTCTCGCGGCGCACCGAGCGCAAGGAGCGGCGGGCCGCGGCGGCCCGGGCGGTCGCGACGGGAGTGCCGTCGCCGCGCGCACCGCTCGACGACACGGCCGAGGACCTCGAGTACGCGGCGGTGCGCGAGCGGCTGGAGTTCCTCAACGAGGTGAGCGGGCGCATCGGTTCGTCCCTCGATCTGGCGCGGACCATCGTCGAGGTCAGCCGGGCCGTCGTGCCCCGTTTCACCGACGTCGCCGGCACGTACCTGCGCGAACAGGTCGTCGCGGGCGAGGGGTTCCCCGAGGGCCCGCCGGACGCCACGACCATGTGGCACCGCGTCGCCCTGGAGCACACCGACGAACCGGGGCGCTGGGACGACGTGGTGCCTGTTGGCGAGTCGATGCCGTTCCCGGTGCACACGCCGTTCTTCCAGTGCATGACGAGCGGCGACCCGGTGCTCGTCCCGTACATCTCGGAGGAGATGGGCAACGCGATCGCGTCGCAGTTCGAGAAGCGCGACATCCGGCCGCTGATCACGCACCGCTCGATGCTCGTCGTCCCGCTCAAGGCGCGCAACGTCGTCCTCGGGTTCATGATCCTGCTCCGCCACCAGGAGCGGCCCGTCTTCAACGACATGGACCGCGTCACCGGAGCCGAACTCGCCGCGCGCGCCGGGCTCGTGCTCGACAACGCGCGCATGTACACCTACCAGGAGTCCGTCGCCGAGACGCTCCAGGACAGCATGCTGCCGCACATCGACCCGCACATGCCGGGCTGTGACATCGCCACCCGCTATCTGCCGGGCACGCTGCTCGGCCGGGTCGGCGGCGACTGGTTCGACGCCATCAAGCTGCCCGGCGCCAGGACCGCGCTCGTCGTCGGCGACGTGATGGGCCACGGCCTCAACTCGGCGGCGATGATGGGGCAGTTGCGCACCGCCGTGCAGACGATGGCCGCCCTCGATCTGCCCCCGGCACAACTCCTGCGCAATCTCGACGACTTGGCGCAGCGGCTCGGCGAGGCCTATCTCGCCACGTGCCTGTACGCGATCTACGACCCGATCGTCGGCGAGCTGCACCTGGCCAACGCGGGGCACATCCCGCCGGTGATCGTGCGCGCCGCCGACGGCCGCAGCGAGCTGCTCGAACTGCCGACGGGCGCACCCATCGGCGTCGGCGGAGTGCCCTTCGAGGCGGTACGGGTCCCGGTCGCGCCCGGCGACCGCCTGGTGATGTGCACCGACGGCCTGGTGGAGGTGCGCGGCGAGGACATCGGCGTGGGCCTCGCCACGCTCTGCGAGTCCGCCGCCCATCCGGCCGCCTCCATGGACGACGCCTGCGACACCATCATCCGGTCGCTCGGCGCGCGCGGCGGGCGCAAGGACGACGTGGCCCTGCTGCTGGTCCGGATGGCCGGGATCGAGAGCGGGGACGTCGCGCACTGGGAGCTCGCGCCGGAGCCGTCCGAGGTGCCGCGGGCCCGTGAGCTGGTCCGTGAACAGCTCGTGGAATGGGGTCTGTTGAGCATCGAGCAGACGGCGGAGCTGATCGTGAGCGAGCTGGTCACGAACGCCGTGCGGCACGCCCGCGGCGGCCCGGTCCGGCTGCGCCTGGTCCACTCGGGCACGCTGCTGTGCGAGGTCGAGGACGCCGACCACACGCTGCCGAGCCTGCTCGGGGCCGGCCCGGGCGACGAGTTCGGGCGCGGCCTGCGCGTGGTGGCGCACCTGGCGCGCGAATGGGGCACGAGCCGTACGTCGACAGGCAAGACCGTGTGGTTCGAGCTGACGGCTCCCCGCCGGCGCGGCTGACCGGCGCACACCGCTCGAACGGTGGGTGAAGGTGTGTGCGCGTGGCTTGTGGGGGCGGGCTCCGGAGCGGTAGACCGAGCTGACGCTTCGTCGAGTCCGCCGCCGTGCCCCCGGGAGGTCCCATGAGCGTGACCGAGCGCTACAGGAAGGCGTGGGAGAGCTTCTGGGAGGACGCCCCCGAGGAGCCGGGCGGCGTCTTCTGGGACGCCGAGCCCGCCCTCACCGCCGGACTCCACCTCGCCCTCTTCGAACCGGAGTTGGCGTCCGCCGGACTGCCCGTCGTGGACCTCGGATGCGGCAACGGGACGCAGACCCGGTTCCTCGCCGACCGCTACCCGAAGGTCGTCGGCGCCGACCTGTCCGCCGCCGCCCTCGACCGGGCCCGCCGCGCCGACCCCGCCGAACAGGCCGACTACCGGCAGGTCGACGCCACCGACGCCGGTCAGGTCGGACCGATGCACGCCGAGCTGGGCGACGTGAACGTGTACGTGCGCGGCGTGCTGCACCAGTGCGAGCCCGCCGACCGGCAGGCCCTGATCGACGCGGTCGCGGCGCTCGTCGGCGACCGCGGACGCGCCTTCGTCGTCGAACTGTCGGAGCGCGCCGGGCCGATCCTCCAGGACCTCGCCCGGAACCCGGCGGGGCCGCCGCCCAAGCTCGCCCCCGTCTTCTCGCACGGCATCGCGCCCGGCGAGGTCTCCGACGCCGCCGTGCGCGGCTACGTCGCCGAGGCGGGCCTGAAGGTGTTCGCCTCGGGCGAGCTGCCGCTGACCACGACCGAGTTCACCGCGGACGGCAGCCGGATCGAGCTGCCGTCCACCTGGCTCGTGGTGGGACGGTCGGCCTGACATCCGGGCCGTGCGCTCGGCCCCGGTGCCGCCCGCACCGCGCTGACGAGCGGGAACTGCGCCTTACGGGTGTGACATTGGTCTATGCCACTGAGAGTTATCCACAGGCCTGGTGAGGTGTGCCCGAATCCGCGTACGGTTCTGGCCATGAAGATCCTCATCAGTGCCGACATGGAGGGCGCCACGGGTGTCACCTGGCCGGCGGACGTCCTGCCGGGCACACCGCAGTGGGAGCGCTGCCGGTCGATGTTCACCTCGGACGTGAACGCGGCGGTGCTCGGCTTCTTCGACGGCGGCGCCGACGAGGTGCTCGTCAACGAGGCGCACTGGACGATGCGCAACCTGCTCCTGGAGCAGCTCGACGACCGCGTGGAGATGCTCACCGGACGCCACAAGTCGCTCTCCATGGTGGAGGGCGTCCAGCACGGCGACGTCGACGGCATCGCGTTCATCGGCTACCACGCGGGCGCCGGTATGGAGGGCGTCCTCGCGCACACGTACCTGGCGAACCAGATCACGGGCGTCTGGGTCAACGACGTCCGCGCCAGCGAGGGCCTGCTGAACGCCCACGTGGTGGCGGAGTACGGCGTCCCCGTCGTCCTCGTCACCGGCGACGACCACGCCTGCGACGACGCCCTCGGCTATGCGCCGGAGGCCCGCAAGGTCGCCGTCAAGGACCACGTCTCCCGGTACGCGGCCGTCTGCCGCACCCCCGCCCGTACCGCCGCCGACATCCGGGCCGCGGCCAAGGACGCCGCGTCGATCGCGGTGCGCCACGAGCCGGTCCGCGGCGGCCCGTTCACGGTGGAGGTCGAGTTCGACGCCGAGCACCTCGCCATGGCGTCCACCGTCGTCCCCGGAGTGCGCCGGACCGGCGAGCGCAGGATCGCTTACACGCACGAGACCATGTACGAAGGCATCCGCACCTTCAAGGCGGTCACCACGATCGCCTCGGCCGCGGTGGAGGAACAGTATGGCTGACGCATTTTCCCAGGCCGTGGACCAGCAGGCGCTCGACGAGGTCGTGACGTTCACCTCCGAGCTGATCCGGATCGACACCACGAACCGGGGCGGCGGCGACTGCAAGGAGCGGCCCGCCGCCGAGTACGCGGCGGAGCTGCTCGCCGGCGCGGGCCTGGAGCCGACGATCCTGGAGCGCACCCCCGGCCGGGGCAACGTGGTGGCCCGCATCGAGGGCACCGACCCGTCCGCCGACGCCCTCCTGGTCCACGGCCACCTGGACGTGGTGCCGGCCGAGGCCGCCGACTGGAGCGTGCACCCGTTCTCCGGCGAGGTCCGCGACGGCGTCGTCTGGGGCCGGGGCGCCGTCGACATGAAGAACATGGACGCGATGATCCTCGCGACCGTACGGCAGTGGGCCCGCGTCGGATACCGGCCGCGGCGCGACATCGTCATCGCGTTCACCGCCGACGAGGAGGCCAGCGCCGAGGACGGCTCGGGCTTCCTCGCCGACCGGCACGCCGGCCTCTTCGAGGGCTGCACCGAAGGCATCAGCGAGTCCGGCGCCTTCACCTTCCACGACGGCAGCGGCAAGCAGCTGTACCCGATCGCGGCGGGGGAGCGCGGCACCGGCTGGCTGAAGCTCACCGCACGCGGCAAGGCGGGCCACGGCTCCAAGGTGAACCGGGCGAACGCGGTGAGCCGGCTGGCCTCCGCCGTCGCCCGCATCGGCGACCACGAGTGGCCGCTGCGCCTCACGCCCACCGTCCGCGCCGCCCTGTCCGAGATGGCCTCCGTGTACGGCATCGAGGTCGACATCGACGCGCCCGACCTCGACGTCGACGCGCTGCTCGGCCGGATCGGTCCGGCCGCCGACCTCGTCGCGCCGACCGTGCGCAACAGCAGCAACCCGACGATGCTGTCCGCCGGCTACAAGATCAACGTGATTCCGGGCGAGGCCGTCGCGCACGTCGACGGCCGCTACCTGCCGGGCACCGAGGACGAGTTCAGGGCCACCCTCGACGCCCTCACCGGGCCGGACGTCGACTGGGAGTACGAGCACCGGGAGGTCGCCCTCCAGGCACCGGTCGACTCGCCCACGTTCGCGCGGATGCGGGCGGCCGTCGAGGAGTTCGCGCCCGAGGGGCACGTCGTGCCGTACTGCATGTCGGGCGGCACGGACGCCAAGCAGTTCTCCCGCCTCGGCATCACGGGCTACGGCTTCGCGCCGCTCAAGCTCCCCGAGGGCTTCGACTACCAGGCGCTCTTCCACGGCGTGGACGAGCGGGTGCCGGTGGAGGCGCTGCACTTCGGCGTGCGCGTCCTCGACCGCTTCCTGCGCACGGCATAGCGACACGGCGAGCACACGGCGACGGACTAGGAAAACATGGCGGACGCGAAGAACATGGGGGCCTCGGAACAAATGGGGGGCGGGGACATGGTGCACACCCAGGCATACGGATCCTGGCCGTCGCCGATCGACGCCGCGCTGGCCGCGGCGCACGACGGACAGCCCGAGTACGTCGGCTTCGTCGGCGACGAGGCGTGGTGGACCGAGCCGCGGCCCACCGAGGCGGGCCGCCGCGCCCTGGTCCGGCGCCGCCCGGACGGCACGGAGCAGTCGGTGCTGCCCGCGCCGTGGAACGTGCGCAGCCGCGTCATCGAGTACGGCGGCCGCCCCTGGGCCGGTGCCGAGCGCATCGAGGGCCCGCGCGACCCTCTCATCGTCTTCGTGAACTTCGCGGACCAGCGGCTGTACGCGTACGAACCCGACACCCCCGAGCGGGCACCGCGCCCGCTCACCCCGCTCTCGACGGTCGGCGACGGCCTGCGCTGGGCCGATCCGCAGCTCCACCTGGACCGGGGCGAGGTCTGGTGCGTCCTGGAGGAGTTCACCGGCGAGGGACCCAGCGACGTGCGGCGCGTGGTCGCCGCGGTCCCGCTCGACGGCTCGGCCGCCGAAGCGCGCGACGCCGTGCGGGAACTGACCGACGGCACCCACCGGTTCGTGACCGGCGCCCGGCTCGCGCCGGACGGACGGCGCGCCGCCTGGATCGCCTGGGACCACCCGCGGATGCCGTGGGACGGCACGGAGCTGCTGCTCGCCGAGGTCGGCGAGGACGGCGTGTTCGGCCCGGCGCAGACGGTCGCGGGCGGGCCCGAGGAATCCGTCTGCCAGGTCGAGTGGGCCGCCGACGGGACGCTGCTGTACTCCGGTGACGCCAGCGGCTGGTGGAACCTCTACCGGCTCGACGTGCGCGGCGGCTGGGAGGTGCCGCCCGCCCGGGACGACGCCCGGCGCGGCGCGGACGTCCGCCCGGCCCCCGCCCTGTCCGTGCCCACCACGCCGCAGGGCGCCCTCGCCCGGCCCACGCGCGCCGTGGCCCGGCCGCTGTGCCCGCGCGACGAGGAGTTCGGCGGGCCGCTGTGGAAGATCGGCCTGAGCTGGTTCAAGCCGCTGGAGGGCGGACTGGTCGCCGTCGTGCACGGCGTCGGCGCCACCTCGCTCGGCATCCTCGACCCGGAGACCGGCGAGGTCGTCGACACGGCGGGACCGTGGACCGAGTGGTCCTCGTCGGTCGCCGTGCACGGCACGCGGGTCGTCGGCGTCGCCGCGAGCCCGCGCACCGGCACCGAGGTCGTCGAGCTCGACACCTGCACCGGCCGCACCCGCGTCATCGGCGCCGCGCACGCCGACCCCGTGGACCCCGCGTACTACCCCGAGCCGCAGATCCGCACCTTCGCCGGCCCGGACGGACGGGACGTCCACGCCCACATCTACCCGCCGCACAACCCCACCCACATGGCCCCCGACGACGAGCTGCCGCCGTTCGTCGTGTGGGCGCACGGCGGCCCCACCGGCCACGCACCCCTCGTACTCGACCTGGAGATCGCCTACTTCACCTCCCGCGGCATCGGCGTCGCCGAGGTCAACTACGGCGGCTCGACCGGATACGGCCGGGAGTACCGCAACCGGCTGCGCGAGCAGTGGGGCGTCGTCGACGTGGAGGACTGCGCCGCCGTCGCCCTCGCCCTCGCCACCGAGGGCACCGCCGACCGCGACCGGCTCGCCATCCGCGGCGGCAGCGCCGGCGGCTGGACCAGCGCGGCCTCCCTGACCAGCACCGACGTCTACGCGTGCGGCACGGTCATCTACCCGATCCTGGATCTCACCGGCTGGGCCGAGGGCGAGACCCACGATTTTGAATCGCGCTACCTGGAGACGCTCGTCGGACCGCTCACCGAGGTGCCCGCGCGGTACGCGGAGCGCTCACCGGCCGAGCACGCCGACCGGCTCACCGTGCCGTTCCTGCTCCTCCAGGGCCTCGACGACGTGATCTGCCCGCCCGCCCAGTGCGAGCGGTTCCTGGCCCGTGTGGAGAGCGAGGGCCGGCGGGTGCCGCACGCGTACATCGCCTTCGAGGGCGAGGGCCACGGCTTCCGCCGCGCGGACACCATGGTGCGCGCCCTGGAAGCCGAACTCTCCCTGTACGCCCAGGTGTTCGGCCTCCATCCGACCGGCATCCCGACCCTGGAGCTCACCAAGTGACGGCGGGGTCGCTGCACCGGCCGGACCGGCTCGGGCCCGGCGCCCGGGTCGCCGTCGTCGCCCCCAGCGGACCGGTCCCCGCCGACCGGCTCGAAGCGGGCCTGGACATCCTGCGGGGCTGGGACCTGGAGCCGGTGCCCGCGGCCCACGTCCGCGACGTCCACCCGGAGTTCGGCTACCTCGGGGGCACCGACGCCGACCGGGCCGCCGACCTCCAGCGGGCCTGGTGCGACCCGGACATCGACGCGGTGATCTGCGCCCGGGGCGGTTACGGGGTGCAGCGGATGGTCGACCTGATCGACTGGTCGGCGATGCGGGCGGCGCGTCCCAAGGCGTTCGTCGGGTACAGCGACATCACCGCGCTGCACGAGGCGTTCGCGGTCCGGCTCGGGGTGAGCACGCTGCACGGGCCGATGGCCGCCGCGTTCGACTTCCTCAAGAACGCCCGGGCGCAGGGGCACTTGAGGGCCACGCTGTTCGAGCCCGAGACCGTGCGGACGATCACCGCGCCCGAGGGGGGCCGGGTCATGGTGCCCGGTACCGCGCGCGGCGTCACGCTCGGCGGCTGCCTCTCTCTCCTCGCGTCGGACCTGGGCACGCCGTTCGCCCGGCGGTCGGCGCGGGGCGGGCTGCTGTGCCTGGAGGACGTGGGCGAGGAGTCGTACCGCATCGACCGCTATCTGACCCAGCTCCTGCGGGCCGGGTGGTTCGAGGGGGTGGCCGGGGTGCTGCTCGGCTCCTGGGCGGAGTGCGACGATCCGGACCTGCCGGCGTTGCTCGCCGACCGGCTGGGCGGGCTCGGGGTGCCGGTGATCGACGCGTTCGGCTTCGGGCACGGGGACGGGGCGCTGACCGTGCCGTTCGGGATCGAGGGCGAGCTGGACACGACGGCCGGGACGCTGACGCTGGCCGTGCCCGCGCTGGTCTGAGGGCGGCGGACCGGGCGCCCGGTCCGCTGTCACGCCGCTGTCACGCCGCTGCCGTCGCGGGAGCGGAGGTCACCGCTGCCTCGCGGGAGCGGCCGTCCTCGGTGCCGCAGGGCCCCGGGCGGCCCCGCTCCTCAGGACATCTGTCGCAGATCCCGCAGAGCGTCCACGACCTGACCGTGCACGCTTCCGGTCTGCGCGCCCGCTCCGACGTGCAGATCCGCCTCGAGGCCGTCGGCCTGCATGGCCTGGTGTCCGAACCGGACCCGGAACCGGACCAGACCGGCAGCGGTTCCTGCCCGCGTCCCGGGCACCTCCACGGCCAGGCCCACCTCACAGCCCGCGCCCCCGCCGTGTGCCGCGAGGACCTCCGCCACGTCCCGCACCATCGGAGACAGCGCCGCGTCGAGCTGGCCCCGCCGGATGCCGACCGACTGCGCGGCGAGGTCGACCCCGATGCCGCGCAGACCGGTCACGGTCAGCCGGACGCTCCTGGCGCTGTAGATGCCGTGCCGGTGCAGCACGTACACGGCGGTCAGCGCGGTCTGCACGGCTCGGGTGACGGGCGGGTCGTCCGTCGTCGCCGGCACGTGCCAGGTGTGCTCCTCGTCGCGGAGCCTGCGGGGAGCACGCCCCGCCCTCAGGGCCTCGACGCCGGCGGGCCCGCTGTCCCCGAGGTGCCAGGAGCCGCCGGGACCGAAGGAGAGGAGCTGTCCCTCCTCGCCGATGGCGAGGACGGAGCCGTTCTCGGTGACACCGACCGGAAAGAGGCCGATGCGGAGTCCGGCGGACAGCCGGCTCAGCCGGACGAGCTGGAACCTGGCCCGCTCCGGGTCGATGGAGAACCCGGCGGCCGCCACTTCCGCGCCCGGTTCCACCGGCGCGTGGTCGAGGCCGTGGAACTCGCTCAGGAAGGCCCGCGCGGCAGGGAAGAGCGGGAAGGACACCGCGTAGCCCTCGGCGGCCGCCGCGAGCCGCAGCGCGGCGCGCAGCGCGTCCCGCTCGCCGTCGCCGCCGACGGGCGGGCCGGTCCGCTCCGCGGTCCGCCGGTGCACCGTCATCCGTCGACCGATTCGATGCCCAGCCGCTCGATCAGGGCGGCGCACGACCAGCAGGGTTCCGCATGGCGGCCGTGCTCGGGGTCCCCGGCCGGGCGGACCTTCCGCGTCACCAGGGCCGACCCCGCGAAATGGCCCTTCGCCTCGTCGAGCGTCGTCGGCCCACCGATCGTCCGCTCCTGGTCCAGGCCCCACAACTGGTCGGAGATCAGTGCCGACTCCGCGCAGTACCCCACGAACGGCTCGCGCCGCGCGGGCGGAAGCTGCTGGAAGAACGCGGTGACCGCCGGGTGCAGATCCGGCTCCGCATCGGGGTCGAGATCGGTCTGGCTGTAGATCCTCCCGTGCACCAGGAGGGATGCCGCGGTCAGCGGAACGTGCTCAGGCATAGTAATCCTCCGCGTTCTCCAGCGGATATCCCCGCGAATAGCTCATCAGCGCCGCGTACTTGTCGTCGCCGAGGAAATACTCGCCGCTGTGATGCAGATAGAAGAACCGGCCCGCCTCGTCCATGAGGACCGTCCCCCCGTCATAGGTGTCGTGCGCGACGGGAAACACCTTCTTCCCCAGTCCGTCGGCGAGTTCCTGGACGTCCTCCGCCGCCCCCCGGTACATGAGACGGGGGTTGAACTCCACCCGGTCGTCGGTGGACGCGTGCCGCGGCGCCACGAGGCCGACGTGCTCGCGCAGGAACGCGAGAGCGGGCTCGATGGCCTCGAGGTGGCCGCCGTCGGCACGGAAGTCCTCCAGGACGCTCGCCACCTCGGCGGCGGCGAGGTCGTCACACCGGCGCCCCGGGTGCCACCCGGCGTCCGACAGCCAGGCATCCACCGCCTCGGGCGACTTCAGTACGGGCACGATTCTTGTCCTCTTTCGGTATTCGGTCAGACGGCCGTGATGCCGAGGAGCGGCAGCATGCGTTCACAGGACGGGCAGGGCTTCTTGTATTCTCCATGAGCCAGATATCCGGGCCGGTTCGGATTCATGTCACCGATCTGCCGGGTGTGCACCTGAGCGCCTTCCATCACTCTCCTGACGTCCTCGGTGCTCCGCAGATCGACGCCGTCCCGCTCCGCTATGCCGTGCAGCCGGTCGGAGATCAGCGCCACTTCCGCGCACTGCCCGTGCCCCGTTCCCACCATCTCGCCCTCGGACTCCGCCTGCCGCCGCACGTCGTCCAGGGCGGACTGCAGCGCGGGATGCACGTCCAGCTTCTGCTGCGGGTCCGGATTCCCCGGATTCGCCTTCAGCTTCGACACGCTGGAATGCCCCGTCAGGACCCCGTCGTGCAACAGGGCGCCCGAACACCCCTGCTTGATCCTTCCCTTGCCGAGCAGCGGCAGGCCGTCGGGCCCGTTGGAAGCCTTCTGGGCGTCGTCCGCGAGGCCCTTCGCCTCCTGGACCAGCGCTTGACGCTGGGCTTCCGGGCTGAGGTGGTCGACGTGCATCGCGTCCCGCCGGTAGTGCCGCATCCGGCCGGCGCTCCTGCCGTGCCAGCCGGGCTGCGGGTCCATCCGCCGGGGGCCGTTCCCGCCGCCCCCTGCGGATTCGCGTGCGTCGACCTTGGTCACGTCGATGCCGTCGGACTGTTTGCCGATCTTGTGGTCGTTCTCCTTGTGGTGCCGGGAGGCGCCCTTCACGCGGAGCGGTATCTCGTCGCTGACGTGCTTGGCGGTACGGGTGACCGACTTGGTGGCGGCGTTGAGCGCCTTCTCCAGGGCGTGGTCGAAGGACTTGGTGAACCCGTCCCGGCCCTTCGTCCGGCCGAACGCGCCCTTCGCCCTGCCCAGGTGGATGTGGGCCTTGCCGCCGAGATCCCCGCCGTGGAGGGAGACCTTGCCGGCGCCGTCCTCGAACTCGGCGTGGTCGATACGGGTGCGCTTGCCCCCACCGACGCCAGCGCTCCCGCCGCCCGCGGACGCGAGGTCCAGACCGCCGCCTGAGCCACTCCCGGGGCCGTGGCCGTCACCACCGGGACGGAACGCGCCCTCGGCCAGGTCGAGTGCCGTGTCGACGGCGAGCTCCTCCAGCTTCGCCGTGACCGGCTCCGCCAGCTTGGCGGCGATCTCGGCGAGGATCTCCTCGATGGCCTCCTTCACCAGCCGCTTGGCGATCTGCCGCATCAGCACGATCTCGCCCGCGGCGGCAGCGGCCGAGATTCCCAACGTGACGCCGGACGCGGCGAGTTCGGCGACGATCGTCGCGGCGAGCACGCCCAGTTCGGCCGCCGCCTTCGTCTTCATCACGATGATGATGTCGGCGATCCGGTCGCACACGAACGCGAACGTCCGTGCCACGTCCGGGATCTTCTCCAAGTGACTGGCCTTCACATAGGACCAGTGCTTCTCCATGGAGTCGACCGCCCAGCCCTCCGAGGAGCTGAGGATCCGTGTGAACGCCTTGTGCGCGTCCCCGCCGTGGCCCTCGAACTTCTCCGCGAACTCGCGGAGCGAGTCGGCCATGTCGGTGTAGTCGTCCTCGTCCACGTTCGGCCAGTCGACCCCCACGAGGTCGAGTGCCTGGTCGACGATGTCCGGCAGCACGATGCCCATGTCCCGTGATCCCCCGTGTCGTTCCGTGCTCCAGCAGTCAACAGCCGCGATCAACTAAACACTTCGCACACCCGTGCCACCAACGTGAGCTGGGACCTCAGTACAGAATTGAGACAACTCGACACCCGGCAAGGAACCGGTTCCCCTCGGCCGTCCCCTCCACGGAAAATCCCCACGCACCCCCATTGACCCTCGACTGACACGCGTCACACCATGACTCCGCACGTGAACTTACTGGTCAGTACAGCGGCTAGCGCCACCGTGGAGGTCACCGTTGCCCAGAACCCGTGCCGTGCTCGCGGCGGCCACCGCCGTCGTGGCCCTCGCCGCCCCGCTCGCCGGCACCGCACCCGCGGGCGCGGCGACCTCCGCCACCGGTCAATTCACGGTCACCGCGCTGACGTTCACGGTCCAGGCCGGAGGCCGCAGCTGCGTCGTGGACGCCGACCTCTACCGGCCCGCCGGAGTCGACGCGGCCCACCCGGCCCCCGCCGTCCTCACCACGAACGGCTTCGGCGGCAGCAAGTCCGACGGGTCCACCGACGCCACCGCGAAGGCCTTCGCGCAGCGCGGATACGTCGGGCTCGCCTACTCCGGGCTCGGCTTCGGCCGGTCCGGCTGCCTGATCTCCCTGGACGACCCGCGCATCGACGGAACGGCGGCCTCCGCCCTCGTCGACTTCCTGGCCGGGACCCGCGCCGCCGACGACGGCACCCGGGCCGACTTCGTGACCGCCGACAAGAAGGGCGATCCGCGCGTCGGCATGATCGGCGGATCGTACGGCGGTGCCGTCCAGTTGGCCACCGCCTCGGTCGACCACCGCGTCGACGCCCTCGTCCCGCTGATCACCTGGAACGACCTGGCGTACTCGCTCGACCCGCAGAACGCCGCCGAACGCGACGTCCCCGGCGTCTTCAAGTGGCAGTGGACCAACGGCTTCTACCTGATGGGGGAGGGCCAGCCGCTGCTCGAACCCTCGCTCGACCCGTCCCGGATCAACAAGCTGAGCTGTCTGCACTTCGTGGACGACGCCTGCGCGACGATCCGCACCCTCAACTCCGGCCGCTATCCGGCCGACCGGACCGGACGGCTGCTGCGCTACGCACGCAGCGTCTCCCCGGTCTCGTACCTCAAGGACGTGAAGGCGCCGACCCTGCTCGTCCAGGGGCAGGCGGACAGCCTCTTCAACCTGAACGAGGCGCAGGCGTCGTACCGGACCCTCAGGGCGAACGGCACCACGGCCAGGATGATCTGGCAGTCCTGGGGCCACAGCGGCGGACTCACCGACCCGGCGAGCGGTGAACTCAACCTGTCCCAGGGCAACGTGGAGACGTCGTACGTCGGCAAGCGGATCCTCGCCTGGTTCGACCGGTACCTGCACCACCGGAAGGGCGTCGACACCGGGCCCGCGTTCGCCTACTACCGCGACTGGATCGGCGACCCGAACCGGACCTACGCGACCGCGTCGAGCGTGCCCGCGCTGTCGCGGAAGCTGTACCTGTCCGGCGACGGCAAGCTCGTCGACCACCCCGGGAAGGTCGTCCGCGGCAGCCGCGAGTACCGCAACTGGCTGATCCCCACCAGTCACTCCGAATCGTCCCTGGCCGGCCTCGTCGGACTGCCCGACCCGGCCCCGCACGACACCCCCGGCACCTACCTCGACTGGACCACCGAGCCCCTCGCCCGCGCCACCGACGTGGTCGGCTCGCCGAAGGCCACCCTCAAGGTCGTCTCGCCGCGGACCGAACGCGTGCAGGACTCCGGGGACGCCGCCGACAAGCTCGTCCTCTTCGCGAAGCTGTACGACGTCGCGCCCGACGGGACCAGGACCCTCGTGCACCGGCTCGTCGCCCCGGTCCGGGTGCCCGACGTCACCCGGCCGTTCACCGTCACCCTCCCCGGCATCGTGCACCGCTACGAGAAGGGGCACCGCATCCGGTTCGTGATCGCCGCGAGCGACGACGCGTACGGCGGCAACAAGGGGATCAGACCGGTCACCGTCACCAGCGCCCCCGAGGACACCGGAACGGTGGAGCTGCCGGTCGTCCCGGAGTAGCCGGGCACCCGCCCGGCACCCGCCCTTCACCCGTACGGGCCCTCGGCCGGTGCGCGAGCGCCGCCTTCCCGCCCATGCTGGGCGAGGAGGCGGCGACGACCTCCGGGGGAACGACGGAAGGGTCACGATGAGCCCCAAGGACACCGCGAGCTCGTCGAAGAGCGGCGGCTCCAGCGCGTTCACGCCGGCCAGGATCGCGGTCCTGGCCCTGGCGGTCCTCGCCGTGATCTTCATCTTCGAGAACACCCGGCAGGTGAAGATCCGGCTGCTGATCCCCGAGGTCACCATGCCGCTGTACCTGGCGCTCGCGGCCGTCTTCATCATCGGCGGGATCTGTGGGGGCTACTTCGTGGCGAGGAGACGCAAGTGAGACGAGTGGCGACGGTCACCGCGGGGGCCCTGCTGGCCCTGACGGTCCCGGTGGGCGCGGCGGTCGCGGCCGACGGGCCGCGGATGCCGGACTTCCGCGGCCGTGGACTGATGCACGTGTTCACGACGCTCGACTACCGCACCCAGGTCCAGGTGACCGACGTCGGCGGCGCCCACCGGCACGTGCTGTGGCCGCCGAGCTGGAAGGTCTGCACCCAGTCACCGGACGTCGGCCGGGAGATCGGCGCCACCACGGTCCGGATCGGCGTCGTGAAGAACGGCGAGAAGTGCCCGAAGGCGGCCGCCGGATAGCGGTCCGTAGGCTGGCCCGATGACCGAGTACCTGGCCGAGGGCCCGCGCGTGGGCATACGGCCCTTCGCGCTCACGGACGCCGCCGAGTTCACCGCACGGGCCCGGGAGAGCGGGCGGCTGCACCGGCCCTGGCTCTTCCCGCCCACCGACGCGGCCGCCTTCGAGGCGTACGCGCGGCTGCTCGTCGAGGACCCGACGAAGCACGGCTTCCTGGTCTGCGAGCGGGCCGTCGGAACCGACGGCGCCACCGGAACCGACGGGACCATCGCCGGGTTCATCAACATCAACAACGTCGTCCTCGGCGGCTTCCGCAGCGGCGCCCTCGGCTACGGCGCCTTCGCGCACGCGGCCGGCCGCGGCCTGATGTCCGAGGGCCTCGGCCTCGTCGTCCGGTACGCGTTCGGGACGCTCGGGCTGCACCGTCTGGAGATCAACGTGCAGCCGGGCAACGCCGGATCCATCGCGCTCGCCCGCCGGGCCGGCTTCCGCCTCGAAGGGTTCTCGCCGGACTTCCTCTTCATCGACGGGGCCTGGCGCGATCACCAGCGGTGGGCGCTCACCGCTTCCGGTTGATCTTCATCGTGTCCATGTCGGTCACGGTGGAGCGCAGCTCGCCGTGCCCGTACCCGCGCTCCGCCAGGTGCGCCGTCGCCTGCTCCTCGGCGAGCGCGCCCGCCATCTCGTCGCCGTCGGCCGGGTCGGACGTGACGACGTAGCGCATCGAGAAGTGCTTCAGCGTCCGGTCGTACGCGAGCGAACCCTCCGGGCCGAACCGCATGCCCGCGATGCCCTCGTGCTCCGCCACCTCGGCGAGCAGCCGCTCGCGGGCGGGTGCGGTGAGACCGTCGAAGGTGCCGCGGACGATGACGCGATAGGTGTGCTGGTCGGCCATGGTGCGGGTCGCTCCTCGTGCGTACTGCGGCGGGTCAGCCGGTTGAAAGCGCCAGGGTACGTCGATGAGGATGCTGCGCATGCGGAATATCGTCGCCGTCGACGCCCCGTCGAACCTGGGCCTGCGCCCGCCCGCCCCCGGCACCGTGCCCGGTGTCTACAAGCTGGCCGGAGCCCTGCGCGAGCACGGCGTCGTCCGCAGGCTCGGCGCCTTCGAGGGCGGCGTCGTCGTGCCGCCGCGCTACGACCGCGGCGACTGGCAGGAGGGCGACGGGGTGTTCAACGCCGCCGCCATCGCCGCCTACACCGTCCGGCTCGCCGACCGGATCGAACGGCACGTGCGCGCCGGGGACTTCCCGCTGGTGCTCGGCGGGGACTGCTCGATCCAGCTCGGCGCGGCCCTCGCGCTGCGCCGCATCGGCCGGTACGGGCTCGCCGCCGTGGACGCCTCCGCCGACTTCCGGCACCCCGGGAACTCCGACCGGGTCGGCGCGGCGGGCGGCGAGGAGCTGGCGCTCGGCACCGGCCGCGGGCAGGACGACCTGACGGACATCGAAGGGCTGCGCCCGTACCTGCGCGACGAGGACGTACGGCTCTTCGGCGGGCGCGACGCCTTCACCGACGACCGGGCCGAGCTCGCCGCGCTGAAGATCCCGAACGTGACGGTCGGCGAACTGCGCGAGTGGGGCGTCGAGGACGTCGTGCCCGGCTTCGTGCGGAGCCTGGAGGTGCCGGTCCTGGACGGATTCTGGGTGCACCTGGACGCCGACGTGCTCGACCCGACCGTCATGCCCGCCGTCGACAGCCCCGATCCCGACGGGCTGCTGCCCGACGAGCTCCTCGCGCTGCTGCGGCCGTTGCTCGCCTCACCGCGTTGCGTCGGCATGAACGTCACGATCTACGACCCGGATCTCGACCCCGACGGGACGGCGGGCGCCCTGCTCACCGATCTGATCGTGACGGCCTTTGCGCAATCCTGACCGGGGCAGACCCTGGTCAGCTCGCCGATGACCCTGTTCCATGGTCATCGGGGCGGGCCGCGCCCCGTGGCGACGGGAGGCAGACGTGACGATCGTGCGACGTGAGGTACTGACCCTCCCAGGCGTCGAACTGGGCCCCGCGAACCCGCTGCCACCGCTGCGCACCCTCGACGAGATGCACGAACTCGACGAGCGGTCCAAGGAGGGCCTGCCGCTCGACATGTCCCGGCAGATCGGCTACCGGCCGCTGCGCAGCGTGCTGCCCGAGCGGATCCTCGACGGCTACGGCCGGGACCGCGCACCGGTCACGCTCGACACGATCGTGATCGAGAACGACCGGCTGCGGGCGACGGTCCTGCCGGGCCTCGGTGGCCGCATAGCCTCCCTGTTCCACAAGCCGACCGAACGTGAACTCCTGTACCGCAACCCGGTGTTCCAGCCCGCCGACTTCGCGCTCAACGGCGCCTGGTTCTCCGGCGGCATCGAGTGGAACATCGGCGCCACCGGCCACACCACCCTGTCCTGCGCACCCGTGCACGCCGCCCGCGTCACCGCGCCCGACGGCGGCGAGATGCTGCGCCTGTGGGAGTGGGAGCGCCTGCGCGACCTGCCCTTCCAGGTCGACCTGTGGCTCCCCGACGGCTCCGACTTCCTGTACGTGGGCGTCCGGATCCGCAATCCGCACGAGAAGCCCGCGCCGGTGTACTGGTGGTCCAACATCGCCGTGCCGGAGGAGCGCCGCGTCCTCGCCCCGGCGGCCGAGGCCTGGCACTTCGGGTACGAGCGCAGCCTGCGCCGGGTCCCCGTGCCGGAGTTCGACGGCGCCGACCGCACGTACCCGCTGAACAGCACGTACCCCGCCGACTACTTCTACGAGGTCGAGGACGGGCGGCGCCGCTGGATCGCCGCGCTCGACGACGCCGGGCACGGCCTCGTGCAGACCTCGACCGATCTGCTGCGCGGCCGCAAGCTCTTCGTCTGGGGCAGCGGCACGGGCGGCCGCCGCTGGCAGCGCTGGCTCACCGAGCCCGGCACCGGCGGCTACGCCGAGATCCAGGCCGGGCTCGCCCGCACCCAGCTGGAGCACGTCCGCCTGGAGGCGGCGGGCGAGTTCAGCTGGCTGGAGGCGTACGGGCCGCTCACGGCGTCCGCGGAAACGGTTCACTCGCATCACTCGCAGGCGGACTGGGACGGCGCCGTCGCGGAGGTGGAGCGCCGCCTCGCGGAGGCCCTGCCGAGGGCCGACGTGGACGCCGCGTACGCGGCCTGGCGGCCGAGCGCCGACACCGAGCCGGGGGAGCGCCTCGCCGTCGGCTCCGGCTGGGGCGCCCTCGAAGTCCTGCGCACGGGCGAGAAGTTGGCGGGCACGCCGTTCGACGAGGCGATGCTGGGCGACGAGCAGGCGCCCTGGCGCGAGCTGCTGGAGTCCGGAGCACTGCCCGAGCCGCGCCGGGTCGGGCCGCCCGGACCCTCGCTCGTCGCGCCCGCCTGGCGCGACATGCTGGAGACGGCGCCGGCCAGGCCGCTGTCCGAGTACCACCTCGGCGTCGCGCAGTGGCACGCGGGCGACCGCGCGCAGGCCGTGCGCAGCTGGGAGCGCGGGCTCGAACTCGCCCCGTCCCTCTGGCCGTTCCTGCGCTGCCTGGCCGTCGCCGACGCGGCGGACGGGCACGCCGAGCGGGCCGCGGACCGCTACACCGAAGCCTTCGACGACCTGTGCGCGGAGCGCCGGGACGACGGGGCGGTGTGGGTCGCCGCGACGGCGTCGCTGGGCCGGGAGGCGATCTCGGCGCTGCTCGCGGTGGGCCGGGCGGCGGCGGCCCGCGGCGTGTGGGACCGTCTGCACGCAGGCACCAGGGCGCGCGGCCGGTTCCGCCTGCTGGAGGCCGAACTCCTGGTGGCGGAAGGCGAGTTGGCGGCGGCCCGCGCCGTCTTCGCCGCCGGGTTCGAGGTCGCCGACCTGAGGGAGGGGGCCGAGACGATCGGGGAGCTGTGGGCGAAGGCGGCCCCCGGTGAACCCCTGCCGGACACCTATGACTTCCGGATGAGGCCGCCCGCGAGCACCCCGGCGGACTGAGCGGGGCGAGGCCGGGGCGGGATCCCGCCCCGGCCGGCGTGCTAGACCAACTCGCCCGCGCGGGCGACCACCTGGCCGCCGTGCACGACCATGTCCCGCTGCGGCATGTCCACCACGACCTGCGGGACGCACTCGCCGCGCAGCAGCACGAAGTCGGCGGGGGAGCCCGGGGTGAAGTCGACGCGGGGCAGGCCCATGACGTCGGCGCCGCCGTCCGTGCCCACCGTGTAGCAGTCGGTCAGTTCCTCGTCGAGGCGGACGTCGGTGACCCAGCCGAGGATGTGCGCGCGGTGCAGCATGTCGGCGTTGCCGAACGGGCTCCACGAGTCGCGGACGCCGTCCGAGCCGAGGCCCACCCGCACCCCGTGCTCGCGCAGCTTGCCGATCGGCAGGACCAGGGACTCGTTCGGCGAGACCGTGGTCAGAGCGATGTCCATGTCGGCCAGGTCGCTCGCCATCGTGTCGAGCTCGGCGCCCTTGAGGAACGGCAGGCAGAACACGTGGCTCACCGTCACCTTGCCGCGCAGTGACAGCGCCCGGGTCCGCTCGATGATGCCGCGGAGCACCTTCGTGCCCTTCTCGTCGCGGTCGTGCAGATGGATGTCGACGCCGACGCCGTAGCGGTCGGCGAGGTCGAAGACCAGGTCGAGCTGCTCGTCCAGGGCGTTGTCGAAGCTGATCGGGTCGATGCCGCCGATCATGTCGACGAGGCCGGCGCGCGCCGCGTCCTCCAGGAGCTTCGCCGTGCCGGGCGTACGGACCACGCCGTGCTGCGGGAACGCGACGATCTGCACGTCGAGCGCGTCGGCGAGGCGCTCGCGGGCCTCGGCCACCCCTTCCAGACCGGCCAGCCCGTAGGCGGGCGCGACGTCCGCGTGCGCCCGCATCGCGCGGGTGCCCCGCGTCACGGCGTGCGCCATCAGACCGTAGGCGCGCTCGCCGACCGGGCGCTTCTGCGAGCGGAACAGCTCCACGTCCTGCGCGCAGTACTCGGCGATCCCACTGGCCGGCTTCCGGGACACCCAGTCGCCGCCGAAGCTCGTCTTGTCGGGGTGGATGTGCGCGTCGACGAGGGCCGGCAGCGCGATCCGGCCGTCGCCGTAGACGACCTTCGCGCCCTTGGGGGCCGGGCCGTCGGAGATGACGCCGTCGACGACCGTGAGGTCCACGGCGTCCCGCGCGGCGAACGGGCGCACGTTCCGGAAGACCACGGCCTTCTTGGGGCGGTCGTGCGGCCGGGGTTCCGCGGCCTGCGCGGCCTGCGCTGTCGTCGGGGTGAGGGCCGCGCCGAGCGAGGCGGCACCCGCGAGGACGCCGCGGCGGGACAGGTGAGGGGGAGTCATGCGGTTCTCCTTGGGTGGGAGGAAGGGCGCGAAGACGGTGCGGGTGGTACGGAGGGTGCGGGCGGTGCGGACGTCAGACGGCGAGGCCCGAACGGACCACGTGGGACGGTGCCTTGAGGACGCTCAGGTCCTTGAGCGGGTCGCCCGACAGGAGCAGCAGGTCACCGGCGAAGCCGCGGTCGAGGCGGCCCGCCGTGCCGGCCAGGCCGAGCAGGCGCGCGGCGCCGGTCGTCGCCGTGCGGATCGCGTCCAGCGGCGACAGTCCTGCGGCGTGCATCAGTTCCACCTCGCCGCCGATCGGACGGACCGAGCCGCCCGACGAGTCGGTGCCCGCCGCGAGCGGCACACCCATCTCGTGCGCGGCGAGGACCGCCCTCTTCAGGACCGGCAGATACGTGCGGCCGCGCTCGGCGAGCACCGGGTCCGCGGACGTGGCGAGGCCCGCGATCGCGGTGAGCGTGGGTGTGAAGTACGTGCCCCTGCGGCGCATCTCCCGCAGCGTGCGCTCGCCGACGAACGCCCCGTGCTCCAGCGACCGGATGCCCGCCGTCACCGCGTCGTGACAGCCCTGCTCGCTGTAGCTGTGGCAGAGCACGCCCTTGCCGCCGCGCCGGGCGGCCGCCACCACCTCGGACAGCTGCTCGTGCGAGTAGACCTGGGCGAGCGGGTCCTGCTCGGGCAGGCCCGCGCGCTCGTTGACCCGGGTCTTGACGACGTCGGCGCCGCGCGCGAGGTTCACCTCGACGACGCGCCGCAGCGCCTGGGCCGAGCGCACGCCGTCCTTGAGGCGGGCCAGCGGGGTCAGGTCGGGGTCGGCGAGGACGGTGTCGCCGAGGTCGGGCGTCACGAAGACACCGGCGGCCCTGAGGCGGGGCGCGCGTTCCGGGGCCTGGCGGGCCAACTCCCGTACGGCGATGTCCTGGTAGAAGTTCGTGGAGCCGCTGCGTGCGCTGGTGGCGCCCTTGCGGACGGCGTCGCGCGCCTCGGCCGCGGTGTTCAGGTGGATGTGCGCGTCGACGAGGCCCGGCAGGATCCACTGGCCGTGCGCGGCCAGCCGCGGGGCGTCGGCCGGCAGTTGTCCGCGGACCGCGTCCCGGGACCCGGCCGCGCGGACCACTCCGCCGCGGATCACGACGACCGCGTCCTCGGTCACGTGCCCGGTCGCCGGGTCGAGCAGCGTGCCGCCCTCCACGACGAGATCGCCGGCGGGGCCCGGCCGGCTCGTGCGGGGCGCCGCCGCGGCCGGGGACGCGCCGGTTCCGAGCGCGGTCGCGGTGCCCGCGAGCACGGCGGAGGCGGCGAGCACGCCGCGGCGGGTCAGTCGGCCGGACGGGGGCTCGATGGGCTCGACGCACATGGGGGCTCCTTGAGGGGAGGAGGTGGCCTGGCCCGACAGTATGTATACCAAGGCGGGCGGCGCGGCAAGATCGCACCGCCCGCAGGGCATGGGTTAGGGCTGTTTGTCGTAAATGACCTCAGGGATGAGGAGGGATCGCGACGCGGCTAGTCGGCCTCGGTATACAAATCAGTGTCACCGAAGAGGGACTTGAGGGCGACGGCGCGGCTGTCCCTGACGTGCAGCAGCGTGCTGGCCGCTGCCGCCTCCTCGTCACCCGCCGCGATGTGCCGGAACATGTCCGCGTGCTGCGCCCGCATGTGGGCGGGCTCCTCGCGCATCCCGAACAGCAGCTGCAGCTGCCAGCTCAGCTGCTCCATGGTGCGGATCAGCAGCGGATTGCCGCCGAGCGCCACGACCTGCTCGTGGAACGCCGTGTGTGCGGCCACCTCGCGCGTCCCCTCGTCGGCCGCCGCCGCCCGCTCCGCCCGCTCCAGGCTGGCGCGCAGATCGGCGAGGCCGTCCGGCTCGGCGGGTGCGTCGGCCGCCGCCCTGCGGGCCGCGAGCCGCGACGCCTGGACGGCGAGCGGCTCCCACACCTCGTACAGATGGCGCACGTCGACCCGTTCCAGACGCCGTACCCGCACGCCGCTGTGCGGCAGCAGTTCGAGCAGGCCCTCGCTGACGAGCGCGCGCAGCGCCTCCCGGACCGGCACCCGGGACATCCGCAGTTCCTCGGCGATCTCGCGCTCCACGAGGCGCGCGCCCATCGCGTAGCGGCGGTCGACGATGCGCTGCCGCACCTCCTCGCGCGCCTGTGCGCTCAGGGACGTACGTCCCGCTCCCGACTCCGCAGTACTGCCCGCCACGTGCACCGTCCTTCACCGGTCGTGCTCCGGGCGAGGATACGTGCGTTTCAGGACTCCGGCGGCGCCTGCCGGTCCACGTACTCGAACACCGAGCCGTCCGGGTGCAGCGCGATCAGATTGCGCCCTGCCGGTGTCGGCACCGGTCCCGCGATCACCTGCGCGCCGGACGCTGTCAGCACCGCGTTCGCCTCGTCGACGTCGCGCACCGCGATCGTCGCCGCGACCTTGCGGAGCACCGCCAGCTCCTCCTCGGGCCCGCTCATCAGCAGGAAGCAGCCGACCGCGGCCACCGAGACCCCGCCGCGCTCGAACCGCAGCGCTTTGCTGCCCGCGAGTTGCTCGTAGAAGGCGACCGAGGACTCCAGGTCCTCGACGCAGACGCGCAGCGTGGTTCCCAGGATTTCCATACGGAGCAGCCTAGTTGGCGCCGCGAACCGGTGTGATCACTTCGCGCAACCCGCCGTTACGGGCGCCGCGCGGCGGGTACCCGGGGCGCATGGAACGCATTGACCAGCGACTCAACGAGGAAGTGGCCCACGCCGTCCGCGACGCCGTCCGGGCCGAGATGAAGGAGGGCGTCCGCGCGCAGAAGCGGCGGGCCGGCCTGTACGCGGGCGCAGGGGCGGTCGCCCTGTACGCGGGGGCCGCCGCGGCGCTGGCCCTCGGGCTGGTACTCGCCCTCGGCATGCCGGACTGGGCGGCGGCCCTGGTGGTCGCCGTGGTGCTCGGCGTCGCGGCGTTCGCGCTGCGGCAGGCCGCCAGGCCGGGTACGCCGGACGCGCCCACGGCACCGCCGATGCCGTCCGCCCCGCCGCCGCCCGGGATCTGACCCGGCTCCCCGCCTCAGGACGTGGGCCAGCCCGCCGCGGAGACGACCGCGCGGGCCACCTGCGTCACCGTGCGGTCGTCCGTCGGGACCCGCACCGTGTCCCGCGGCACCCCCGCCTCCAGACGGCGCGCCATGAACGCGCTCCGCTCCAGCTGCCGCCGCAGCTCGGAGCCCTGCTCCCGCGCCGTCAGCCGCCGCCGCACCGTCTCGTCCGACGCCGTCAGCAGGACCCGCACGATGCGCGGCTCGTCCGGCGCCAGCGCCGACCGGAACAGGCCGGTCCCGCTGGCCAGCACTGACGCCGTGTTCGTGTAGACCAGCCGCGTGTGGCCGAGCTCGCGGTAGTTGCGCCACAGCGCCGCCAGGTTGCGCTCCGTGATCGCCCCGCGGTCCGGGTCGCCCGGCGGCGCCGGGTGCACCGCGTCCAGGGCGTCGCCCTCGATGTACGCGTGCGCCACGTCCGCGTCCCGCAGCAGCGCGGCCACCTCCCAGCCCACCGACGACTTGCCCGCCCCTGAGCGGCCGCCGATCAGCAGCAGATCCGTGCCGTGCGCGTCGAGAGTCATGGCGGGAGCGTAGAGGCCGCACGTTTGGCGGCGCCCGGCCCGGGGACGCGGGAGGTCCACCGTCGCGTCCCCGGAGGAGAACCGTGAGCCGATCGCGCGTCCTGATCGTCGGTGCCGGTTTCGCCGGCTACCGGGCCGCCCGCATGCTGACCCGGGTGGCCCGGCACACCGCCGACGTCACCCTGCTCAATCCGACCGACTACTTCCTGTACCTGCCGCAGGTCGCCGCCGGCACGCTGGAGCCGCGCCGCGTCACCGTCTCCCTGTCGGGGACGCTGCCGCGCACCCGCCTCGTGCTCGGCGAGGCGGACGGCGTCGACCTCGACCGGCGGACCGTCTCGTACGTCGGCCCCGAGGGGGCCCGCGGCACCCTGGAGTACGACCGGCTCGTCCTCGCCGTCGGCAGCGTCAACAAACTGCTGCCCGTGCCGGGCGTCGCCGAGCACGCGCACGGCTTCCGCGGCATGCCGGAGGCGCTGTACCTGCGCGACCACGTGACCCGGCAGATCGAACTCGCCGCGGCCGCCGACGACCCGGCCGACTGCCGGGCCCGCTGCACCTTCGTCGTGGTCGGCGCCGGCTACACCGGCACCGAAGTCGCCGCGCAGGGACAGCTGTTGACGGACGCACTGGTGCGCAAGCAGCCGCTGCGCCGGGGGATCCGCCCCCGCTGGATGCTGCTCGACATCGCGCCCCGGGTACTGCCCGAACTCGACGAGCGGCTCTCCCGCACATCCGACCGCGTGCTGCGCGAGCGCGGCGTCGAGGTGCGCACCGGGGCCTCCGTGAAGGAGGCCACCCGGGACGGGGTCCTGCTCGACGACGGCGAGTTCGTGGACACCCGCACCCTCGTGTGGTGCGTCGGCGTCCGCCCCGACCCGCTGGTCGCGGGCCTCGGCAGGCCGCTGGAGCGCGGACGCCTGCTGGTCGACCCGTTCCTGAACGTGCCCGGGCACCCCGAGGTGTTCGCCTGCGGTGACGCGGCCGCCGTGCCCGACCTGGAGAAGCCGGGCTCGTACACGCCGATGACCGCGCAGCACGCCTGGCGGCAGGGGCGCGTCGCGGGACTCAACGTCGCCGCGTCCCTCGGGCACGGCGAACGCCGCAGCTACCGCCACAAGGACCTCGGCTTCACCGTCGACCTCGGCGGCGCGCAGGCCGCCGCCAATCCGCTCGGCGTCCCGCTGTCGGGACCGCTCGCGGGCGCCGTCACCCGCGGCTACCACCTCGCCGCACTGCCCGGCAACCGCGTGCGGGTCGCGGCGGACTGGATCCTGGACGCCGTACTGCCGCGCCAGGCCGTCCAATTGGGGCTCGTCCGCTCCTGGTCCGTACCGCTCGACACGGCGTCCCCCGAGCTCGCCCGGGTACCGGACGACACCGAGGACCGGAACCGGGGCCAGGACCCAGGCCGGGTCCAGGACCGGCAAGACGGGGGCAACGAAGGCAACGGAGGCAACGGAGGTACGTCGTGACCACTTACACAGATGCCGAACTCCGGGCGCTCGGACAGCAGTTGAGGGTCGACTCGGTGCGCGCGGCGGACGCCGCCGGCTCCGGCCACCCCACCTCCTCGATGTCCGCTGCCGACCTGCTGGCCGTGCTCCTGGCCCGCCACTTCCGCTACGACTTCGACCGCCCCGCCCACCCGGGCAACGACCGCTTCGTCCTCTCCAAGGGCCATGCGTCGCCCCTGCTGTACGCCGCGTACAAGGCGGCGGGCGCCATCAACGACAGCGAACTGATGGGGTTCCGCACCCTCGGCAGCCGGCTGGAGGGCCATCCGACGCCGCAGCGGCTGCCGTGGGTCGAGACCGCCACCGGATCGCTGGGGCAGGGGCTGCCCGTCGGCGTCGGGATCGCGCTGTCCGGCCGCCGGCTCGACCGCGTCGGCTACCGCGTCTACGTCCTGTGCGGCGACAGCGAACTCGCCGAGGGATCGGTGTGGGAGGCCGCCGAGCACGCCGCGTACGAGCACCTCGACAACCTCACCGCGATCGTCGACGTCAACCGGCTCGGCCAGCGCGGGCCCACCCGGCACGGCCACGACCTCGACGCGTACGCGCGCCGCTTCCGGGCGTTCGGCTGGCACACCGTCGAGATCGACGGGCACGACGTGGCCGGGATCGACCGCGCGTACGCCGAGGCCCGCTCCACCACCGGACAGCCCACCGTGATCATCGCCCGCACCCTCAAGGGCAAGGGCGTCGCCGCCGTCGAGGACCGGGAGGGGATGCACGGCAAACCGCTGCCCGACGCCGACGAGGCGATCGCGGAACTCGGCGGTGACCACGGGGTGCGGGTCGAGGTGCAGGCGCCGCCCGCCGCCCGGATCCTGCACGCCGTGCGCAGCGGCCACCTCGACCTGCCGCGCTACGAGCTCGGCGACGAGGTCGCCACCCGCGACGCCTACGGGCAGGCGCTCGCGGCGCTCGGCTCGGCGCGCGGCGACGTCGTGGCCCTCGACGGCGAGGTGAGCGACTCGACCCGCACCGAGCAGTTCGCGAAGGAGCACCCCGACCGGTTCTTCGAGTGCTACATCGCCGAGCAGCAACTCGTCGCGACGGCCGTCGGGCTGGCGAGCCGCGGCTGGGTCCCCTACGCGTCCACGTTCGCGGCGTTCCTGACCCGCGCCCACGACTTCGTCCGGATGGCGTCCGTCAGCGGCGCCGGCCTCAATCTGGTCGGCTCGCACGCGGGCGTCGCCATCGGGCAGGACGGGCCCTCGCAGATGGGCCTGGAAGACCTCGCCATGTTCCGGGCGGTGCACGGATCCACGGTCCTGTACCCGTGCGACGCCAACCAGACGGCCCGGCTGGTCGGCCACATGGCCGAACTGGACGGCATCCGGTACCTGCGGACCTCGCGCGGCAAGAGCCCCGTCATCTACCCGCCGCACGAGGACTTCCCGGTCGGCGGCAGCAAGGTCCTGCGGGCCGGGGAGGCCGACCGGCTCACGCTCGTCGCCGCCGGGGTCACCGTGCACGAGGCGCTGATCGCGGCCGACGAACTGGCCGGGGCCGGGATCCCGGTCCGGGTGATCGACCTGTACTCCGTGAAGCCGGTCGACCGGCGCACGCTGGCCGAGGCCGCCCGGGACACCGGATGCCTGGTCACCGTGGAGGACCACCGGGACGAGGGCGGGCTCGGCGACGCGGTCGCCGAGGCGTTCGCGGACGGCAGCCCCACCCCGCGCCTGGTGCGGCTGGCCGTCCGTCCGATGCCGGGCTCGGCGACCCCGGCGGAACAGCTCGCGGCGGCCGGCATCGACGCGGCGTCCCTCATCGCGGCGACCGCCCTCCTCGTCGAGCAGCAGATGACGCCCTGACCGCCGAGGGGCCGGCCGGCCCAGGGAGGCACCGTGAACGACGTACGCACGTACAGGGTCGGCAAACGCAGCGTGGAGGTGCACCGGCCCGGCAAGGAGCTGCTGCCCGACGGCATCACGAAGGGCGTGCTCGCCGACTACCACCGCGAGATCGCGCCGTTCATGCTGCCGCACCTGCGCGGCCGGCCCCTGATGCTGGAGCGGCACCCCGACGGTCCGGACGGGCCCCGGTTCATGCAGAAGGACACGCCGGACAGCTATCCCGACTGGATCCGCCGGGTGGAGGTCGCCAAGGAGGGCGGCACCGTCACCCACACCGTGTGCGAGAACACCGCCACCCTGCTCTTCCTCGTCGACCGGGCCGCGCTCACCCTGCACCGGTGGCAGTCGCGGGCCGGCCGGATCGACCGGCCCGACCGGCTCGTCTTCGACCTCGACCCCGCGAACGACGACTTCGGGACGGTACGGGACGCGGCCCGCCGGCTGCACGAGCTCCTCGACGGACTCGGGCTGCCCGCCGCCCCGATGACCACCGGCTCGCGCGGCGTGCACGTCGTCGTACCGCTCGACGGGCGGCACGACTTCGACGCCACCCGGGACTTCGCCCGGCAGGTCGCGCAGACCCTCGCCGACGAGCACCCCGACGCCCTCACCACCGAGGCCCGCAAGAAGGACCGCGGCGACCGCCTCTACCTCGACGTGCTGCGCAACGGCTATGCCCAGACCGCCGTCGCGCCCTACAGCGTGCGGGCGAAACCGGGCGGACCCGTGGCCACCCCGATGACCTGGGAGCAGCTCGACGACCCGGCCACGAACGCCCGCCGCTGGACCGTCACGGACGCCCTCGAACAGGCCCGCACCCACCCCTGGCAAGGGCTGCTCGGCCGGGGGCGCGCACTCGGCCCGGCCCTCCGCAAACTCCGTACGCGGCAAGGGAGTTAGAGGTTTGTCCAGGACCGATGGGGTGACTCGACCCGCATGAACAAGACGCAGGGCGACGGCGGCCGGGGGCCAGGACCCATGGAGGTGCTGCGCGAGGCGCGCACCCAGCTGGCCGAGCTCACCGGTATGACGGCGGAGTCCGTCTCGTCCTTCGAACGCACCGAGGACGGCTGGGAGTTGGAGATCGAGGTCCTCGAAGTGGCCCGGGTCCCCGACACGATGAGCCTGCTCGCGAGCTACCAGGTGAGCCTGGACCCGGAGGGCGTGCTCACCGGCTACCGGCGCGTCCACCGCTACGAGCGGGGACGTGCGGAGTCGCGCAGGCCCGGCGGCCGGTAGACCGCCGCCCCCGCCCCTGCCTCGTCCCGCGCACCACACAGACAAGCCCCTTATGGACAAGCCCCTTATGGACAAGCCCTTTATGGACAAGCCCCTTATGGACAAGGAGGACCGGTCTCCATGACCGTTGTTCCTGCACAGCAGTCAGGCGGCGGTGGCGGCACCAGCGGTCTGTACGACGTACTCGAACTCGTCCTGGACCGCGGACTCGTCATCGACGCGTTCGTCCGTGTCTCGCTGGTCGGCATCGAGATCCTGAAGATCGACGTCAGGGTCGTCGTCGCCAGCGTCGACACCTATCTCCGCTTCGCCGAGGCCTGCAACCGGCTCGATCTGGAAGCCGGCCCGCACCGCAGCCCCGGCCTGCCCGACCTCGTCGGCGAGATGACCGAGTCGGGCGCGCGCGGCAAGTCCAAGGGCGCCCTGACCGGAGCCGCGCAGACCATCTCCGAGGCGTTCAACCAGGCCCGCGACGAGGGCCAGGCCGAGCCGAAGCGGACCCGCAGGTCCGCCCCGAGCCGCCGTAAGGAGGAGCAGGAGTGACCAGCACGTACATCTACGGCATCGCGAGCGCGGAGCACCCCTCGCTGCCCGACGGCATGGGCGGCATCGGGGAACCCGCGCGCAAGGTGCGCCTCGTGAAGGAAGGGTCCCTCGCGGCGATCGTCAGCGAGGCCCCCGAGGACCTGCGGCCCAAGCGCCGGGACCTGCTCGCCCATCAGAGCGTGCTGTCCGAGGCGGGCGGCGGCGGGCCCGTCCTGCCCATGCGGTTCGGCAGCCTCGCGCCCGACGACAAGGCCGTCGCGGCGGTGCTCGCCGAGCGCGCCGACCACTATCAGGAGCGGCTGAGCTCGCTGGACGGCAAGGTGGAGTACAACGTCAAGGCGCAGCACGACGAAGAGGCCGTGCTGCACCGGGTGATGGCCGAGGACGCCGAGGTCCGCACCCTGACCGAGGCCAACCGGCAGGCCGGCGGCGGCACGTACGAGGAGCGGCTGCGGCTCGGCGAGCTGGTCGTGTCGGCCGTGCAGGCCCGGGAGGCGGCGGACGCCACCGAGCTGCAGGGCCTGCTCGAACCCGCGGCCGACGCCGTGTCGACGGGACCGGAGAGCAGCGGCTGGCTGGCCAACCTCTCCTTCCTCGTCGACCGCGGGCAGGCCGAGCACTTCCTCGCCGCGATCGAGCACGTCCGCCACAGCCGTCCGCACCTCGACCTCACGGTCAACGGCCCGCTCCCGCCGTACAGCTTCGTGGAGCCGGGCCCCGCGGAGCCCGCGGGCACGGAGTGAGCCCATGGGGCTGATCAAGGAAGTGCTGCTGCTGCCGATCGCGCCGGTGCGCGGGTCCCTGTGGGCCGTGCAGCAGGTGCTCACGGAGGCCGAGCGGCAGTACTACGACCCCGCGTCGGTCCGCGCCGAACTCGCCCGCCTGGAAGAGCGGTTGACGTCCGGCGAGATCGACCAGGAGACGTTCGACCGGATCGAGGACGAGCTCCTCGACCGTCTGGAGGGAAAGTGAACCGAGCAGCGCTCGGCCTCGCGGTAGGGGCCGGTTACGTCCTCGGGCGTACGAAGAAGATGAAGCTGGCGTTCGCCGTCGGCACGATGGTCGCGGGCAAACGGCTGAAGCTGAGCCCGAGCGCGCTCGCGGACCTGGTCAGCCAACAGCTGGCGAACAACCCGCAGTTCAAGGAAATCGCCGACGAGCTCAGGCAGGATCTGCGCGGCGTCGGCAAGGCGGCGTCGGGTGCGCTCGTCGAGCGCCAGATCGAGGGGCTCGCGGGCCGTCTGCACGACCGCACGCGCGGCGTCCGCGACCGGATCGAGGGCGTCGTCCCCGACGTCGACGACGTGCGCGACGCGGGCGACCGGGTCACCGGTCTCGTCCCGGGGCGCGGCAAGGCCCGCGACGAGGAGCCCGATGAGGTCCGCGACGAGGAGCCCTACGACGCCTATGACGACGAGGCCCCGGACGAGGCGGAGGATCGGGACGGCGCGGAGGCCCGGGACGAAGCCGACGACGCGGCGGACCGGGCGAGGGACGCCAGGTCGCGGACGGTGGAGAAGAAGCCGCCGGCCAAGAAGGCGGGGGCCAAGAAGACCGCGGCGCGCAAGCCGGTGAAGAAGGCCCCGGCGCAGCGGGTGGGCGGTGCCAAGCGGGCTGCCACGAAGACCGTGGAAGGGGGCCGTGGCCGTGGCTGACTCCCCGAAGAACGCGCTCGGCGGTCTCGCGAAGAGCCAGGCCGCCGACCACCTCAAGGCCGAACTCCAGGAGTACCTGGCGGCCCAGGCCCAGCGTCTGCTGGTCGGCGCGGGCCGCAAGCTCGGCGAGACCACGATCAAGCTGAACGACATCGCCGACGGCAAGAGCCCCGGCTTCGCGCAGCTCGCCCTCGACGGCGGCCGTAAACTCGCCGAGGGCAAGGGGCCGTTGCGCAGCGCGGTCGAGCTCGGCGCGGGCCGGCTGAAGGACAACGTCGTGGGCGCCTTCAAGAACCTCGGCGGCGGCAAGGGCAAGCGCAAGAGCGGCGCGGGCAAGAAGCCCACCGTCATCATGGAGTTCATCGACGTGGGCGTCGATCTGCGCAACGCCTACGACCAGTGGACCCAGTACCAGGAGTTCAGCACCTTCGCGAAGGGCGTCAAGAACGCGAACCGCGCCGACGACGTCACCTCCGACTGGCAGCTCAAGGTCTTCTGGTCCAACCGGAGCTGGAAGGCCCACACCACCGAGCAGCATCCCGACGACCGGATCGCCTGGACGTCGGAGGGCGCCAAGGGCACCACGAAGGGCGTCGTCTCCTTCCACCCGCTGGCCGACCGGCTCACCCGGGTGCTGCTCGTCATCGAGTACTACCCCAAGGGCCTGTTCGAGAGGACCGGCAACATCTGGCGCGCCCAGGGCCGCCGGGCCCGTCTCGACCTGAAGCACTTCGCGCGGTTCGTGACGCTGCGCGGCGAGGCGAGCGACGGCTGGCGCGGCGAGATCGAGGACGGCCAGGTCGTCACGAGCCACGAGGACGCCGTCGCCGAGGAGGAGCGCGAGCGGGAGCAGGACCTGGAGAACGAAGAGGGGCAGGAGCAGGAACAGGAGCAGGAACAGGAGCAGGAGGGGGAGCTGGAGCAGGAGTCCGGCAAGCCCGCGGACGACGACTACGAGGAGTACGCCGACGAAGAGGGCGAAGACGGCGCGGAGGGCGCGGAGGAACCCGACCGCTACGACGCCGAGGACGAGGACCGGGACGAACCCGAGGACGACGCCGAGGACGACGGCGAGTACGAGGAGTACGACACCGAGCCCGAGCAGGAGCACGACCGGGACGAGGAGCCGGAGCCCGAGGACGAGCCCGAGGAGGAGCCGGTGCGCCGGCCCCGCCGGGAGCGGGCCGGCAGCGGGGCCCGCCGATGACCACGGCGAGCCGCTTCCCCGACACCTACCGCGGTGGCGACGGCGGGGCCAACCTCGCCGACATCCTCGAACGCGTCCTGGACAAGGGCATCGTCATCGCGGGCGACATCCGCATCAACCTGCTCGACATCGAACTGCTCACCATCAAGCTCCGGCTGATCGTCGCCTCCATCGACAAGGCGAAGGAGATGGGCATCGACTGGTGGGAGGACGACCCGGCGCTGTCGTCGGGTGCCCGCCGCAAGCAACTCGCGCGGGAGAACGCCGAGTTGAAGCAGCGGCTGGCCGAACTGGAGGAGGGCACCGCATGACGGGGACGAGTGAGCTGCGGTACGTGTACGCGGTCTGCCGTCCGCTCGGCGACGCCCCGTTGCAGGCCGACCTCACCGGCGTCGCGGGCGCGCCGCCGGGCCTGGTCGAGCACCACGGGCTCGTCGCCGTCGTCGGCGACGTACCGGAGCGGGACTTCGCCGAGGCCCCGCTCCGCTCCCGTCTGGAGGACCTCGACTGGCTCACCGGGACGGCCCGCGCCCACCAGCGGGTGATCGCGGCCCTGTGCACGGTCACCAGCCCGCTGCCGCTGCGGCTGGCCACCGTGTTCCGCGACGACAGCGGCGTACGGACCATGCTGGAGCAGGAGGGCGACCGCTTCCGCGCCGCGCTCGACCGGCTCGCCGGACGCGTGGAGTGGGGCGTGAAGGTGTACGTGGAGGAGGCCGCCGCCGCGGAACCGGCGCCGGCCGCCGAGCCCGCGGCGGCGTCCGGCCGCGACTACCTGCGCCGCCGCCGGGCCGAGCGGGCCGCCCGCGACGACACCTGGCAGCGTGCCGAACGGTTCGCGCAGGAGCTGCACGACGAGCTGTCCGGGCAGGCCGCTGCCACCCGCATCCACCCGCCGCAGAACCCCGAGCTGGCCCGCACCAGCGACCGGAACGTCCTCAACGCGGCCTATCTGGTGGGGCGTTCGGCGTCGGAGGAGTTCGTGGAGACGGTCGACGCCACCAAGGACCGGGAGCCGGGGCTGCGGGTGGAACTGACCGGACCGTGGGCCGGCTACTCGTTCAGCTCCCCCGAGGACGCCGAGGGTGGGGAGGAGCAGCCGTGACCGTCGTGGAGCGGCGCGAGATCGCCCTGGTCGACCTGCTCGACCGGCTGCTCGCGGGCGGTGTCGTCCTCGCGGGCGACGTCACCCTGCGCATCGCGGACGTCGACCTGGTCCGGATCGACCTGAAGGCCCTCATCAGCTCGGTCAACGAACAAGTACCGTCACCGTGGCCGGAGTTGACATGACGGATTCCCGCAGACGGATCGAGCTCGAACCGGACACGGTGGAGCGCGACCTGATGAAGCTCGTGCTGACCGTCGTGGAACTGCTGCGCCAGCTCATGGAGCGCCAGGCCGTACGGCGGTTCGACACCGGTGATCTGACGGAGGACCAGGAGGAGCGGATCGGTCTCACCCTGATGCTGCTGGAGGACCGGATGGCGGAGTTGACGGAGCGCTACGGGCTGCGGCCCGAGGACCTGAACATCGACCTCGGACCGCTCGGCCCGCTGCTGCCGCGCAGCTGACCTTCGCTTCCCGGGGCGCCTCGCCGGGCGCCGAACTCCGTTACCCCTGGCTCGACTTGCGGGCCAGGATCTCGCCGTGCAGCACCGTGAACCAGGCGTCGTCGTGCCCGCCCCACTCCCGCCACGCCTCGGACACCGCGGTCAGCTGCTCGGGCGTCGCGTGCCCGCCCTCCGTCGCCCGCTCGGCGTACGTGGAGGCCACGGTGCGATCCGCCCACAGCCCGCTCCACCAGGCGATCTCGTCGGCCGTCGCGTAGCACCACGTACCGGCCGACGCGGTGATCTCGTCCGCGGTGAAACCGGCGCGCAGCGCCCAGGACTTGAGGTGCCGGCCGGCGTCCGGCTCGCCGCCGTTGGCGCGGGCCACCCGCCGGTACAGGTCCAGCCAGTCGGTCATGCCCGGCGACTGCGGGTACCAGGCCATCGCCGCGTAGTCGGAGTCGCGGACGGCGATGATCCCGCCGGGCTTGGTGACGCGGCGCATCTCGCGCAGCGCCTGCACCGGATCGCCGACGTGCTGCAGCATCTGGTGGGCGTGGACCACGCAGAACGTGTCGTCCGGCCAGTCCAGGGCGTGCACGTCCGCGGTGGTGAACTCGACGTTCGTCAGGCCCCGTTCGGCGGCCGTGGCGCGCGCCTGGTCCAGGATGCCCTCGGCGTGGTCGGCGCCGACGACGTGTCCGTCCGGGACCAGGGCGGCCAGGTCGGCGGTGATGGTGCCGGGGCCGCAGCCGATGTCCAGGATCTTCATGTGCGGCTTGAGCGAACCCAGCAGGTAGCCCGCCGAGTTGGCGGCGGTGCGCCAGGTGTGCGAACGCAGCACGGACTCGTGGTGGCCGTGTGTGTACACGGCGGTCTCCTGCGACATGACCGGATCCCTTCACGGTGTGACGAACCACCCGGGGCGGGCTGCCCCGGGCGATGCGATCACCGTACGCCGCTCACTCGCATAGTGAGATACGTGTCTTGAGATGTGGACAGCGGTCTTGGGTCCGGCGGGTCAGAGGAGGGCGAGCGGCCGGTACACGCGCAGCGCCTCGTGCTGCTTGTCGACCGTCAACTCCGGCCCGCACTCGCCCACTTCGCCGTCGAACGCGAGCGGTGTGCCGGGCGCGATGCCGCCCACCCGGAGCCGGGTGAGCCGGGTCGCGGCATGGAACGGGGAGCGGGACAGTGGACCGGAGAGCGCCGCGGCGAGCAGCCGCACCCCGGGCAGCCGGCCGCCGTTGACGGTGCGCACGTCGAGCAGCCCGTCCGCCAGATCGGCCCGCCGCCCCGCGGTGAGACCCATCCGCCGGTACGTGCAGTTCCCCGCGAACAACAGCCACAACGGCCGCTTCCTGCCCATGAGTTCGGCTTCGAGCGGGTGATCGCGGCGCAGCACGTGGACCGCCGCCACGACATCGGCGAGACGCCCGCCGATCCGCCCCGACCAGCGCTCCCGCTCCCGCACCAGCTCCGGATAGGCGCCCAGGCTGAACGTGTTGAGGAAGATGCCGGAGGCCATGGCCGAGGTGAACCGGCCCACGTCGACGGCGACCGCGTCGCCGCCCACGACCGCCCGCACCAGATCGCCGACGTCCTCGATGCCGAGGTCGTACGCGAAGTGGTTGAGGGTGCCACCGGGCAGCACCGCCAGCGGCAGCCCGTGCTTCAGGGCCACCCGGGCCGCCGTGTTCACCGAGCCGTCGCCGCCCGAGATGCCCAGCGCGCGGGCCCGCGGCGCCGCCTTCTCCAGCGCGGTCTCCAGTTCGCCGCCCGTGCACTCCACGAACTCGGCGCGCGGCAGCGCACCCTTCAGGGCCCGCACCTTCTCCGGGGTACCGGCCCCGGTGTTCACCACCAGCACCAGACCCTCGCCGTCCGGCAGCGCCGGCACGTCGTCCACCAGCGGGCGGCCCGGCGACGGCATCTGGTCCCGGGTCGGCACCAGGCCGCGCACCGCGAAGGCCGCGCCCACACCGAGCGCCGCGCCCGCCAGGACGTCACCGGGGAAGTGGGCGCCGGTGTACACCCGGGACGCGGCCACCGAGAACGCGACGGGCGCGACCGCCGCGCCCCAGCCGCGGGACTCCAGGGCCACGCCCGTCGCGAACGCGGCGGCCGAGGCCGCGTGGCCCGACGGGAACGACGTCGTGAACGGCTGCCGCTTCAGCCGGCGTACCAGCGGCACCGGGTCGAGCGCCGGCCGCGGCCGGCGCACCGACCGCTTGCCGAGCGTGTTGATCGTCGCCGAGGCGAGCGCCAGGGACGCCACCCCGCGCAGCGCGGCCCGGCGGGCCCGCGGCGAACCGGTGGCGGCGAGCGCGCCGCCCACCGCGAACCACAGCACACCGTGGTTCGCGGCGCGGCTCAGCCGCGGCAGGATCCGCTCGGCGCCCGGCCACCGGGCTCCGGCGGCGAACTCGAAGACGCGCAGATCGAGGGCGGCCAGTCGGCCGCGCAGGGAGGGGCCCGGCGGGGGCCCCGCAGGCACGGTCAGGTCGAGGTCGGCACACATAGGACGACGGTTACCCGGTGCGGAGCCGCGCACCCATGGCCGGACGAGGAATCGGTTTGCCCGTCACCCGCACGGACGTCCACAATGCGGGATCATGGGACATCTGGAAGCCGCGCACCTCGAGTACTTCTTGCCGGACGGGCGGGCACTGCTCGGTGATGTGTCCTTCCGCGTCGGCGAGGGCGCGGTCGTCGCCCTCGTCGGACCGAACGGGGCGGGCAAGACGACGCTCCTGCGCCTGCTGTCCGGCGAGCTCCAGCCGCACGGCGGCTCCGTCACCGTGGGCGGCGGGCTCGGCGTGATGCGCCAGTTCGTGGGCTCCGTGCAGGACGAGACGACCGTCCGCGACCTCCTCGTCTCCGTGTCGTCGCCGCGCATCCGCGAGGCCGCGCGGGCCGTCGACAAGGCCGAGCACGCGATCATGACCGTCGACGACGAGGCCGCGCAGATGCAGTACGCGCAGGCCCTCTCCGACTGGGCCGAGGCGCAGGGGTACGAGGCGGAGACGCTCTGGGACATGTGCACGACGGCCGCGCTCGGCGTCCCGTACGACACGGCGCAGTTCCGCGAGGTGCGCACGCTCTCCGGCGGTGAGCAGAAGCGGCTGGTCCTGGAGGCGCTGCTGCGCGGCACCGACGAGGTCCTGCTGCTCGACGAGCCGGACAACTACCTCGACGTCCCCGGCAAGCGCTGGCTGGAGGAGAAGCTCCGCGAGACCCGCAAGACGGTCCTGTTCGTCTCCCACGACCGCGAGCTGCTCGCCCGCTCCGCACAGAAGATCATCAGCGTCGAGCCGGGCCCCGGCGGCGCCGACGCCTGGGTGCACGGCAGCGGCTTCAGCACGTACCACGAGGCGCGCCGCGAGCGCTTCGCCCGGTTCGAGGAGCTGCGCCGCCGCTGGGACGAGAAGCACGCCCAGCTGAAGAAGCTCGTCCTGAACCTGCGGCAGGCGGCGTCCGTCAGCCACGAGATGGCGTCCCGCTACGCCGCCGCACAGACCCGCCTGCGCAAGTTCGAGGAGGCCGGGCCGCCGCCGGAGCCGCCGCGCGAGCAGGACATCACCATGCGCCTGAAGGGCGGCCGCACCGGCATCCGCGCGGTCACCGTCGAGGGCCTGGAGCTGACCGGCCTGATGAACCCCTTCGACCTGGAGGTCTTCTACGGCGAGCGGGTCGCGGTCCTCGGCTCGAACGGCTCGGGCAAGTCCCACTTCCTGCGGCTGCTCGCCGGCGACGAGTCGGTGGCGCACACCGGTCAGTGGAAGCTCGGCGCCCGCGTCGTCCCCGGCCACTTCGCCCAGACCCACGCCCACCCCGAGCTCCAGGGCCGCCCGCTGCTCGACATCCTCTGGCGCGACCACGCCAAGGACCGGGGAGCGGCCATGTCGCTGCTGCGGCGCTACGAGCTGACGGCGCAGGCCGAGCAGAAGTTCGAGCGGCTCTCCGGCGGCCAGCAGGCCCGGTTCCAGATCCTGCTCCTGGAGCTGGAGGGCGCCACCGCCCTGCTGCTCGACGAGCCCACGGACAACCTGGACCTGGAGTCGGCCGAGGCCCTCCAGGAAGGTCTCGAGTCCTTCGACGGCACGGTCCTCGCCGTCACCCACGACCGCTGGTTCGCCCGCTCCTTCGACCGCTTCCTGGTCTTCGGCACGGACGGCAGGGTCCGCGAGACCCCGGAGCCGGTGTGGGACGAGCGCCGCGTGGAGCGCACGAGGTAGCCCGCGGCGCGGCCTGCCACGGGCTCAGCCGGCGGGCCGGCGCAGCAGCGCCCCCAGCCCGCCGGAGGGTCCCGCCGACGTCACCGAGAGCGCCGACGCGCCACTGGCCGCCGCGCACCGCAGGAGCGCGTCGTCCGCCCGGGCGGGCACCGGCTCGGCCACCCCCAGGGCGGCCGCGTCGCCGCGCCGCACCGCCACCTGGTCCGGTGCGTCGCCGACCCACACCTCCCGGTGCGCGTCCGGCCCGCCGGGACGCACCAGGAGCTCCGCGATCCGGTGCTCCCGCGCCGCCTCGACCAGCGCGGGCACCCCCTCCACCGCCGCGTCGTCCCGCCCGCGCGCGGACGCGAACAGCTCCTCGCCGCGCGCCGCCCGCTGCGCCGCGTGCCCGGTCCTGGTCCGTTCCAGCTCGGCGTCGAGCAGCCGGCTCCCGGCGCCGTGCCGGGCCCGCACCACCCGCCCGTCGAGCACCCCCGGCAACCGGTCCCGCACCACGGCGCACTCCTGCTCGTCGCCCACGAGCACCACCAGATCCGCCCGGATCTCCGCCTGGCGGACCACCAGCGCCCGGGCGATCTCCCCGGCCTCGCGCTCCCACGTGCCCCACGTGCCCCACGTGCCCCACGTGTCCTGGGCGGGCGGACCGTCCGCCGTCGCCCGCCGCACCGACACGGTGCCGGCCGCCGACTCACCGAGCGAGGACCGCACCTCGAAGTCCGCGCCCCGCCGGTCCAGGTACGCGACGAGGCACACCGGGTTGTCGGCCGCGAGATCCAGCAGGGGAGCGGTGTGCGGCACCGGCGCCCAGTGGGCCGAGGTGCCCGGCGGCGGCGCGCTCAGCGGCGGATCCAGGACGACTTCGCCCGCCGCCGCGAAGAACGCCCGGCCCACCGGCTCCCGCGCGTGCCGCAGCTCGTCGACCGCCATCCGCGCCGCGTGGCACGTGGCCTCGTCGGCACCGGCCGCCGCGAGGGCCCGCTGCACGCCGAGCGCCTCCAGGGTCTGGTCCTCCGCGGTGGACCCGCAGTAGCGCGACGTGTCCACGTACACCGACGCCCAGGGGCCGGGCCGGTCGCACAGCGGGGTGAGGAACGCGAGGTCCATGACTGCCTCCCAGGAGCCGTGGGTACGCCGGGACGGGATACCGCCTGCGGTGCAGGTACCCGCGCCGGGCGTGGACAGACCTGGCGGCCGTGTCCGAGCTCCGGCGGCCGGAACAGGTGCCTGGCTCAGCGGATCGTCGCCACGGCCGGAGGATCGCCGTACGCTGCTCAGTCGGATGCGTTCGACCAGGCATGAGGAGACGCGGTGGCGAGGACGTCCTTCCGTACGGGCGACGTCGAAGAGGCCATGGAGGCGATCAAGGGCGCGTTCTACAGCAACCGGCTCGACGTGCTGGCCCGCCCCGAGCGGTTCGGGGCGGCCTTCGAGGTGCTCGAACTCGGCGGCATCACCATCGGCGACCTGGCGTGCGGGACCGATGTCCGGGTGCGCTGCGGGGAGTTGGGCGCCTACCACGTGAACATACCGGTCGGCGGCCCGCTCTCCTGGCACCAGTCAGGACGCCCCGAGCAGATCACCGCGCCCGGCAGGGCCGCCCTGTTCCAGCCGGTCGGGACCACCGTCGTGGACCGCTGGGCGGGCGACGGCCGGGTCATCGCGCTGAAGATCGACCGCGCCCTGCTGGAGCGCCGCGTCGAGGAACTGACCGGCCGGGCACCCCGCACCCCGATCGTCCTCGCCCCCGAACTCGACCTGACCGCGGGCCGCGGCCGGTCCTGGGCGCGCCTCGTCGAGACGCTCGCCACCGATCTGCACGACGGCACCCGCCTCTTCGAACACCCGCTGGTCGCCGCCCCGTTGCGGGACTCCGTCCTCAACGGACTGCTGCTCTGCGCCGAGCACCGCTACCGCGAACAGATCGACCGGGTCGAGGGCGAGCTGCGGCCCGCCCCGGTCAAGCGCGCCATGAACGCCATGCGCGAGCGGCCCGAACACCCCTTCACCACGGCGGACCTGGCCGCCGAGGCCCGGGTCGGGGTCCGCTGGCTGCAGGAGGCGTTCGGCCGCTACGTGGGCATGCCGCCGATGGCGTACCTGCGCAGCGTGCGGCTGGAGCGGGTGCACGCCGAACTGCTCGTGGCCGACCCGCGCACCACGACCGTCAGCGAGGTCGCGTACCGCTGGGGCTTCGGACATCTGGGCCGGTTCGCCGAGCAGTACCGGGCCCGCTACGGCCGCGTGCCGTCCCAGACCCTGCGCGAGGGCCGGCCCGGCTGACCCGGTCCCGCACGGCACCGCGCTATCCGGACAGCGGCCGCGCTCAGCGGATCGAGCGGCCCGCCACGGCTGATCTACGGTGACACCGTCGCCGGCTGACCGTCCCCGGCCCCGGGCCCTTGCCGTCCCGTGGCCGCCGACGTGACGGACCCGGAGACGCCCCGACTCGGCCCTACCCGCCGGGTCGGCACCTGCCCGCGGGCCCGGGCTCCCCCCGGACACTGCACCGGGCCCGTCGGCGTGGGTCTGCCGCGTCCCGTCAGACGACGCCGCTGACCTGTTCGAGCAGCGCCGCGGAGAACGCCTTGAGATCGTCCGGCCGACGGCTCGTGACCAGCACGTTCGGTCCGGCGGTGCAGACCTTCACCTGCATGTCGACCCAGGTGCCGCCCGCGTTGCGGATGTCGGTGGTCAGACTCGGCCACGACGTCAGGGTCCGGCCGCGCACCACGTCCGCCTCGACCAGTGTCCACGCGGCGTGGCAGATCGCCGCGACCGGCAGACCCCGGGTGAAGAAGTCCTTCACGAACGCCACGGCGTCGGGGTCCGTGCGCAGCTGGTCCGGATTGGCCACGCCGCCCGGCAGCACCAGCGCGTCGAAGCCGTCGGCGCCCGGCGCCGCGCGGTCCGCGACGGTCTCCTGCACCGGGAAGGCGTCCGCCCGGTCGAGATGGTGGAAGGCCCGCACCTCACCGGGCCGCGTCGACACGAGCACGGGCTCGCCGCCCGCGTCCCGCACCGCCTGCCAGGGGTCGGTGAGCTCCACCTGTTCGACCCCCTCGGGCGCCACCAGGAACGCGATACGCATCGGTTGCTCAACTCCCTTGTACGTGTGACTGACTTGTACGTGTGACTGACGTCTACGTGTGACTGATCGACGACCGGATCGGCTCGGGACCGCTCAGACGGGTCAGACGGGTCAGACGGGTCAGACCGGGAATCCGGCCGGTCCGCCGTCCGGTTCGGCGCCGCTGATGTCGGCCAGCGCGGACGTCGGGTCGTGGGTGAGCGCCAGATCGCCCAGGCTCACCATCCCCACCGGGTGACCGTCCTCGACCACCGGAAGGCGGCGCACCGCGTGCTCGCGCATCAGCGTGACCGCCACGGACACCGCGTCGTCCGGTCCGATCGCCACCGGGTTCGGGGTGCACACGGCCTGCGCGCTGATGGTGAGCGGATCAGCTCCGTCGGCGACGGCGCGCAGCGCGATGTCGCGGTCGGTCAGGACGCCGACCACCTGCCGGTCGTCCGCCACCAGGACGTCCCCGATGTCCTGGGCCCGCATCAACTGGGCAGCCTCGACGAGCGAGGCGTCCGGGCGGACGGTCACCACACCCGGTGTCATGACGTCCCTCACCAATTCGGCCATGGCTGTGGGCCTTTCTGCTCCTCGAGTACATCTGACGTGCGGCGGTGGGATCCCGCCGCAGTACCCCGCGACCCGCGTCCTATGCGTCGTCCTGGGTGAGCGCGCGGGCCAGCTCCGACGCCGTGCGGAACACGGTCCCCTCGGGCAGTCCGGCGACCAGGTCGGCCAGCCGGTCGGGTGCGCCGCGCTCACGGAGCGTCCCCGCGAGCCCGGCCGCGGTCGCCGGGAACGCCGTGCGCCCCAACTGCCGCCCCAGTTCCAGCCGGACGGCCTCGAACCTGCCCGGCGCCGGGCCGGGCAGCACCGGGCCGCCCGCCACTTCCGGATCGTCGTCCGCCACGGGCTCCGGGTCGTGCCACTCCGCGACCCGCGTGGAGTGCCCGGACCGCAGCAGGCCCTGCAGTTCGGTCTTCATCTCGTCGTCGCGATGCGCGCTGAGCCGGTCGCTGCGTCGCTGCATCTGTCCCTCCAGTGACTCGGCGATGGCCGACGCGTACCCGACCGTTTCCCGCTGACACCTGCCGGTTTGCCCGCCTCCGCCGGGGAGACCCGGGCCGGGCGAATCCGACCGACGGGAACCGGCCGCATCCGCCCGCTGAGAGGTCCCCGGGGCGGGGCCGTGTTTGTCACGGCACCCCCGGGGCAGGCGCATGTCAGTGCTTCGGACAGGAGGCACGTCCGTGGGAAGGACACATCAGGTGTCCACGGAGCCGCGTCGGCGGCCCTCGCCCCGGGTGTGCCCGACGTGGCCCCGGGGCGCGACTCCCACGGTGACCACCGGACCCAAGGCACCCCATCAGGGAGTTGCGATTCCATGCGTACGCGTACCAGCGCACCCGTGAACCCGGTGAAGCCCGGGCAACGCCACCCGCACGACGACGCCCCCGACACCGCCGAGGACTTCGCGAAACTGTCCGACCTTCCCGACGGACCCGAGCGCGACGAACTGCGCCGGCGGGTCGTCGAGGCGTGGCTCCCCATGTCGGAGCGGCTCGCCGGCCGCTTCCGCAACCGCGGCGAGTCCTACGAGGACCTCCGCCAGGTCGCGGCACTCGGCCTGGTCAAAGCCGTCGACCGCTACGACCCCGAGCGTGGCAACGCCTTCGAGAGCTATGCCGTGCCCACCGTCACCGGCGAGATCAAGCGGCACTTCCGCGACCACATGTGGACGCTGCACGTACCGCGCCGCGTCCAGGACCTGCGCAACCGCGTCAGGTTCGCGCAGCACGAACTGTCCCAGGGCATCTCGGGGCGCGCCCCGACGCTCGGCGAGATCGCCGCGCACGCGGGCATGACCGAGGACGAGGCCCGCACCGGGATCGAGGCGCTGGAGAGCTTCACCGCGCTCTCCCTCGACGCCGAACTGCCGGGCAGCGAGGACGGATACTCGCTCTCCGACGCGCTGGGCTCGGCCGACCCCGCGCTCGACGTCGTCATCGACCGCGAGGCCGTCAAGCCGCGGCTCGCCGCGCTCCCGGAGCGGGAGCGGCGCATCCTGTACATGCGGTTCTTCGGCGACATGACGCAGAGCCGGATCGCCGACCAGCTCGGCATCTCGCAGATGCACGTCTCCCGGCTGATCAGCCGGTGCTGCGAACGGCTGCGCGACCAGGTCCTGTCCGACGCGGCCTGATCAGGGCCGCCGCATCGCGAGGGCGATGTGCCGCGACATCACGTCGAGGGCCTTCGCCTCCGCCATCGAGAACGCGAGGCGTCCGGCGGACCGGCACAGGGTGAGCACGCCCTGGACCGGTTCGCCGGACGCCGTGACGAGCGGCACGCACAACAGCGAGGTGACGTCGGCGCGGACCACGACCGGTGCCCCCGACGCGTCCTCGCCCAGCGCCTGCGGATCCTCCGGCCGCACCAGCAGCGCGGGCGCGCCGCCGCGGGCCGCCTCGACGACGAGCGGGCTGTCGGCCGGATCCTGCGCGGCGATGTCCCGCACCGCCTCGTCGTCGGCGCCGAGCACCGTCGTCCGCTCCATGCGCGCGGCCCCCTTGTCGGCCACCACCCAGTCCGCGAACCGGCCGTACAGGGTCCGGGCGGCGCGCCGCAGCACCTCGGCCGCGTCGCCCGCGGGCGCGGCGAGCAACTCCCGCGCCATCAGGTCCACCAGATCCATCAGGGCCGTGTGCCGGGTCGTCTCGGCGAGGTCGGGGACCGGTGCGGTGGGACGGGCCGGGTGCGGGCCCGCCGGGGAGTCGTCGGCGGGCTGGAGGACGACCAGGACCGTGGTGCGCGGTTCGTTCCCCGGCCGCAGCCCGGTCAGGGTGGTGCGCACGGGGGTCTGCGGACTCTGCTGCAGGTGCACCGTCAGACCGCGGTCGCCCTCGCCGCGCGCCACCGCCGCGACCTGGGAACGGAACGCGACCCGGTCCGCGTGGGCCAGCAGACCCGTCAGCGGGCGGCCCGCCGCGTACCCGGCGCGCACCCCGGTGAACGTCGTCGCCGCGAAGTTGAGGCGGCGGACCACCGACTCGCGGTCCACGAGCGCCACCGGCAGCGGCAGCCGCTGGAAGACGGCCCGCAGCAACTGCTGTTCCTGCCGGTCCGCGGTGGCCGAACGGCCGGCACCGCCGGCGCTGCCCGCGTTCAGCCGCTCGTACCCGGGCAACAACTCACGGACCGCGTGGTCGAGTTCGAAGAGCGCCGCGTCGAGCACGGCAGGCAGCTCGTCCGTCGGTACCGACCTGGCTGCCTTCAACTCGGCCACGCGGCGCACGAAGTCCGCAAGCTCTTCACCGAATTCCTCCGTTTGCGCCATGAGCAGAACGTATCCCGTCCGGTCGTTTTCGGGGGCGCGCAAGGGGAAGCCGGACCGTAGAGGAGGCGTCATCCGATGCGACAGTCCGTCCGGACACCAGGAACCGGGAACGAGCACAGGACCGGCGAGCCGTACTCCGCGGAGCGCGGCCAACTCGCCCATGAGACACCGGAGTCGGGACTGCCGGCCCGGCGGCTCTCCGAACTCGCCGAGGAGGCCGTGCGGTGCACGGCCGACTGCTGCGGCGCCGTGGCCACGGCGTCCGACGGCAGCGACGAACGGCCGTCCGCCGTCACCCACCCCGACCTCGCCGCCCTCGTCTCGGTGCAGCTGCGCTCCGGCGAGGGGCCCATCCCCGCCGCCGAACGACAGGGGCGGCCGGTGGACGCGCGGGACCTGCTGCAGGACCAGCGGTGGCCCGACTACCGTGCCCTGGCGCTCGACTCCGGGGTGCGGTCGAGCGTGACCATCCCGTTCCGCAGCTCCGACCTCACCGTCACCCTCACCCTCTGCAGCTTCCGGCCCGGGGCCCTGGCGGCCGCCCCGCACGGCCCGGTCCGCGCGCTGGGCGACCTCGCCGCGACCTGTCTGGTGCGGGACCGCTCCTACCGGGCGGCCCTCACCGAAATCGACCAGATGGGCGCCGCCCTGCGCTCACGTCCCGTCGTCGACCAGGCGTGCGGCATCGTCATGCACGTGCTGGGCTGCGACGCGGACGAGGCGTTCACGGTGCTGCGGCGGATATCGCAGACCACGAACCACAAACTGGCGGAGGTCGCTGCCGCTGTGGTGGAGCGGCGGGGGCGTGGGCTGGAACGTGAGCTGGCCGCTCTGACGCGGTGAGGAGCCCGTTCGCCGTTTCGGGTCTGTGTGTCGTGGGCGGGTGCGGGTCCGGTGGGGGTTGCTCGCGCAGTTCCCCGCGCCCCTGAAAGGCGCACTCCGTGCGCCTCCAGGAGGCCGCAGGCCTCCAGGGGTGCGGGGAACTGCGCGACCAGCCCCCACCGGCCCGCAGACGCCCACGAAGAGGAACCCGGCAGACGCGTACGCCGCGCGCAAACGCCCCGCGGGATGTGACCCTGGTGCCAACGGAGCGCACCGGCGAACGGACACGTCACGGAGGCACCATGCGGCCATCGGACCCCACGGCCCGAGACCCTCACACCCGCGCCCCCGGCGGAGCCCCCGGCCCCGTCGAAGGGCGCGGCCCCGTCCGGTACGGCCCGCCGCTGCCCGAACCGGGCCTCCCGGTCCTGCCCGAGCTCACCGCGATCGTCGCCGGAGCGGCCGCCCGGCCCGACCCCGAACCGCCCGGCGGCCCGCCCGCCCTCGTCGAGGCGGCCCGCGGCTTCTGGCAGCGCCGCGGCCTGGCCGCCGACCGGGGCCGGGTGACCGCGGCCCCCGGCGCCGCCCCGCTGCTGCTCGCGATCACCGCGGCGCTCGGCGGCGACGTCCTGCTGCCGCGCCCCTGCCCGGCCTGGTGGGTGCCGCAGGCCCGGCTGCTCGGCCGCGACGTGTTCCCCGTGCCGACGCCCGCCGAGTGCGGCGGCGTCCCCGACCCGTACGCCTTCCTGGAGACGATCCGCCGGGTCAGAGCGGAGGGCGGCGACCCGCGGCTGCTGGTGCTGTCCGTGGCCGACGACCCCACGGCGACCGTGCCGCCGCCCGAGGTGCTGCACGAGGCGGTCGAGGCCGCCGCCGCCGAGGGGCTGCACGTCGTCAGCGACGAGACCTGGCGCGACACCGTGCACCCGGACACGGACACCGTCCTGTTCAGCCCGGCCGAGATGTTCCCCGCCCTGGTCACCGTCCTGACGGATCTGACCGGGGCGTTCCTGCCGCCGTCCCTGCCCGCGGCCTGCGCCCGGTTCGCGCCGACCGCCGAGGGCAGCGCGCTCGCCGCCCGCGTCCTCGACATCCTCACCGCGACCGGCGGCGTCCTCCCGGCGCCGGTCGCGGCAGCGGCCACGTACGTCCTGAACGAGGGCGAGGAGGTCACCGCCCGGCGCACGGCCGCCGTCGCCCTGCACGGCGCGGTGGCGGGCGCGCTGCACCGCCGGGTGCTCGCGGCGGGCGGCCTGGCCAGGCCCCCGCGGTGCGGCCGCCACCTGTACGTCGACCTGGACCCGCTGCGCCCGCGGCTCGACGCGCTCGGGGTGCGCGACGCCCAGGACCTGGAGGACTTCCTCACCGCGCGCCTGGGCATGCCGGCGCCCGGCGGCCACCGGTTCGGCGACGATCCGGCGGCCCTGCGCTGCCGGCTGGCGACCGGCCCGTTGCTCGGTTCAACCCCGCGGGAGCGCTCGGCGTCTCTCACCTCACCGGAGCCCCTGGAATTGCCGCACGTGGCACGGCTGTTGAGCATGGTGGGGTCGGCACTCGGCGAGATCGGTGAACTCCGCGCCGACGCGGGCCCCGTGGGCCCGGAAGGCAACGGGCCGACCGGCGAGGGATGGGAGTCCTAGCGATGACCCAAGCGTCCGAGGCGCCGAACAGGGCGCAGACGGCACAGCGAGCTGATGCCACCGCGTCCCACCGGCCCCTCGTCGAGCCGCGGCCGCTCGGCGGGGGAGGCACGTCGGACGTGCCGCGCCGCTGGCCGAAGTCGTTCGCGGACCGGCTGACCGCACCCCTGCCGGGGCTGCGCGGTCTCGCCCGGTTCGCCCGAGAGGGAGCCCTGCGGCCCACCGCCGACGGCCTGGCCGACATCCCGAACCTGCCGTTCGAGCCGGGCCCGCTGCCGGACGTCGACACCCGTACCACCGCCGTCACCTGGGCGGGCCACGCCAGCTGGATCGTCCGCACCGGCGGCCTCACCGTCCTCACCGACCCGGTCTGGTCCCGCAAGATCCTCGGCACCCCCGCCCGGGTCACCCCGGTCGGCGTCGCCTGGAGCGCGCTGCCGCCCGTCGACGCGGTCGTCATCAGCCACAACCACTACGACCACCTGGACTGGCCCACCCTCAGACGACTCCCGCGGGACACCCCCGTGCTCGTCCCCGCGGGCCTCGGCCGCTGGTTCACCCGGCGCCGCTTCAGCCAGGTCACCGAGCTCGACTGGTGGGAGGCGGCGGAGCTGAAGGGGGTGCGCTTCGACTTCGTCCCGGCGCACCACTGGTCCAAGCGCAGCCTCACCGACACCTGCCGCACCCTGTGGGGCGGCTGGGTCCTCACGGACCGGGACGGGCAGCGCGTCTACTTCGCCGGGGACACCGGCTACGGCCACTGGTTCGCCGAGATCGGCCGCCGCTACCCCGGCATCGACCTGGCCCTGCTGCCGATCGGCGCGTACGAGCCGCGCTGGTGGCTGGAGGACGTGCACTGCTCGCCGGAGGACGCGGTGCAGGCCGCGCAGGACGTGGGCGCCCGCCGGATGGCGCCCATGCACTGGGCCACGTTCCTGCTGTCGGCCGAGCCGGTCCTCGAACCGCTCACCCGGCTGCGGGCCGCCTGGGAGAAGGCGGGACTGGCCCGCGCCGCGCTGTGGGACCTGCCGATCGGCGCGTCACGCGTGCTGACTGCCTGACGGCCGCCGCACCCTGCGCCACACCGTCGGGACCGCGCTGATCAGCAGGGTCAGCGCGACCGCGGCGACCACGCCCTCCCACGGCTCGCTGAACAGGGAGCCGCCGAGGATCCCGATGACCTGGTACGTCACCGCCCAGGCGAGGCACGCCGGAACGTCGCCGCGGGCGAACCTGCGCAGCGGCATCTTCGCCATCAGACAGGCGAGCATCACCGGGATCCGCCCGGCGGGCACCAGCCGCGACAGCACGAGCACCATCACCCCGTGGTCGGCGAGCTTGTCCTGCGCCTGCTCGAGCCGCTCCTCGGGCGCCCGCGAGCGGATGGCGGCCAGCCACCGCGACCCGTTCTTCGACCGCATGCCCCGCTGCCCCAGCCAGTACAGGGCGATGTCGCCGAGGAACGCGGCGAGGGAGGCGGTGACGAACACGAGCAGCAGCGAGTACGGCGCGGACTGGTGGAACGCGACGACGGCCGCGGAACTCACCAGCGCACCCGTCGGAATCACCGGCACCAGCGCGCCGACGGCGACGAGCAGGAACAACGTCGGGTAGCCGACGGCCTGTTGGGTCGACTCGGGCGGCACCTGGGTGGCGGCGGACAGCATCACCTGGCCACCTCCGGGCGGACGCTCTCGCCGTGCGCCAGCCGGTGCACGGCCACCCCCGGCGCCCGCAGCGCCGCCTGCCGGACGAACTCGTCGCCCGGCGTGTGGAACTCGTGCGGCCGCACCGCGTCCATGCCGATCGGCCAGTACGTCCCGTAGTGCACGGGCACCGCACTGCGCGGCGAGATCCGGGTCAGCGCCTCGGCCGCCCGCGCCGGGTCGAGGTGGTGGGGGCCCAGGTACGGGCCCCAGCCGCCCACCGGCAGCAGCGCGACGTCCACCTCGCCGACCGCCTCGGCCATCCCCTCGAAGAGCCCCGTGTCACCCGCGAAGTACGTCCGGGCCTCGCCGTTCACCACGTAGCCGAGCGCCGGCGCACGGTGCGGTCCGACCGGCAGCCGCCGCCCGTCGTGCTCGGCGGGCACCGCCTCCACCACCAGGTCACCGACCTCGACGCGGGCACCCGCGTCGACCTCCACGATCTTCAGCGTGCGCAGCCGGCGCAGCGCGGGCACGGAGCGGACGGCGCCGCGCGGCACCAGTACGCGCGTGCCCGGGGCGAGCCGGGCGAGCGAGGGGACGTGCAGGTGGTCGGCGTGCAGGTGCGACACCAGGACCAGGTCGGCGTGCGCGGCGCCGGCCGGCGGGGGAGCGCCGCGCCGGCGGCGCAGGTGCGCGAGCCGCCGGGCGAAGAGCGGATCGGTCAGCACCCGGATGCCCGAGTCCTCGACCGTGCAGGTGGCGTGACCCCACCAGGTGATCTCCACCGGCACGCTGTCTCCTTACGCTCCTTCGTGCGACTCCCCCGAGCCTACGCGCAGGAGTAGGGTCGACGGCGAAAGCTGAGGTGAGGGGGGACACCATGGGCGCATCCGACGGATCGGTCCGGGTGGCGGCGATCGCCAGCCTGACGCCGCTGGAGGAACTCGACGCGGACCCCTTCCTGGTGGACTCCCGCAGCCAGCACGCGATGTGCGCCCGCTGGGCCGCCGAGCGCGGCTACGTCATCACCCGCGAACTCCTCGTGCACGCCCTGCGCCCCGACCACGAGGTCCTGTGGGCCGACGTCGACGCGGGTCTCGTCGACGTCTTCGTCGCCCCGTGCGACCGCGTCCTGCGGGCGGCACTGCGCTCGGTCGACGCGTTCTCCGCCGAGTGCGAGCGGCGCGGGGTGCGGCTGGAGACGGCGGGCCTCGCCGAGCCGTCGTACGACACGGAGATGAAGGCCCGTGTGCACCGCCGCCTCTCGATGCCCACGGCGGGCTACGACGGCTGCTAGACGGTCGAACACCGCAACGGCGCGAAGGCCCCCCGGCTCCGTACAAAAGGTATGAAAGTCTGGCCCCGGACAAGCAACCGAGAGCAACGACGGGGCGAGGGGAGCCGGACAGTGGCCACAGGCCGGTGGTGGCGGCGGACGGCGAGCGCGGCATGGCGCTCGCTCACCGTCTGGGCGGCGGGCACCGCGACGATGATGATCCTCGCCGGGATCCTGCCGGACTTCCAGCTCCAGTCGGACAGCGGCGACAGCCTCACCCGCGTCGCCATCACCGCGGCCCTCGGCGCCGGCGCCTTCGCGATCCTGTCGGCCCTGGTGTGGCCGCTGCTGGTGCGCGCCCTCCTCCTCGTACCGGCCCTCGTCCTCGGGCTCGTCGTCTTCTTCCTGAACGGCGCCCTGCTGCTGTTCGCCCTGAAACTCGTCCCCGAGGGCCGCGGCGAGGTCGGCCCGGAGACCGCGGTCGTCGTGGCCGCCGTCATGTCGGCCGTCGCGTCGGCCACCGGCGGTGCTCTCGCCGTGCGCGACGACGACGCCTACCGCCGCCGCCTGTACCGCCTCGCCGACCGCCGGCGGCGCCGCGCCGAGGACGGCACCGCCGTCTGCCCGCCCACCCCCGGCACCGTCTTCATCCAGCTCGACGGCGTCGGCCACGAGGTGCTGCGCCGCGTCGCCCGCGACGACGTGATGCCCACGGTCGGGCGCTGGCTGCGCGACGGCCGGCACCGCCTCACCCCCTGGCGCACCGACTGGTCGAGCCAGACCGGCGCCAGCCAGCTCGGCATTCTGCACGGCTCGAACCACGACGTGCCCGCCTTCCGCTGGTACGAGAAGGACACCGGCGAGATCCAGGTCTCCAACCGCCCCACCAGCGCCGCCGAACTGCAGCGCCGCGCCATCCGGCGGACCGGCGACGGCGGCCTGCTCACCGTCGACGGGGCGAGCCGCGGCAACCTGTTCAGCGGCGGCGCCGAACAGGTCGCGCTCGTCCTGTCCGTCGCCGCCCGCCGCGGCAAGGAGAACCGGTCGCGGGCCGGGTACTTCGCCTACTTCTCCGACCCCGCCAACGCCGTCCGCACCGCCCTGTCCTTCTTCGCCGAGGTCGGCCGCGAGATCGGCCAGTCCGTCCGGGCCCGGGTCTGCAAGCAGCGCCCGCGTGTGAGCCGCGGCGGCCTCTACCCCTTCATCCGCGCGTTCGCCACGGTCGTCGAGCGGGACGTCGTCGTCGCGGCGGTCATCGGCGACATGCTCGCCGACCGCAGCGCCGTCTACGCCGACCTCGTCGCCTACGACGAGGTCGCGCACCACTCGGGCCCGTTCAGCCGCGACGCGGAGAAGGTCCTCGAACGGCTCGACCGGTCGCTCGCCCTGATCGAGAAGGTCGCCGAGCACGCCCCGCGCCCGTACCGCATCGTCGTCCTGTCCGACCACGGCCAGAGCCCCGGCGAGACGTTCCGCGCCCGCTACGGCCTCACCCTTCAGGACCTGGTGCGCGCGGGCTGCGGACTGCCCGTGCCGCGCCGGGCCCGCCGCACCCACAGCGGCGCCGAGGCCCGCGCCGCCGTGCGCGCCGCCCTGCACCGCCCGGTCGAGGAGTCCGCGGGCAAGGGCAGGCACAGCGAGCCGGTCGTGCTGGCCTCCGGGAACCTCGGCCTCGTCTCCTTCCCCGACGTGCCGCACCGGATGAGCCGCGAGGAGCTCGACGCCCGCCACCCGGCGCTGCTGCCGACCCTCGCCAACCATCCCGGCATCGGCTTCCTCCTCGTCCGCAGCGAGGAGCACGGCGCCGTCGTCCTCGGCGCACGCGGCGCCGAGGTGCCGCTCGCGGAGCTCGCCGACGGGCAGGGGCCGCTCGCCGACTTCGGTCCCGGCGCCGCCGACGCCGTGCGCCGCACCGACTCCTTCCCGCACACCGCCGACATCATGGTCAACTCCTGGTACGACCCGATCGACGGCGAAGTCCTCGCCTTCGAGGAGCAGATCGGCTCGCACGGCGGGCTCGGCGGCGCCCAGGGCCGCCCGTTCCTGCTGTCGCCGCCCACCCTGTCCGAACCGGTCGAGGACGGCGGCGACCTGGTCGGCGCCGAACAGGTCCACCAGGTCCTGCGACGCTGGCTCGGCGAGGGGAACGGGCCGCAGGTGCCGCTGGAGAATTCGCTGAGCCGCGACGCCGAGATCGCATCATTTGCGGCGGCGCCCCCGGAATCGCAGGACAAACCCGCCTGATTTGGAGCGGAACGCACCGCCACCGGACCATGGGACGTCGCCCGGCGATCCCGCGGCGGCCTCAGCACGACCGAGAGGCGCACCCCCGCATGCACGACACCGGAACCGCACCCGTCACGGCTCCGGCACCGGGCGACGACCAGGACGGCAGGCACGCCCGCAGGTTCGGTCTCCCCATCGCCACGGCCCTCGTCATGGGCAACATCATCGGCGGCGGCATCTTCCTGCTCCCCGCCTCCGTCGCCCCGTACGGCACGATCTCGCTCGTCGCCTTCGGCGTCCTCACGGTCGGCGCGATCGCGCTCGCGCTGGTCTTCGGCCGGCTCGCGCACCGGCATCCGCAGACCGGCGGCCCCTACGTCTACGCCCGCGAGGCGTTCGGCGACTTCGCGGGATTCCTGGCCGCCTGGTCCTACTGGATCACCACCTGGGTCTCGAACGCGGCCCTCGCCGTCGCCGCCGTCGGCTACCTCGACGTCCTGCTGCCCATCCACGGCTCGACGTTCTGGACGATCGTCGCCGCGCTGGCCTGCCAGTGGCTGCCCGCGCTCGCCAATCTCGCCGGCACGCGCTACGTCGGCGCGGTCCAGCTCGTCTCCACCGTGCTGAAGTTCGCACCGCTGCTGCTCGTCGCGGTCGGCGGACTGTTCTTCTTCCAGGCCGACAACCTGGGCCCGTTCCGGGCGAGCGGCGACTCCGCCGTCGGCGCCGTCTCCGCGTCCGCCGCGATCCTGCTCTTCAGCTATCTGGGCGTCGAGTCGGCGTCCGTCAGCGCCGGGGAGGTCCGGGACCCGCAGCGCAACGTCGGCCGGGCCACCGTCCTCGGCACGGGGCTCGCCGCGCTGCTCTACCTGCTGTGCACGGTCGCGGTCTTCGGCACCGTCGCCCACGACGACCTGGTGAACTCCACCGCCCCGTTCTCCGACTCCGTCAACGCCATGTTCGGCGGCACCTGGGGCGGCACCGCGGTGGCGATCGCCGCGCTCGTCTCCATGGTCGGGGCGCTCAACGGGTGGACGCTGCTCAGCGCCCAGACGCCGTACGCCGCCGCGAAGGACGGACTCTTCCCGGTCGCGTTCACCAAGCGGCGCCGCGGGATCCCGACGTTCGGCGTCGTCGTCGCGGTGACCCTCGCCTCGCTCCTCACCGTCTACAACTACACCGTCGGATCCGCCGGGGTCTTCGAGACGCTGGTGCTCGTCACGACGTTCACGGCCACGGTGCCGTATCTGCTGGCCACGGCCGCGCAGATCTACTTCCTGCTGTCGGGGCAGGGGCACCGCGTGCGGCGCTCCCGGCTGGCCCGCGACATGGCGCTGGCCGTCGCCGCGTTCGGGTTCTCGATGTGGCTGGTCGGCGGGGCGGGGTACGCGGCCGTGTACCAGGGCGTGCTGTTCCTGTTCGTGGGGGTGCTGGTCTACGCGTGGATGGCCGCGGCGAAGTCGCGGCGGGGTACCGCCTAGTCGCCGTGGGCCCTGCCCTCTCGTGGGCGGGTGCGGGCCGGTGGGGCTTCTCGCGCCCGCCCACGAAACAGAACCAGGCAGACGTCACCGCGCCAGCGGAGCCACCACCCACCTCAGCTTCTTGAACATCGAGTCCCGCGAACCGAGTTCGATCAGCTTCCGCGCAGCGGGATACGCCTCGTTGCCCTCGATCTCGTAGCCGACCTCGAGCGTCCCCGGCACGTCCCTGACCTCCAGCCGCGCCTCGATGTCGGACGCCGAACGGTCACTGTCGGCCGCCATCGCCGTCAGATGCGCGATGCGCCGCTGCTGCGCCTCGTCGAGCGCCTGGCGCGGATCGCGCGAGCCGGGCGAGGCGAGGGCCGACGTGCCCTTGCCGGACGGCGGCGCGACCGCGGACGCGGGGGTGCGGAGTTCACCGGTGGCCCGCCGCGTCGACAGGGTCGCCTGGACGACCGTGCCGTCGTTGTCGAGCGCCACCCGGAACTCGCCGCGGCCCGGCGTGATGACCGGGACGCCGTTGAGGACCTGGCGGAACGTGACGTGGGTCTCCAGCGACACCGGCTCACCGATCTGTGAACCGTCCTTCTTGCCGGTGTTCTGCATCAGGTCGTGCACCCCGTCGACGACCAGCTCGGCGCCGTCGGCGTGCTGCTCGGCGAACTGCCGGGCCGCCTCGACCGCCCGCTGCGTCGGCAGCTGCTGCGTGTTGCGGTGGTTGGCCTCGGCCAGCCGCACCCAGCGCACCGCCTGCGGCGCCGTCGACACGTACCGGTCGCCGGAGCTCGCACTGAGCACACCCTGCCGCTCGACGTGCACCTCCTGCAGCGCGGCCTGCGGGAAGTGGGCGAGCTGCCCGAGCCGGCTGAGCTCCTGGCTCGGGTCGCGCGGCGCGAGCTGCACGATCGCCGGCTCGGCCGGCGCCTGCGTCATCGGGTCGCGCAGGCCCTCGCGCGCGTAGTACCAGCGCCACGCGTACCAGGCGTCGGAGACGTGCTCGCGGTAGAAGTTCCGCTCGGAGTTGAGGCGGTTGGTCGCCTCGGCCTGGGTCGCGCCCGTGGCGGCCACCGACGGCGCCTGACCGTGGTAGATGTCCCAGCTCGCGTTGAGCCACGCGTCGCAGAACGTCTGCCCGGCCCGCCACTTCTCCCAGAACTTCTTGCCGTAGTCCGGGCTGTCGATGCTCGTCGTCTCGAACCCGAAGATCATCCGGGAGCCCAGGTTCGGGCCCGCCCAGGTGCGCACGGGGGAGTGCCCGTCGAGGACGCGCAGCGAGTTGCACGTCGACCAGAACACGTAGTTGGCCTTCTCGTTGCCGAACGCCATCCGGTTCGAGATCGCGTCCGAGCGGTTGTCCCACTTGGCGCCGAGCGGCGCGAAGAACACCCCGTTGCCGTCCATGCCGCCGTGCCCCGAGTGGTACACGGCCACCACGGCGTCCACGCCGTACCTGTCCTGCCAGTTGTCGTAGGTCTCCTCGTACGCCCACACCTGTACGCCGCCGTCGGCGAACCAGAAGTTGCGGTCGTAGAACTGCTGGAGGTACGCGAGCCAGCCGGTCGCGTCCTCGTGCGTGTGCGAGAGCGGGTTCTGGTTCACGAACTTCTGGATGCTGAACGCGCCCCACCAGCCGAACGTCGAGTCCCGGTCGGCCGCCGCGCCGGGCTTGCCGGTCTCCAGCGGTGACGGGCCCCGGTCCGAATAGATCATGCGCATGGTCCAAACCCCCTGCCGAACCCCCTGCGGATCCCCCTGAGTTGGGGGCCTCAAAGTGTCACCGCCGTGACGGCTTGCCCAGCGCGCATTCCGGCCATGGTGGTGCACGGGAAATTCGGCTGCGCGCCTGCGCGGCACGGCCCACACTGGTCGCACGGGAAGCCGCGCACCCGCGCG
>NZ_JAMOLN010000440.1 GCF_024448165.1 Streptomyces longispororuber
GCGGGTGGTGGTGGTGAAGGACGCGGCGAACACCGACTGGGTGGCCACCGGACCCTCCGCGCCGGCCGCCAGGTCGACGGCGTCGGTGATGATGCCGGACTTGATGCGCAGCGCCAGACGGGCGGCGATCTCCTTGCCCTCCGCGGAGGACGGCACCAGCACCGCGGCCGGCGCGATGGCGGCGACCGCGGCCTGCAGCGCGTCCACCTTCGGCACCACCAGATAGTCCGCGTACTCCGCGGCCTCATGGGTCAGCACACGGGT
>NZ_JAMOLN010000441.1 GCF_024448165.1 Streptomyces longispororuber
ACACGAACGGCAGCTGCATCTGACCCGAGCCGAACAGCTCACCGACGACCTTCATGCCCTCCAGCAACGTGTCATTGACGATCTCCAGCGCGGGCCGGGAAGCGAGGGCTTCGTCGAGGTCCGGCTCCAGGCCGTTCTTCTCCCCGTCGATGATCCGCCGCTGCAGCCGCTCCTCCAGCGGCAGCGCCGCCAGCTCCTCCGCCTTGCCCGCCTTCAACGACTTCGCCGTAGCACCCTCGAACAG
>NZ_JAMOLN010000442.1 GCF_024448165.1 Streptomyces longispororuber
TTGTTCGAGGGTGCTACGGCGAAGTCGTTGAAGGCGGGCAAGGCGGAGGAGCTGGCGGCGCTGCCGCTGGAGGAGCGGTTGCAGCGGCGGATCATCGACGGGGAGAAGAACGGCCTGGAGGCGGACCTCGACGAGGCGCTGCAGGACCGGCCCGCGTTGGAGATCGTCAATGACACGTTGCTGGAGGGCATGAAGGTCGTCGGTGAGCTGTTCGGCTCGGGTCAGATGCAGCTGCCGTTCGTGC
>NZ_JAMOLN010000443.1 GCF_024448165.1 Streptomyces longispororuber
AGTCAGGCCATCGCCGCGGAGCTGGCCGGGCGCGGCGGCATGGCGTCGGTCGCGCTGGCCGAGGGCGAGGCCCTGGATCGGCTGGAGCGCTGGGCGGACCGGGTGGAGGTCGCGGCCGTCAACGGCCCGAGCTCCGTGGTGATCGCGGGTGACGCCGAAGCGCTGGACGAGGCGCTGGCCGCTCTGACGGCCGATGGTGTCCGGGT
>NZ_JAMOLN010000045.1 GCF_024448165.1 Streptomyces longispororuber
GCAAGGCCACCGACCTCTACAACGGGGCCAAGGAGAAGCAGAAGAAGCTCGAGAAGGAGATCGGCGAGCTTCAGGACAAGGTCGCCCGGGAGCAGGAGGAGCTCAACACGCTCCGCACCGGCCTCGGTTCGCTCGCCAGCCAGCAGTACCGCTCCGGTGGCATCGACCCCTCCGTCCAGCTCTTCCTCTCCGCCGACCCGGACAGCTATCTCGACAAGGCGTCCACCCTCGACTCGCTGAGCGCCCAGCAGCTGGAGTCGCTGAAGAAGGTCCAGGCGAAGCAGCGCACGCTGGCCCAGGAGCGCGCCGAGGCGTCCGAGAAGCTCCAGGACCTCGCGGACACCCGCACCCAGCTGGGCAAGAAGAAGAAGGAAGTCCAGAAGAAGCTGGGCGAGGCGCAGAAGCTGCTCAACACGCTGACCGCCCAGGAGCGCGCCAAGATGGCCGCCGCCGAGGAGCGTGCCAGCCGCGACTCCGCCGGCCGCGTCGACCTCGGCAACGAGGTGCCCGCCTCCAAGCGCGGCGCCGCCGCCCTGAGCGCCGCCGCCACCCAGCTCGGCAAGCCCTACGTCTCCGGCGGCACGGGTCCCAACTCCTACGACTGCTCCGGTCTGACGCAGTGGGCCTACAACCAGGCCGGTGTCGGGATCACCCGCACCACCTACACGCAGCAGAACGACGGCCCGAAGATAGGCATGAGCCAGCTCAAGCCGGGCGACCTCGTCTTCTTCAACAGCCTCGCGCACGTGGGCCTGTACGCCGGAAACGGCCAGGTGCTGCACGCCCCGCACCCCGGCGCCGTCGTCCGCTACGAGTCGATGAGCACCATCGGATCGTTCCAGTTCGGCGTCCGCATCTGATCCTCTTACCAACGGCATCCGGAAACGCGCCCGTTCGGGCGAATTCCGGACCCTGTCGCTGACCCCGCGCCCCGCCCGTGACCTGCGTCATAGGCGGGGCGCGCGGTTTTGTGTGCCCCGAACGGTCGTTGGCCGGGCGGTAGTCGCGCGGCTACTGTCGGCGCGCATTCCCCGGATCACCGGGGCACGTCAGCGGAAGGGAGAGCGGCCACCCGTGGGGTCCCATCGCCGTACCGCGCACTCCGGGTCAGCAGGATCCGACCGGAGCACGCGCGCAATCGTCCTGACCGTGGCCGTAGCGGGAACGGCGGCCGCACTCGGCGCCGTGCCCGCGGGCGCAGCCCCGCAGGACAGGCCGGCCGACACCAAGGCCGAGGTGGACCGCCTGTACGAGCAGGCGGAGAAGGCCACCGAGGCGTTCAACAAGGCCGACGAGCGCGCCGACCGGCTCCGCGAGGAGCTGGCGAAGTCGCAGGACGAAGTGGCCCGGGGGCAGGAGCGCATCAACAAGATGCGGCGGGCGCTCGGCATGGTGGCCGGCGCCCAGTACCGCTCGGGCGGCATCGATCCCTCGCTCGCCCTGATGCTCTCCTCCGACCCGGACGCCTACCTGGACCGGGCCAGCACCCTCAACCGGCTCAGCGCCCGGCAGGCCGGCGAGCTCGGCGAACTGCAGGACGCGCAGCGGGAACTGGCCCAGGAGCGGGCCGAGGCACAGCGCAAGCTCACCGAACTGGACGCGAGCCGCAAGGCCGTCGCCCGGCACAAGCGCAGCGTCGAGGCGAAGCTCGCCAAGGCGCGCAGGCTGCTCAACTCGCTGCCCGGCGCCGAGCGGGCGGCCTACGACCGGGCCTCGCGCGGTGACGGCCGCCCCGATCTGTCCGGGGCGGGCGCCGCCTCGTCGGCCCGCGCCGCCACGGCCCTCGCCGCCGCCCAGTCCGCGCTCGGCAAGCCGTACATCTGGGGCGCCAACGGGCCGTCCGGGTTCGACTGTTCGGGCCTGATGCAGTGGTCGTACGCGCAGGCCGGGGTCGGTCTGCCGCGCACCTCGCAGGCCCAGCGGTACGCGGGCCGCCAGGTCTCCCTGTCGCAGGCGCAGCCGGGCGACCTCGTCGCGTACGGCTCGGACGCCCACCACATCGGCATCTACGCGGGCAACGGCCAGGTGATCCACGCGCCGTACCCGGGCGCGCCGGTGCGGTACGACCCGGTCGGCATGATGCCCGTCTCATCCGTGACCCGGGTCTGAGGCTCCCTGCGGGGATTCGCCGTACGATCAGAAAGATGGCTGGTCGACGGCGTGCGATGAGCAGGGCGGGCTCCTTCGTGGTGCTGGGCGCCCTGCTCGTCGGGCTTTCCGGGTGCGAGCGCGGCGCCGAGTCGCCCGCCGACCCCCGCACGGCCGCCGTGCAGCGGGTGCTCGACCGGCGGGCGGACGCGGTCCTGGACGGGGACGCCGGCGCGTACCGGGCGACCGGCGGCGCCGATCCGTACCTGCTCTCCGACCTGGCCGAGGTCCCGCTGAAGTCATGGGAGTACGAGCTCACGCGGCTCGACGGCCGCGGCTCCCGGATCGGGGCGGAGGCCGAACTGCGCTATCGCGTCGACGGGTACGACGGGGCGCCCGTCGTCGCCGCCCGCAGACTGACGCTGGAACGCAAGGACGGCGGCTGGCGCGTCGTCGAGGACGAGCCGGTGAACAAGTCGGGGCGGCAGCTGTGGGAGCAGGGCAGGGTGACCGCCGTGCAGGGGGACCACAGCCTGGTGCTCGGGGTCGGGCAGCAGCGGTCCGTGCTGCGGTCGTACGCGCGGATCGCCGACGACGCGGTGCCCGCCGTCGTGGACGCCTGGGGCTCGGACTGGGCCCGCGGGGTCGTCGTGCTCGTGCCCGAGTCGCTCGACGGCATGGGGGAGTTGCTGGGGGCGCCCGCCTCCGGCTACCAGGGGATCGCGGCCGTCACGACGGGTGAGGCGGGCGGCTCGCGCACGGCCCCGGCGGACCGGGTGATCCTCAACCCCGAGGCGTACGGCGTGCTCGGCTCCTTCGGCAAGCAGGTCGTCCTCACCCACGAGACCACGCACGTGGCCACCCGCGCCGTGACCTCGGCGGCGACGCCGCTGTGGCTGTCGGAGGGGTACGCGGACTGGGTGGGCTACCGCGGCACCGGGCGCACGGCGGGGCAGGCGGCGCCCGAACTGCAGCGGTCCGTGCGGGACGGCAGCGCGCCCGCCGAGCTCCCGGACGACGCCGCCTTCGGGTTCAGCGGTGACGCGGCCGAGCTCGCCCGCGCCTACGAGTCCGGCTGGATGGCCTGCCGGATGATCGCGGACCGCTGGGGCGAGGAGAAGCTCAAGGCCTTCTACCGGGCCGTCGGCGGGCACCGGCAGCGGACCGGCGCGGTCGAGGGGGCACTGGCGAGCGTGCTCGGGGTCGAGGAGAAGGACTTCGTGGCGCGCTGGCGGGAGTACGTGCGCTCCGAGCTGGGCTGAGGCTCACGCCCCCAGCTGCGTGATCGCCTCCCGCAGCCACGCCCGCTCCGCCTTCCCCGTCGCCCGCGCCACCCGCAGCATCCCCTGCCGGAACAGGTCGTCGGGCTCCTCCGCACGCACCGGCCTGCCCTCCTCGTCGTAGAAGAAGCTCGCCGGGGTCTCCAGGAAGTCGAGGCGGCGGCGGAGCACCGCGGCCTGCTCGGCCGGGTCGGCGAGGTGGCGCAGGAACGCGAGCAGCGTGTTGAAGCGCGTCTGGTCCGTGATCTCGATGTCCTTCGGCGTGCGGAGGCGGTCGAGCAGGGCGGTGCGTCCCGCGTCCGTGAGGGTCAGGACGCGGCGCGGGGCGGCGCCCGAGCCGGGGGCCGTGTGCTCGTCGAGTTTGCCCGCCTTCACGAGCCGGGTGATCGCCGGATAGAGCGCGCCGTCGCTGACCGGGCGGACGTGGCCGCTCAGGGACTTGATGCGCTCCTTCAACTCGTAGCCGTGCAGCGGCTGTTCGTAGAGGAAGCCGAGGATCGGCAGCTCCAGCATGGGCGCTCCGGAGTGGTTGCGGTGGCCGGTCACGGCATGCTACCTCTTTTCGAGGTATCCGATACCTCGAAAAGAGGTACCGGCTGGGGAAGGGATGGTGGCCGTGGAGGCCGTCGAACACCGCAGGACACTCGTCGAGCTCGCGCGGCCCGTGTACTTCTCGCTGCTCGCCAACGTGGCGGCAGGGATCATCAACACCCTCTGGGTGGCCCGGCTCGGCGGGGAGGCCGTCGCCGCGGTCGCCGTCGCGACGAACGTCGAGAACGTGCTGCTCGGCGTCGCCCTGGTCTTCGGCTCCGGCACGACGGTCCTGGTCGCGCACGCCAGGGGCGCGCAGGACCCCGGCGCGCTGCGGGCCGCGGTGCGCGGCGGCGTGGGGCTGTGCGCGCTGCTCGTGCCCGTCGTCGCGGGCGGTGGCTGGCTGCTGCGCGAGGACGTCGCACGGCTCGCGCTCGGGGACGGCGGCGGCGCGGTGCGGCTCGCCGTCGCGTACTTCGGCGTCTCCCTGCCGGGCATGGCCGTCTTCTACGCGCAGCAGCTCGTCGACGGCATCCTCAAGGGCGCGGGCGACACCCGCACCCCGATGCGGCTCGCCCTCCTCACGAACGGCCTGATCCTCGTCCTGGACCCGCTGCTCATCCGTGGGTACGGGGTGGTGGGCGCGGCCGTCTCGACCGTGGCGGCCCGGCTCGTCGCGCTCGCGGCGGGGCTCCGGGTGCTGCGGCGCGACCCGCTGCTGGCCGGCGCGGTCGGGGTGGGCAGCCCCTGGGCCGTGGCGCGCACCGGGCTGCCCATGGCCGCCGACTTCACCGTGCGGCAGACGGGTGCGCTCGCGCTCGTCGCGGTGGTGGCCAGGCTCGGGGTGACGGCCGTCGCCGCGTACGCCGTCGCGTACAAGATCCTCTACGTCGCGACGATGGCGTTCTATGCGGTGCGCCAGGCCGCCTCCATCCACACCGCCCACCGGCGGGGCGCGGGCCACGACGAGCGCGGCGCCGTCGGCCGGCAGGCGGTCGTGGTGTCGGGGGCCGTGGGCCTGGTGGCCGCCCTGCTGTTCCTGGCGCTCGCGCCGTGGCTGATGCGGGCGTTCGGGGCACCCCACGACGTGACCGTGGAGGGCGCGCTGTTCCTGCGCTGCGTCGGCCCGTACCTGGTGCTCCTGGCCGGGTTCATCGCGCTGGGCGGCGTCTTCGAGGGCAGCGGGGGAGCGCCGAAGGTGCTGCGGGTGACGCTGCTCGGGACGCTCCTCCAACTGCCGTGCGCCGCTTGGCTGTCCGGGCTCTGGGGTCTCGCCGGGGTGTGCGCGGTGATGGGGGCGGCGATGGCCGTGCAGTGCGGCTGCCTACTGGTCATGGCCCGGCGGGCGGCCGCTCAGGAAGCGGCGCCCACCGACTGGTCACGGGCCGCCTGAGGGGGCACCGGGGTGCGCTCCGCCCGCCTCGGCTCGGTCACCGTCGCCCGCCACAGCCGGCGGCAGGCGCTCAGCGTCGCCACGACCAGCAGGCCGTTGCGCACCAGGAGCAGCGTCACGCCGAGCCAGTCGCTGGCGACGACGTGCGAGAACCAGACGGGGAACTCCAGGAACGTCACGAACGTCGCCGCGAGCACCAGCCACACCGGCAGCGTCATCCGGCTCTCCCGGAACAGCAGGCACACGGCGGCGAGCCCGACCAGCCACAGCATGTACTGCGGACTGATCACCCGGCTCGTCGTCGTGAACAGCAGCACCGCCGTCAGCGCCGCGTCGGCGAGCGTGCCGGACCCCCAGGCGCGCGCCCTGAGCCGCCACAGCACCAGCCAGCCGAACGCCAGCGCCGTGAGCCCCTGCGCGAGGGCGCTGACCAGATCGACGTACGGACCGAGGAACTCGACCGAGCCGTAGTTCAGCTGCACCGTGCCCGACCAGCCGAACTGCCGCGCCACGTGGAAGACCAGCGACCCCAGCGACTCGACCTCCGTGCCCCGGTCCTTCTGGAACGTCAGGAAGGCCATGGCGCCCGGCATCGCGATCGTGAAAGCGACCAGGAGCCCGCCGGCCGTCAGCGCCGCCGCGCCCCACGACTCCCGGGTGGCCCGGCCCCGCCGCATTCCGACGAGCAGCAGCGCCGGCCACACCTTGAGCATCGCGCCGATCGCGGCCAGCACGCCCGCCGCCTTCGGATGCCGGGCGGCGGCGAGCAGCGCGGCGGCCGCGACGGCGGTGACCATCACGTCGTAGCGGGCGTACACCGTCTGCCCCAGCAGCGGCAGTCCGACCACCCAGACCCACACGCCGCGCCGCGACTTGTCCTGCCGGTCGGCGACGTACAGCAGCATCAGGAAGACGGCGGCGTCGGCGAGGAAGGCCAGCAGGAAGAACGCGTGCGCGTACGACAGGAACGGCAGCAGCACGGGAGAGAGGATCGCGACCGCCGCGGCCGGCGGGTACTGCCACGTCACGTCGTCCAGCGGGAACGTTCCGGTGCGCAGCACGTCGAACCAGCCGTGGTAGATCACGGACACGTCGCTGGTCACGTCGGGGCCCGGGACCACGACGACCTTGAAGACGCACAGCAGGAGCAGGGTCCTGGTCAGGGCCCAGGTGATCAGGAGCGCTGCGGGATTTCGCGTCTTCATTCGAGCCATCATGCCTGGGAGGACTGTGCGGTGGCCATGGAGCCAGGCGGCGTGGCGCGTTCCGGGGAGTCGGTTCGGTACTGTCTGCGGCGATGCACAAGACACCGAAGACCCTGCTCGTCACGAACGACTTTCCGCCCCGCCCCGGTGGCATCCAGGCGTTCCTGCACAACATGGCGCTGCGCCTGGACCCCGAGCGGCTCGTCGTCTACGCGTCCACGTGGAAGCGGAGCAAGGAGGGCATCGAGGCGACCGCCGCCTTCGACGCCGAGCAGCCGTTCACGGTCGTACGCGACCGTACGACGATGCTGCTGCCGACGCCGCGCGTGACCCGGCGCGCGGTGGGCCTCCTGAAGGAGCACGGCTGTACGTCGGTGTGGTTCGGGGCGGCCGCTCCGCTGGGGCTGATGGGGGGCGCGCTGCGCAAGGCGGGCGCGCAGCGGATCGTCGCGACGACGCACGGGCACGAGGCGGGGTGGGCGCAGCTGCCCGCCTCGCGTCAACTGCTGCGCAGGATCGGCGAGTCGACCGACACCGTCACGTACCTGGGCGAGTACACGCGGTCCCGGATCGCGGCGGCGCTGACGCCCGCCGCGGCGGAGCGCATGGCCCAACTTCCGCCGGGGGTCGACGAGAAGACGTTCCACCCCGGGTCGGGCGGCGACCTGGTCCGGGCGCGGCTCGGGCTCTCGGAGCGGCCGGTGGTCGTCTGCGTCTCGCGGCTCGTGCCGCGCAAGGGCCAGGACACGCTGATCCTGGCGATGCCGCGGATCCTGGCGGCGGTGCCGGACGCGGTGCTGCTCGTCGTCGGCGGCGGGCCGTACGAGAAGGAGCTGCGCAAGCTGGCCGTGGAGACCGGGGTCGCGGACTCCGTGCGCTTCACCGGGGCCGTGCCGTGGGCGGAGCTGCCCGCGCACTACGGGGCCGGGGACGTGTTCGCGATGCCGTGCCGGACGCGGCGCGGCGGGCTCGACGTGGAGGGGCTCGGCATCGTCTACCTGGAGGCCTCCGCGACCGGGCTGCCGGTCGTGGCCGGTGACTCCGGTGGGGCGCCGGACGCGGTGCTGGACGGGGAGACCGGGTGGGTCGTCCGGGGCGGGTCCGCGGAGGATGCGGCGGACCGGGTCGTCGCGTTGCTGCTGGATCCGGAGTTGCGGCGGCGGATGGGGGAGCGCGGCCGCGCGTGGGTGGAGGAACGGTGGCGGTGGGATCTGTTGGCGGAGCGGTTGCGGGAGCTGCTCTAGCGCTTCCGCTTCTGCCGGGTGTCGCGTCGTGGGCGGGTGCGGGCCGGTGGGGCTTCTCGCGCAGTTCCCCGCGCCCCTGAAGGGGCGCGGGGAACTGCGCGACCAGCCACGACGAGAGCCGCGGGGGCCCGCCGGGGCGTAAGTGCCGCGGCGGATGTCACCCGGTCACCCGCGGTAGATCGCCTCGATCTCGTCCGCGTAGTCCTTCGCCACCACGTTCCGCTTCAGCTTCAGCGACGGCGTCAGGTGACCCGACTCCTCGGTGAACTGGGTGCCGAGGATCCGGAACTTGCGGACCGACTCCGCCTTGGAGACCGCCGCGTTGCCGTCGTCCACGGCCGACTGGATCGCGGCCAGCAGATCCGCGTCGCCCGCCAGCGACGCGACCGTCGCGTCGGCCGGCTTGCCGTGGTCCGTGGCCCACTTGCCGAGGAACTCCTCGTCGATGGTGACCAGGGCGCCGACGAACGGGCGGCCGTCGCCGACCACCATGCACTCGGCGACGAGCGCGTGCGCCCGGATCCGGTCCTCGATGACGGCCGGGGCGACGTTCTTGCCGCCCGCCGTCACGATGATCTCCTTCTTGCGGCCGGTGATCCGGAGGTAGCCGTCCTCGTCGAGCGTGCCGATGTCACCCGTGTGGAACCAGCCGTCGGCCAGGGCCTCCTCCGTGGCGCCCTGGTTGTTCCAGTAGCCGGTGAACAGGTGCTCGCCGTGCAGCAGGACCTCGCCGTCGTCGGCGATCCGGACGACCGAGCCGGGCAGCGGCTGGCCGACCGTGCCGATCTTCTGGCGGTCCCACGGGTTGAAGGCGGTGGCCGCGCAGGACTCGGTGAGGCCGTAGCCCTCCAGGACCGTGAAGCCGATGCCGCGGAAGAAGTGGCCGAGGCGCTCGCCCAGCGGCGCGCCACCGGAGATCGCGTACTCGCCGCGCCCGCCGAGCACGGCCCGCAGCTTGCTGTAGACCAGCTTGTCGAACGTCTTGTACTTGAGCTTCAGGGCGAGCGAGGGGCCCTTCGGGGTGTCCAGGGCGCGGCTGTACTCGATCGCCGTGTCCGCCGCCTTGTCGAAGATCTTGCCCTTGCCGTCGGCCTGCGCCTTGGCCCGGGCCGAGTTGTAGACCTTCTCGAAGACGCGCGGGACGCCCAGGATCAACGTGGGCCGGAACGCGGCCAGTTCGTCCGTGAGGTTCTTGATGTCCGGGGCGTGGCCCAGCTTGATCGGGGCCATCAGGGAGGCCACCTCGACCAGGCGGCCGAAGACGTGGGCCACCGGCAGGAAGAGGAGGACCGAGCACTCGCCGGTGCGGAAGAGCGGCTTCAGGCGCTCGACCACGTTGCCGCACTCCGCGAAGAAGCTGCGGTGCGTGAGGACGCAGCCCTTGGGGCGGCCCGTCGTGCCGGACGTGTAGACGATCGTGGCCGGGTCGTCGGCCTTCGCCGCCGCGCTGCGCTCGTCGACCGTCGCGTCGGAGACCTCGGCGCCGGCGCGGTTCAGCTCCTCCACGCCGCCCGCGTCGATCTGCCAGACGTGCTTCAGGGCGGGCAGGTGGTCGCGCACGGAGGCGACGGCCGCGGCGTGCGCGTCGGACTCGACGAGGATCGCGACGGCGCCGGAGTCGCCGAGGATCCACTGGATCTGCTCCGCCGAACTCGTCTCGTAGACCGGGACGGTGACCGCGCCCGCGCTCCAGATCGCGAAGTCGAGCAGCGTCCACTCGTACCGCGTGCGCGACATCAGGCCGACCCGGTCGCCGGGCTGTACGCCGGAGGCGATCAGGCCCTTCGCGGCGGACTGCACCTCGGCCAGGAACTGGACGGACGTGACGTCCGTCCAGTTGCCGCCGACCTTGCGGCCGATGACGGCGACGTCAGGATGCTGCGCGGCGTTTCTGCGGACGATGTCGGTCAGATTGCCGTCCGCAGGGACCTCGTACAAAGCCGGAAGGCTGAACTCGCGCAAGACTGCTGCTCCTCATAGGGCGCCGGCGCCACGACTCTGTGTGCTGCGTCGGTGCGGTCCAAGATCGGGCAGGTGCTCGGAGCTCAGATACTCAGGTATTTGAACTGAGCACGACTGGACTGCCCGGACGTTACCCACCAGTACTGGTCTTTCGGTAGGGGGTCCAGGCCAGATGTTCGCTGCGTCACACGACATGGCGGTGCTGTGCGCACAGTAGTCCACGTGCTTCCTGACTAGGAAGTAACCGCAGGTCCGGCGGCCTCTACCCACCTTCGACCCATCGTCCTAGGGTGATCGCATGCGCGTACACGTAGTCAGCGATGTGCACGGAAACTCCACCGACCTCGCACGAGCCGGAGACGGCGCCGACGCCCTGCTCTGCCTCGGTGACCTGGTCCTCTTTCTCGACTACGCCAATCACTCGCGCGGCATTTTTCCCGATCTGTTCGGTTCTGCGAACGCGTCACGCCTCGTGGAGCTCCGCACCGCCCGCCGCTTCGAGGAGGCCCGCGCCTTCGGTGCGCAGCTCTGGGCCGGGGTCGACCGCGGCCCGGCCATCGAGAAAGCGGTGCGCAAGCAGTACGCCGAGCTGTTCGCCGCGTTCCCCAGTCCTACGTACGCCACCTACGGCAACGTCGACATGCCCCAGCTGTGGAGCGAGTACGCGAGCCCGGGCACGACCGTGCTCGACGGGCAGCGCGTGGAGATAGGGGGCTGGGTCTTCGGGTTCGTGGGCGGCGGGCTGCGCACCCCGATGCGGACCCCGTACGAGATCGACGACGAGGAGTACGCCGCGAAGATCGAGGCCGTGGGCGAGGTGGACGTGCTCTGCACCCACATCCCGCCGGAAGTGCCCGACCTGGTCTACGACACCGTCGCGCGGCGCTTCGAGCGCGGCAGCCGGGCGCTGCTCGACGTCATCCGCCGCACCAGGCCCCGCTACTCGCTCTTCGGCCACGTCCACCAGCCGCTCGCCCGGCGGATGCGGATCGGCGCCACCGAGTGCGTCAATGTCGGCCACTTCGCGAGCGCGGGACGGCCCTGGGCCCTGGAGTGGTGACGGCGGGGACGCCCATGCGCGATAGCCTTCACGCGACACACACGTACGCACGGCGGACCGCATCTGGAGGAGCCACGGCGATGGCGGAACACACCAGCTCGAGCATCACGATCGAGGCGGCACCGGCCGATGTCATGGGCGTGATCGCCGACTTCGCCCGCTATCCGGACTGGACGGGCGAGGTGAAGGAGGCCGAGGTGCTCGCGACCGACGACTCCGGCCGCGCCGAGCAGGTCCGCCTCGTCATGGACGCCGGCGCTATCAAGGACGACCAGACCCTCCAGTACACGTGGGCGGGCGAGAACGAGCTGTCCTGGACGCTCGTGAAGTCGCAGATGCTGCGCTCGCTCGACGGCTCGTACGTGCTGAAGCCGGCCGGCGCCGGCACGGAGGTCACGTACTCCCTCACCGTCGACGTGAAGATCCCGATGCTCGGGATGATCAAGCGCAAGGCGGAGAAGGTCATCATCGACCGGGCGCTGGCCGGCCTGAAGAAGCGCGTCGAGTCGGGCACGTAGCGCCCTCCGGCGACCGCGGAGCGGGGTCCGGGGCGGAGCCCCGTGGCGCGGGCACAGTAGCCTCACGTTCCATGCGCACCCTTCTCATCACCGGCCCCGGCGGCTCCGGCCGAACGACCGTCGCCTCGGCCACGGCCCTGAAGGCGGCCCGGCAGGGCCTGCGCACCCGCCTCGTCACCGGTGACGCCGTGGAGGACCTCCCCGGCGTCACCGTCACCCGGCTCGCCCCTGCCGACGACTTCCGCGACGACCTCGTCGCCCTGCAGGAGCGGGCCGGTTCCGCGCTCGACCTGCTGGGCGCCGCCCGGCTCGACGCCGACGAACTCACCCCGCTGCCCGGCAGCGAGGAACTCGCGCTGCTGCGGGCCCTGCGGGACGCCCCCGACGACCGGTACGACCTCGTCGTCGTCGACCTGCCGCCCGCCCCGCGGGCCGTCTCGATCCTCGCCCTGCCCGAGCAGCTGCGCCGCTATCTGCGCCGCCTGCTGCCCGCCGAGCGGCAGGCCGCCCGCGCGCTGCGCCCCGTCCTCGGCCGGCTCGCCGGGGTGCCGATGCCCGCGGAGTGGCTCTACGAGACCGCGGCCCGCTGGGACTCCGAACTCGCCGCCGCCCAGGCCGTGATCGACGCCGGCAGCACCCTCGTACGCTTCGTCGCCGAACCCACCCTGGCCGCCGCCGAGACGCTGCGCACCACCCGCACCGGCCTCGCCCTGCACGGCCTGCGCCTCGAAGCCGTGCTCGCCAACCGCGTCCTGCCCGACGGCTCCACCGACCCGTGGCTCGCCGACGCCGCCGCCCGGCAGCGCAAGGTGATCGCCGGATGGGAGCAGGGCGCGTACGAGATCGCCCACCTCGGCCGGGACGCCCGCCCCGCCGACCTCGACGTACCGCTGCCCGGCAGCGCCGCCGGACCGGTGGCCTGGCCCGTGGAGGACCGGCTCAGGGCCGACGGCGTGCTGGTCTGGCGGATACCGCTGCCCGGCGCCGTGCGCGAGGAGCTGACGCTGATCCGGCGGGGCGACGAGCTGGTCGTCGGCGCCGGCCCGTTCCGCCGCATCGTCCCGCTGCCCTCCGCACCCCGCCGCTGCACGGTGGCCGGGGCCGGACTCGTCGACGGCGAGCTGTGCGTCCGGTTCGCCCCGGATCCGGATCTGTGGCCGCAGACCCCGTGAAGCCGGTGCACCCGTTCGGGTAACGTCGAAGTCGTCACTGCTTCAGCATCTCTTCAGCTCTCCGCAGGAGTCAGCCGCCATGAGCGACGCCACCGAGCAGCCCGCCCCCCAGGTCGACGCCGACGCCTGGGAGAAGGCGTGCGCCGAGGATCTCGCGGCGGAGCAGGCCCGCCGCCGCGCCGAGCACGGGGCGCCGCCCGGCTCGGCCGCCGAGGAGCTGCGCAGGCTCGTCGACGCCGTCACCGAGAAGCTCTCGTCCGTACAGGCCCCGTTCCTGGGCGCCGTCGCGCAGGGCACCGCCGAGCAGGTCGCCAAGCAGGTCGTCCGGCAGGCCAGGTCCGTCGTCGAGCCCGTCATCGAGCGCAACTCCGACGTCCTCGACCACCTCGCCGCCGCGGGCTCCGAGCTGCTCGCCGCCTACCGGTCGGCCGTCGAGGGCCAGGAGCGCCGCTGGACCCAGCGCTCCACGGACCCCACGGCCACCGGCGACGCCAAGGACGCCGACGGCTCCGCGAACCCCAAGGACGAAGGCCCCGGCGGGGAGCACATCGACCTGGACTGAAGAGCGCTCAGGTACGGTGGGCCGTAGCGGGGCTCGACCGAACTGAGGGATTCATGGGACTCACCATCGGCGTCGATATCGGCGGCACGAAGATCGCGGCCGGCGTGGTCGACGAGGAAGGCAACATCCTCTCGACGTTCAAGGTGCCGACGCCTTCCACGCCCGAAGGCATCGTGGACGCGATCGCTTCCGCCGTCGAGGGCGCCAGGGCCGGGCACGAGATCGTCGGTGTGGGCATCGGTGCGGCCGGTTACGTCAACCGCCAGCGCTCCACCGTGTACTTCGCGCCCAACATCGACTGGCGCCAGGAGCCGCTGAAGGAGAAGGTCGAGGCGCGCGTCGGTCTGCCGGTCGTCGTCGAGAACGACGCGAACGCGGCCGCCTGGGGCGAGTACAAGTTCGGCGCGGGCAAGGGCCACCGCAACGTCATCTGCATCACGCTCGGTACCGGCCTCGGCGGCGGCATCATCATCGGCAACAAGCTGCGCCGCGGTCACTTCGGCGTCGCCGCCGAGTTCGGCCACATCCGGATGGTGCCGGACGGCCTGCTGTGCGGCTGCGGTTCGCAGGGCTGCTGGGAGCAGTACGCCTCCGGGCGTGCGCTGGTGCGGTACGCGAAGCAGCGCGCCAACGCCACCCCCGAGAACGCCGAGTACCTGCTGTCGCTCGGCGACGGCACCCCGGACGGCATCGAGGGCAAGCACATCTCCAGCGCCGCACGCGAGGGCGACGCCGTGGCCGTCGACTCGTACCGTGAGCTGGCCCGTTGGGCCGGCGCCGGTCTGGCCGACCTGGCCTCGCTCTTCGACCCCTCGGCGTTCATCGTCGGCGGCGGTCTGTCGGACGAGGGCGAGCTGGTGCTCGACCCGATCCGCAAGTCGTACAAGCGCTGGCTGGTCGGCGGGAACTGGCGGCCGGTCGCCGACGTCATCGCGGCCCAGCTGGGCAACAAGGCGGGCATGGTCGGCGCCGCCGACCTGGCGCGGGAGCCCGACCCGGTCATGTGAGACCCGGACGCGTGACGGTGCCCGTCGTTCCCCTCGGGGGCGGCGGGCACCGGCGTATCTTGATCGTCATGGACTCCGGCTCGCTCACCGAACTCCCCAACTCCCGTACCGAATCCGACGGTTCGGCCGTCATCCGCGTCCTCAGCTACAACATCCGCTCGATGCGCGACAGCCCCGTCGCGCTCGCCCGGGTGATGAAGGCCTGCGCGCCCGACCTCGTACTGATCCAGGAGGCGCCCCGGTTCTTCCGCTGGCGCAAACAGCTCGCCCGGCTCGCCCGCGCCGCCGACCTGGTGATCCTCTCCGGCGGCGGCAGCGCGGCCGGACCCGCGCTGCTGTGCTCCCTGCGGGCGACCGTCGAGCGGACCGAGGACGTCCTGCTGCCGCTCACCCCCGGACTGCACCGGCGCGGCTTCGCGACCGCCGTCGTCCGGTTCGGCGGCGCACAGGGCCCGAGACTGGGCGTCGTCAGCTGCCATCTGAGCCTGCAGAAGGACGAGCGGTACGCGCAGGGCGGCCTGCTCCTCGACCGGGTCGAGGCCATCCGGGCCTCGGGCGTGCCGCACGCCGTGGTGGGCGGCGACCTCAACGAGCGGCCCGACGGGCGCACCTTCCGGCGGCTCGCCAAGGCCCTCAACGACTGCTGGGCGGCCGCGCCCTGGGGCCGCGAGTACACGTCGACGCCCGCCGACCCGCACCAGCGGATCGACGCGATCCTCGCCACCGAGGGCATCGAGGTGCTCGGCTGCGGGGTCCCCGACTTCCTCGACGAGGACGAGTTGAGGGCGGCCACGGACCACCTTCCGGTCCTGGCCGCCCTCCGTGTGCCCGCCGCCTAGGGGCGCTGCTTCGCCCGGTCGGTGATCGCCCAGCCGTCCAGGTAGGAGAGCTGGGTGTACTTCTTCATGCCCGGTCCGTCACCGGAGGTGCGGCCGTCCCGGAAGCCGAGGAACTCGTAGGTCTTCGGGTCGAAGATGAAATAGCCGCCGTAGCCGGAGACGCCCTTCGGCAGCGTCGGGTCGTCGTACGTGACCGCCACGCCCGTGCGGCCCTTCGCGTCCTTCTGGTCCTGCACCGTCTTCACGCCCGGCACCATGCCGAGCGCCTCGAACGCGGCAGGGCGCAGGCCCTCGGGCATCACCGGGACGAGCTTGAGCAGCCCGGCGAGGCTGAAGTGGATCTCGGACCACTCCTGCTCGGTGATCTCGTCGAGCGAGTCGTTCCTGTCGTTCGGCCCCGTCTTGTGGAGCAGCGAGAGGATCAGCTTCTCCGGGTCGGTGGGCAGCTTCTCCAGGCGGGTCCAGTCCTGCGGCGGCCACACCGACTCGTTCTTCTTCAGCGGCGGCGCCCACCAGCCCTTGCCGACCTCCATCACCCAGGACCGCTGCGAACCGTCGACGGAGCGCCAGTTCTCGTCGACGTGCGTGACGGTCCTGCCCGTCTTCCGGTCCGTCTCCTTGATGATCTCCTTCGTGTAGACGAACTGGTCGTCGCGCGGCGGCGTCGTCGGCACCGCCCGCGGGTGCTCGCGCTCGTACGCGGCGGCGCCGGCCAGGACGGTGCGGGCGGACACCGGGCGCACGGTCTGCCGGGCCGTGCTCGTGCCGGGGTCGTCGCGCACCACGACCAGCACGGTCGCCGTGAGCGCGGCCGTCACCAGGCCGGACGCGGCGATCCGCAGGCCGGGCCGCTGCCAGAGCCTGCGGCGGCGGCCGTCGGCCACGGCGAGCAGCCGGCCGCGCATCCGGTGGCGGGCGGCGGGGGACAGCGGCGGGGCGTCGCCCGCCCAGTCGCTCAGCTCCCGCAGGGCGGGGTCGAGTTCGCGGTCGGTGTCAGTCATGGGCGTGTGCCTCCCGGAGGGCGGTCGGAGCGGTCGGATCGGTACCACCCAGTGCCTCGCGCAATGTGCTGCGAGCCCGGTGCAGCCGGGATCTGACGGTGCCGACCGGCACCCCGAGCGCCTGCGCCGCCTCCTCGTACCCGAGGTCGGCCCAGGCCACCAGGAGCAGCACGTCCCGCTGCCGCGCCGGAAGCCCGGCGAGGGCGGCCGCCAGGTCCCGGCGAAGCCCGTGCGCCCCCGCCCTGGCCACCGCGCGATCGGCCACCGGCTCCTCGTGCTCGACCGGCTCCGGGATGCGGGACAGCGCCTTGAAGCGGCGCGCCTCCGCCCTGCGGTGCCGGCCGACGAGGTTGGTGGCGATCCCGAAGAGCCAGGGGCGGGCGTCGGGCCTGGTCAGGTCGTAGCGGTGGCGCTGCCGGAAGGCGGTGGTGAAGGTCTCCGCCGTCAGGTCCTCCGCCGCCTCGGGACCGAGCCGCCGCGCCGCGTAGTGGTGCACGGCGTCGGCGTACCGGTCGAAGAGCGCGGCGAACTGTTCGGGCTCGTCCCGCGACCGCGCGATCGACCGGGCGTCGCTGTCCTCATCGGGTACCCGGGGGCCGACGGTCATCGGGGCTCCTCTCGTCCGTGTGAACGCCTCGAGGGCGTGGGCTGGTTTCACAGGTACTTCGCCGCAGCCCGCGAACGAGTTCCCTCCGCACACGCCGAGGGCCCGCCGGAGCGGATCCGGCGGGCCCTCGGCAGGTACGGGTCGGGCTCAGACCACGGCGCCGCGCCCCGGGTCGTCGTCCTCCTCGTCGCTCGGCCGCATCCGCGCGATCAGCGTGGCGAAGCCGCCGAGGAAACCGCCGATGCAGAGCGTCGCCAGCCACCACGTCATGTCCCAGCCGAGCAGCACCGACAGGAGCAGCAGCACCGGGCCGCCGATCACGGCCAGCCAGGCGAACTTGGCCGTGACGTCCGCCTCCGGGAGCGGCGGAGGCTCCGGCGGGACGAAGTGGCCCTCGTCGTCCTCGTCGTCCTCGCCCAAGTCCTCGTCGGACGCCTCCGGCGCGCTGTAGTCACGCGGGCCGGGCGTGGCGGCGACCCCGGGCGCGAAGGAGACCGAGGAGCCGAGCGGGCTCCGGGGCTCCTGCTGCGGGGGCTCGTCGCGGTCCGGCGTCGGATTCGTCTCCGGGTCGAGCAGGGCCAGGTCCTCCACCGACTTGAACGGCTTCGCGCCCGGCGGGTCCGGCGGCTCCTCCCCGTACCCGGCGACGATCTCCGCCCACGCGGCGTCCTCGTCGGCGGGCAGCAGGGGATCGTGCTCCTCGCTCTCCTGCGGCTGCTCGCCGCCGGGCAGCTGGGGCTCCCGGCTCTCGCCGCCGTCCGGGCTCTCCGGCCTCTCGGGCCCGCTCCGCTCCTGCTCAGCCACCGCTGGCCGTCCCTTCCGCGCCCTCGCCGGGGCTTGTCGCGCCCTCGCTGGGAATCTTGCCTGCACCGGGGGCGAGCCGGTCGACGAACGCGTAGCTCTCGTCGAAGATCCGGTCCGCGTCCAGGTCCAACGTCGCGACGTGGTAGCTCTGTTCCAGCAGGATCTCCGTGACGTCCGTGGACGACACGCGGCCGAGCACCCGGGCCGAGTCGGCGGGCGGCACCACATGGTCCTGGACGCTGTGCAACACCATCAACGGCTGGGTCACCTGCGGCAGTTCCCGGTCGACGAGCCGGAAGAACGTGCGCAGCTGGTGCGCCGAGTGCAGCGGCACCCGGTCGTAGCCGACCTCGACCGCGCCCTCCTTGGCGATGTCGCTGGCGATCCCCTTGACCGTGCGGACGAGGTGCCGGGCGACCGGGAGCGCGTACGCGGACAGGCCGTGCACCTTGTTCCCCGGGTTCACCAGGACGAGGCCCGCGATCCGGTCGCCGTGCCGGGCCGCGAGGCGCAGCGCGAGGGCGCCGCCCATGGACAGACCGAAGACGAAGACCTGCGAGCAGCGCTCCGTCAGCTCGCCCAGGGCGCGGTCCACCTCCGCGTACCAGTCCTGCCAGGCGGTGACCGCCATGTCCTCCCAGCGGGTGCCGTGACCGGGCAGCAGCGGGAGCGAGACGGTCAGGCCGCGCTCGGCCAGATACTCCGCCCAGGGCCGCAGCGACTGGGGGGATCCGGTGAAGCCGTGACAGAGGAGGACACCGACCTCGCCGCCTTCGTGGCGGTACGGCTCGGCTCCAGGAAGGACCGGCACCATCGGTCTCCTGTTCGTGAAGGTAGGGGTGGGGAGAGGGGCATCAGGCATCGGGACGAGAACTTCACCGTACGCGACCGGACTGACACCGACCAGGGTCATCGGGCCCCTGAGCGGCGCCGCGGGTTAAGGTCTGATCCTCGGACTGATACGGGTACGAGGGTCCGGGCACGAGGGAAGGCAGTGGGTTGATCTACGGCGCAATGAAGGTGGCCATCGGAGGGCCGCTGAAGCTCGGCTTCCGTCCGTGGGTGGAGGGGCTCGAGAACATCCCCGCCGAGGGACCCGCGATCCTGGCCAGCAACCACCTGTCCTTCTCGGACTCGTTCTTCCTGCCGGCCGTCCTCGACCGCAAGGTCACCTTCATCGCGAAGGCCGAGTACTTCACCACGCCGGGCGTGAAGGGCAAGCTCACGGCCGCCTTCTTCAAGGGCGTCGGCCAGCTGCCGGTGGACCGCTCGGGTTCGCGCGGCGCCGGCGAGGCCGCCATCAAGAGCGGCATCGAGGTCCTGGAGCGCGGCGAGCTGTTCGGCATCTACCCCGAGGGCACGCGCTCGCCCGACGGCCGCCTCTACCGCGGCAAGCCCGGCGGCCTGGCCCGCGTGGCGCTCGCCACCGGTGCCCCCGTCATCCCCGTCGCCATGATCGACACGGAGAAGATCCAGCCCCCGGGCAAGGTCCTCCCCAAGCTGATGCGCCCCGGCATCCGCATCGGCGAGCCGCTCGACTTCACCCGCTACCAGGGGATGGAGCACGACCGGTTCGTGCTGCGCGCGGTGACCGACGAGGTCATGTACGAGATCATGAAGCTCTCCGGCCAGGAGTACGTCGACATGTACGCGACCGCCGCGAAGCGGCAGATCGCGGACGCCGCGAAGGCGGAGAAGGCCGAGAAGGACGCGCAGAAAGAAGCGCTGAAGGAGACACAGAAGGCGCTGGAGAAGGAACGGGGCGGCTCCTAGTCGCGTCGTTCCTCACGTGCCGGGGTCGGGGGGAGACATGGGGAACACAGCCAGGCGCGAGCGGGTCGTCCGGATGTCGGTCGAGCAGCCGCTGTGGCGCGCCCTCATGGGCTATCGCGTGCTCACCATGGTGTACGGGATCGGGCTCTTCGCCTCCGCGTACGAGGTGTACGAGCGCCCCTGGGTCGGGATCGCCTACTTCGTGGTCCTGGCCGTGTGGACCCTGGCGACGCTGCCGCAGGTGTCGGGCGGCCGCCGGTGCACCAAGCGGTTCCTCACCGCCGACCTGACCATCGCCGTCGTGGGCATCCTGCTCTCACCGGTCGCGGGCCACGACCGGGCCGTGACCGGCGGTTCCACGCTGCCGTCGATCTGGACGGCGGGCGCCGTCCTCGCCTGGGCCCTCAAGGGCGGCTGGCGCTGGGCGGCCACCGCGTCCGTGGCCATCGGCGTCTCGAACGTCGTGCAGCGCGGCGACATCAGCCGCAGCATCATCCACAACGTCCTGCTGGTGTGCATCGCGGGCATAGCGATCGGCTACGTCGTCGAGGTGGCCCGCGCCTCCGAGCGGACCCTCGCCCGCGCCCTGGAGATCGAGGCCGCCACGCGCGAGCGGGAGCGGCTCGCCCGCGACATCCACGACAGCGTCCTCCAGGTCCTCGCCATGGTGCAGCGGCGCGGCACCGCCCTGGGCGGTGAGGCCGCCGAGCTCGGCCGGATGGCGGGCGAGCAGGAGGTCGCGCTGCGCACCCTGGTCGCCGGCGGACTGACCCACACGTCCCGGGCCTCCGAGGACACGGCCCTGGGCGCGGTCGTGCGCGCCTTCGACCGTCCCGACGACCCCGACGGCCACCCGGACGACGACGCCGCGCCCCGCGACCTGCGGTCCCTGCTCGCCGGGCACGCCGGTGCCCGGGTCACCTTCGCCGAGCCGGGCGCCCCGGTCCTGATGCCGCCCGCCGCGGCCCGGGAGCTGGCCGCCGCGGTCAGCGCCGCCCTGGACAACGTGCGGCGGCACGCGGGCGCGGACGCGCACGCGTGGATCCTGGTCGAGGACGAGCCGGACACGGTGATCGTGACCGTGCGGGACGACGGGCCCGGCATCCCCGACGGCCGGCTCGCCCAGGCGGAGGGCGAGGGGCGGCTCGGCGTCGCCCAGTCCATCCGCGGGCGGCTGCGCGACATCGGCGGCACCGCCGAACTGATCTCGGTCCCCGGCCAGGGCACCGAGGTGGAACTGAACGTACCGAAGAAGCAGAGAACGCCATGAACGTCACGGGGGAAGGCAGGTCCGGAGCGATGAGCGCACAGCAGACCGCGGATGCGGGGGACGGCGCGGCCGGGATCAGGGTCATGGTGGTCGACGACCATCCGATGTGGCGCGACGCCGTCGCCCGCGACCTGGCCGAGGCCGGTTTCGACGTCGTGGCCACGGCGGGCGACGGCGAGCAGGCGGTGCGCCGCGCCCAGGCCGTGGGCCCCGACGTCCTCGTCCTCGACCTGAACCTGCCGGCCAAGCCCGGGGTCCAGGTCTGCAAGGAGCTCGTCGGCGCCGATCCGGCGCTGCGCGTCCTCGTCCTCTCCGCGAGCGGCGAGCACGCCGACGTGCTGGAGGCGGTGAAGTCGGGCGCGACCGGCTATCTCCTCAAGTCGGCGTCGACGGACGAGCTGATCGACGCGGTGGGCCGCACGGCCGTCGGCGACCCGGTGTTCACGCCAGGACTCGCAGGTCTCGTCCTCGGCGAGTACCGCCGGCTCGCCTCCGAGCCCGCGGCCGCCGCCGGCGCCGACGAGCCGAAGGCCCCCGAGCTCACGGACCGGGAGACCGAGGTACTGCGCCTGGTCGCCAAGGGCCTCAGCTACAAGCAGATCGCCGAACGGCTGGTCATCTCGCACCGCACCGTCCAGAACCACGTGCAGAACACCCTCGGCAAGCTCCAGTTGCACAACCGCGTGGAGCTCGTGCGGTACGCGATCGAGCGGGGTCTGGACGACGAGTGACTCCGCGCGGGACAGTTTTCCGAACTGCTCACCGTGACAAGGGAGTTACGCGATGCGGGTCGGAGTACTGACCGGAGGCGGCGACTGCCCCGGGCTCAACGCCGTCATCCGGGGCATCGTCCGCAAGGGCGTGCAGGAGTACGGCTATGACTTCGTCGGCTTCCGGGACGGCTGGCGAGGCCCCCTGGAGAACGACACCGTCCGTCTCGACATCCCCGCCGTGCGCGGCATCCTGCCCCGTGGCGGCACCATCCTCGGCTCGTCCCGCACCAACCCGCTCCAGGCGGAGCACGGCATCCGCCGCGTCAAGGAGAACCTCGCCAAGCAGGAGGTCGAGGCCCTCATCGTGATCGGCGGCGAGGACACCCTCGGCGTCGCGGCACGCCTCACCGACGAGTACGGGATCCGGGCCGTCGGCGTACCGAAGACCATCGACAACGACCTCTCCGCCACCGACTACACCTTCGGCTTCGACACCGCCGTCGGCATCGCCACCGAGGCCATCGACCGCCTGCACACCACGGCCGAGTCGCACATGCGGGTCCTGGTGGTGGAGGTCATGGGCCGGCACGCGGGCTGGATCGCCCTGCACTCGGGCCTGGCCGGCGGTGCCAACGTCATCCTCATCCCCGAGCAGCGCTTCGACCTCGACCAGGTCTGCGCCTGGGTCACCTCCCGCTTCAAGGCGTCGTACGCACCGATCGTGGTGGTCGCCGAGGGGGCGATGCCCCGCGACGGCGACATGGTCCTCAAGGACGAGTCGCTCGACTCCTTCGGGCACGTCCGGCTCTCCGGCGTCGGCGAGTGGCTCGCGAAGCAGATCGAGAAGCGGACCGGGAAGGAGGCCCGCACCACGGTCCTCGGGCACGTCCAGCGCGGTGGCACGCCGTCGGCCTTCGACCGCTGGCTGGCCACCCGGTTCGGCCTGCACGCGATCGACGCGGTGCGGGACGGGGACTGGGGCAAGATGGTCGCGCTGCGCGGCACGGACATCGTGCGCGTGCCCATCGCCGAGGCGACGGCGCGCCTGAAGACGGTGGATCCCACCCTGTACCGGGAGGTGGGCGTCTTCTTCGGCTGACGTTCCGGGGCTGCCGGAGGGGCCTGGGCGGCCTAGACTCGCGCCCATGGAGATCCTCGCATTTGGCGTGCAATCCGACGAAAAGCCCCTCATCGAGAAGGCCTTCGAGGGCCACCACGACGTCCGCTGCCTGGACGTCTTCCTCAACGAGGACACCGCCCCCATCGCGGCGGGCTACGAGATCATCTCCACGAGCGTGAACGCGACCCTCAACAACCGCGTGCTCCAGACCCTCGCGGCCGGCGGCACGCAGATGATCGCCCAGCGCTCCACCGGCTTCAACAACATCGATCTGGAGGTCGCCGAGCGCCTCGGGTTCACCGTCGCCAGGGTCTCGTACTACTCGCCGTACTCGGTCGCCGAGTTCGCCTGGGCCCTGGCGATGGCCGTGAACCGCCGCATCGTCCGCGCCAGCAACCGCACCCGCGACTTCGACTTCCGCCTCGACGGACTCCTCGGCCGCGACATGCGGGGCCGCACCGTCGGCGTCCTCGGCACCGGCAAGATCGGCGAGGCGTTCACCCGGATCGCCCACGGCTTCGGCATGAACCTGCTCGGCTGGGACGTCGCCGAGAACCCGAACTGCGTCGAGCTCGGCATGAAGTACGTCGAGAAGGAGCAGCTGTTCGCCGAGGCCGACCTGATCAGCCTGCACGTACCGCTGCTGCCCGCCACCGAGCACATCGTCGGCGCCGCCGCGCTGCGCACGATGAAGGACGACGCGATCCTGATCAACTCCAGCCGCGGAGGCCTCGTCGACACCAAGGCCCTCGTCGCCGAACTGCGCGAGGGCCGCTTCACGGGTGTCGGCCTCGACGTGTACGAGGCCGAGGCGGGCCTGTTCTTCCTCGACAAGTCCCTGGAGATCGTCGACGACGACACCCTGGCCCGCCTCGTCACGTTCCCGAACGTCCTGGTCACGTCGCACCAGGCGTACTACACCGTGGACGCGGTCGGCCAGATCATCGACACCACGATGCAGAACGTCGTGGACTACCGGGCGGGCCGCCGCTCCGAGAACGTCCTGGTGCCCGCGGCGCCCAACAGCTGACCGAGGAGCTCGCGCACCACGCCCGCCCCGCGCAGCGACAGCACCGACTCCGGGTGGAACTGCACGCCCGCGAAGCCGGGACCGCGCACCGCGTGCACCTCGCCGTTGCCCCGGTCGCGGCTGACCTCCACGTGGTGCGCGGCCAGCTCCACCGCCGCCTCGTCGTCGCAGTGCGCCACGAAACTGTTGTAGAAGCCGACGGTCTCGGTGCGCCCGAAGAGGTCGATCTCGGTCTGCGCGCCCTGGTAGGGCACGTCCTTGCGCACGATCTCCAGACCCAGCTCGGCCGCGATCAGCTCGTGCCCGAGGCAGACCCCGAGCACGCCGTGCCCGTGCCCGCGGATCAGCTCCGCCGCCAGCGACCGCAGGAACCGCATCTTCGGGTCGGCCGGATCGGACGGGTCGCCGGGCCCGGGGCCGAGCACCACCGGCCCCGCGTGCGCGAGCACCGTCTCCCGCAGCCCCGGCTCGTCGTACCGCCGCACCGAGACCTCCAGACCCGACGAGCGCAGCACGTGCGCCAGCATCGCGGTGAAGGTGTCCTCGCCGTCGACGACGAGCGCGTGCCCGGTCAGCTCGCCGGCCCGCTCCTGCATCCGCAGCCAGAACGGCGCGAGCGCCGCCCGCCGCCCGTCCAGCGCCGCCCGCACCCGCGGGTCGTCGGCCAGGGCGGGCCGCGCGTGGTCCTCGCGCGGACGGGACGGCCGCACGCCCAGCGCGGCCAGCACCCCGGCGGCCTTGGCGTGCGTCTCGGCGACCTCGCTCGCCGGGTCCGAGCCGCGGACGAGCGTGGCGCCGACCGGGACCCGCAGCTGCCCGGCCGCGTCGATGTCGGCGGTCCGGATCAGGATGGGCGAGTCGAGGGTCTGCGCGCCGCCCGCGTCCCGGCCGATCAGGGCCAGCGCCCCCGCGTAGTAGCCGCGCCCGCCGACCTCGTGCCGCTCGATGACCCGGCAGGCGTTCTGCACGGGGGAGCCGGTGACGGTCGCCGCGAACATCGTCTCCTTGAGGACGTCCCGCACGTCCAGGGTGGACTTCCCGCGCAGCTCGTACTCGGTGTGCGCGAGGTGGGCCATCTCCTTCAGCCGCGGCCCGACGACGACCCCGCCCATGTCGCCGACCGTGCACATCATCTTGAGCTCCTCGTCGACGACCATCGACAGCTCCTCGATCTCCTTGCCGTCGGCGAGGAAGGCGAGCAGATCGTCCGGCGTCGGCCCGGCGGCCGGGTAGCGGTACGTGCCGCTGATGGGGTTCATGACGACCGTCCCGCCGGACATCCGCACGTGCACCTCGGGGCTGGCGCCCACGAGCGTGCGGTCCCCGGTGTGCACGACGAACGTCCAGTAGGCGCCCCGCTCCCCGTCGAGCAGCCGCCGGAAGAGGGCGAGGGCGTCGGCCCGGGAGAACCCGGGGATCTCGCCCCGGTACGTCCGGCGGATCACGAAGTTGGCGCCCTCGCCCCGCCCGATCTCCTCGTCCAGGACCCGGCCGACGATGCCGGCGTACGTGTCGTCGTCGACGTCGAACCCGCCGTCCCTGACCCGGACGTCGTGCCGCGGCAACTGCTCCAGGGCCTCGGCGAGCGGCAGCTCGTACGACTCCTCGGGCACCAGGACCGCGAGCGGGGTGCCGTCGTCGCGGACGTCGAAGCCGCGCTCCCTGATCTGCCGGAAGGGGACCAGGGCGAGGCCCTCCGGGACGTCGGCGAGCTTCTCGTGCACGCCGACCCGGCCGATCAGGACCTCGACGGTGTCGTGGTCACGGCCGGGGGTGCGGCGGCGGAGCAGGGCGAAGGGGCGTTCGTCGGCGAGCAGGTCGGTCAGCGACACGGCTGGTTCCTTCCGGTGACTTTCGGAGAGTCGGTTCAGGAGGAACAGCCGCTGTCGGTGTCGGAAAACACTGAAGGCCGCCCCTCGGGCGGCCTTCGCGGATTCGGATACGCGCAGTCAGTGGGCCGCCGGATGTGCGGTCCACCACCAGGTGCGGTTGAGAAGCTGCGCGAACATGAGCGTCACCGTACCCGATCCCGGCGGGTCCGGCTCAGACGTGTCTGGTCCGTCTCAAAAGATGAGCGGTGGAATGGACGCGAGACATGAACCCGTAATGTTGGCGAGGTGACCGTGAACGCTAAGACCAGCGCAAGCGCTGGCAACACCTGGCGAGACCTGCCCGCGGCGCAGCAGCCCGAGTACCCCGATGCCGAGGCTCTGCGCGATGTGATCGCGGAGCTCGAGTCGTATCCGCCGCTCGTCTTCGCGGGCGAGTGCGATCAGCTGCGCGCCCGACTGGCTGCCGTCGCCAAGGGAGAGGCGTTCCTCCTCCAGGGCGGCGACTGCGCCGAGGCCTTCGACGCCGTCTCCGCAGATCACATCCGGAACAAGCTGAAGACCCTGCTCCAGATGGGCGCCGTGCTGACGTACGCCGCCTCGGTGCCGGTCGTGAAGGTCGGCCGCATCGCCGGCCAGTACTCCAAGCCGCGCTCCAAGCCGACCGAGACCCGCGACGGCGTCACCCTGCCGACCTACCGCGGCGACTCCGTCAACGGCTTCGAGTTCACCGAGGCCGCCCGCATCCCGGACCCCGAGCGCCTGAAGCGGATGTACCACGCGTCCGCCTCGACGCTGAACCTGGTGCGTGCCTTCACCACGGGGGGCTACGCGGACCTGCGCCAGGTGCACGCCTGGAACCAGGACTTCGTGAAGTCGTCCCCGTCCGGCCAGCGCTACGAGCAGCTCGCCCGTGAGATCGACAACGCGCTGAACTTCATGCGCGCCTGCGGTACCGACCCGGCCGAGTTCCAGACGGTCGAGTTCTACGCGTCCCACGAGGCGCTGCTGCTCGACTACGAGTCGGCGCTGACCCGCGTGGACTCGCGGACGGGCAACCTGTACGACGTCTCGGGCCACATGGTCTGGATCGGCGAGCGCACCCGTCAGCTGGACGGCGCGCACATCGAGTTCGCCTCGAAGATCCGCAACCCGATCGGCATCAAGCTCGGCCCGACCACGACGGCCGAGGAGGCGCTGCAGTACATCGAGCGCCTCGACCCGGACCGCGAGCCGGGCCGGCTGACCTTCATCGTCCGCATGGGTGCCGACAAGGTCCGCGACAAGCTGCCCGAGCTGGTCGAGAAGGTCACCGCCTCCGGCGCGACCGTCGCCTGGATCACCGACCCGATGCACGGCAACACGTACGAGGCGGCCTCCGGTCACAAGACCCGGCGCTTCGACGACGTGCTCGACGAGGTCAAGGGCTTCTTCGAGGTCCACAAGGCGCTCGGCACGCACCCGGGCGGCATCCACGTCGAGCTCACCGGTGACGACGTCACCGAGTGCGTGGGCGGCGGCGACGAGATCTTCGTCGACGACCTGCACCAGCGCTACGAGACGGCCTGCGACCCGCGCCTGAACCGCAGCCAGTCGCTCGACCTGGCGTTCCTGGTGGCGGAGATGTACCGCGACCAGTGACGTTCACTGACCGTACGTAACGCCGTGGGGCGCGGATCACAGGGATCCGCGCCCCACGGCACTTTTGTGCTTCCGGCCCGGCGGGTAAGGTTAGGTTAGCCTCACCGATCAATCGGGACGGCACTACCTATGAGTCCCGACCGGGAGGTGGAACCGCGTGTACGTCTGCAACTGCTTCGGGGTCACCGAGGCGCAGGTCAAGAAGCACGCGGAGGACGGTGCCTGCACCCCCCGCCAGATAGCCTCGGCCTGCAAGGCCGGCACCGACTGCGGGTCGTGCGTGCGCCGGATCCAGGCCCTCCTCGGCCGCGGCGCGTGCCCCCGTCGAGAGCTGGTCGAGCAGGGTGACTCGGCCGTCGCCCTCGCGCCGCGGGCGGAGCTCCCGGAAGCCGCCTGATCAGCTCTCCGGCTGCTCGATGAGCTGGGCGATGTAGAGCGCCTCACCGAGCTTGTCCACCAGCTCCAGCTGCGTGTCCAGGTAGTCGATGTGGTGCTCCTCGTCCTCGAGGATCGACTCGAAGATGTTTGCGGACGTGATGTCGCCCTTGGCGCGCATCACCTCGATGCCCCGCTTCAGCCGGTCGATCGCCTCGACCTCGATCTGCCGGTCGGCCTGGAACATCTCGGTGACCGTCTGGCCGACCCGGACGTGGAAGAGCCGCTGGTAGTTGGGCAGGCCGTCCAGGAACAGGATCCGGTCGGTCAGCACCTCCGCGTGCTTCATCTCGTCGAACGACTCGTGCCGCGTGTACTTCGCGAGCTTCGTCCAGCCGAAGTTCTCCTGCATCTTGGCGTGCAGGAAGTACTGGTTGATCGCCGTCAGTTCGGCGGTCAGCTGCTCGTTGAGAAATTCGATGACCTCGGGGTCGCCCTGCATCGCAGAGGCTCCTTCCAAGAGGGTGACTGGGCAGGTTCCGCGCATCCTTGCATCGGCACAGAAAAGCGTCCAGTAAGTGCATGCTTAGTAGGAGTTGCCCGAATCGATGATCGACCGCGGGCCGTCGGAGGCCGCGTGGTCACGTCCACTGCCCGAGGTCTGTCAGGATGGAGGCATGGGTCATCCGGTGGGTCGCGAGTCTGGGGGAGCAGTGCAGCCGGAGCTTCCGCCGGGGCAGCGCCTGCAGCGCGGCTGGCCGGTCACGCACTACGGCCCGGTGCCCAAGTTCCGGCCCGAGCGCTGGGAGTTCAGGGTCTTCGGCGCCACCGCCGACGGTGAGAAGCACTGCTGGAACCACGAGGAGTTCTCGGCGCTGCCGTACGCGACCGTCGTGGGCGATCTGCACTGCGTGACGAAGTTCAGCATGCTCGGCGCCGAATGGGGCGGCGTGCGGGCCGCCACGATCCTGGAGCTGGCCCCGCCCGACCCCGCGGTCACGCATGTGATGGTCTGGGCCGAGTACGGGTTCAGCTCGAACCTGCGGCTCGCGGACTTCGCCTCCGAGCGCACCGTCTTCGCGACCCACAAGGGCGGCGAACTGCTCACCGCCGAGCACGGCTTCCCGCTGCGTCTCGTGGTCCCGCACCTGTACGCCTGGAAGGGGCCGAAGTGGGTGCGCGGCGTCGAGTACATGACCGCGGACCGGCGCGGGTTCTGGGAGGAGCGCGGGTACCACAACGTGGGCGACCCGTGGCGTGAGCAGCGGTACTCGTACCAGGAAGGGCCCGGGGAAGGCCCCGAGCTCTAGGGCCTGTCCCTACCGGCGGGGCGATCGTCAGCCGCGCAGCTCCTTGAGGCGGGCGACGTCCGCCGCGTGCCCCTCCTTGCCGCCGGGCGTCTCGATGATCAGCGGGACGTTCTCGGTCGCCGGGTGCGCCATGAGCGCGCGGAACGGGTCCGCCCCGATGTGGCCGGAGCCGATGTTCTCGTGACGGTCCTTGTGGGCGCCCACGACGTCCTTGGAGTCGTTGGCGTGGATCAGCTTGAGCCGGCCCTCGCCGACCGTCTCCACGAGCAGGTCCAGCGTCTGCGTCATGCCGGCCGGGCCCGTCAGGTCGTGGCCCGCCGCGAAGATGTGACAGGTGTCGAGGCAGACGCCCAGCTTGGGGTGGTGGTCGAGGGCGTCGAAGTACGGGCCGAAGTCCCACGTGCGCGAGCACAGCGACGCGCCCTGGCCCGCCGTCGACTCCAGCAGCAGGAACGGGTCGTCGTCGTGGGTCAGCTCGTCGAGCAGCGGCAGCATCCGCTCCCGGACCTGGGCGAGCGCGACACCACGCTCACGGCCGCCCGTCGCGGACCCGGTGTGCACGACGACGCCGAGGGCGCCGATCGCGCGGGCCCTGCGCAGCGAGTGCCGCAGGGACTCCACGGACTTCTCGACGGTGGCCTCGGTGTGCGAGCCGAAGTTGATCAGGTACGGGGCGTGCACGTACGCCGGTACGCCCTCGGCGGCGCACCGGGCACGGAACTCCTCGTCCTGCTTCGGGTTGCCGGGAGGAGTGGCCCAGCCGCGCGGGTTGGCCACGAAGACCTGGACGGTCTCGGCCTTCAGCTCGTGGGCGTAGGAGAGCCCCACGGAGGCGAGGCCGCCGGCCACGGGGACGTGACCGCCGATCGGGTTGCGGATGCTGCTGTTCACCCGGTCAAGGGTGTCATGGGGCCGGAGCGTCACCCGCCCGGCCCCGTGGTCCTACCGGATGGTGATCGTGATCGACGACCCCTTGGGCGCCTCGTCCCCGCCCTCCACGGACTGGTCCTTCACCGTGTCACCGAAGAGACCGAGCAGACCGCGGTCCTCGTCGACCTTGAAGCCGGCGGCCTCCAGCTCGGCGTGCGCCTCGTCGACCTTCTTGCCCGTGACGTCCGGGACCTCGACCATCACGGGGCCCTTGGAGATCGTCAGCGTCACCGTGTCGCCCTCGGCGAGCAGCTTGCCCGCACTGGGGGACTGCTCGGCCACATCGCCCTTGTCCTCCTCGGAGTTGACCCGGTCCGTGGCGATCTCCACCTTCAGACCGGCCTCCTCCAGCTCGGCGACGGCGTCGTCCTCGGAGTCGCCCGTGACGTCGGGGACGTCGACCGGCGTGCCCTTGGAGACGACCAGGGCGACCGCGGAACCGGACTTGCGGGTCGCGCCCGCCGCCGGGTCCGTGCTGATCACGGAGCCCTTCGGGATCTCCTCGCTGAACGACCTGGTGATCATGCCGGGTGCCAGGCCCCGGCCCTCCAGGTCGCTCTTCGCCGTGGCGAGCGGGGTGCCCTTCAGGTCGGGGACCTTCACCGTCTCCGGGCCCTTGGACACCGTCAGGTTCACCGTGCCGTCGTCCCGGATGCGGGCACCCGACTCGGGATCGGTGGCCATCACCGTGCCGCGCTTGTACGCGTCGCTGTACGCGCGCGTGATCCGGCCGGTCTGCAGCCCGGCCTCGTCGAGCCGCTGCTTCGCCTGCGCCTCGGTCTTGGTGAGCAGGGCGGGGACCTTCGTGAACTGCCCCGAGTTGATGTACCAGACGCCCGCCCCCACGCCGAGGGCCAGCAGCACCGCGGCGACGACCAGGAACACGCCGCGCCGCGGGCCGCGGCCGCCCGGGCGCCGCGCGGGCGCGGGCGGCGCCGGCGGTGGGGTCGCCAGGCGGCTCGTGCGGTTGAGCTCGTCCTCCGGGGCGGGCAGCGGCAGCTGCACCGCGTTCGTCCGGACCGCCCGCGGGATCACGCTCGTACGGTCGTCGGCGCCCGCGTGCTCGGTGTCGCGGGCCTGCGGCGGCACCGCGTCCAACTGGGCGTCGCTGAGCGCCGACCTGGCGTTCCTGACGTCGCCGAGCAGTGCCACCGCGTCGTGCGGGCGGACCGCGGGGGTGCGGGCAGTGGCCGACGCGACCAGCTCGTCCAGCTCGAACGGGAGGCCGGGGACCAGCGCGGAGGGCGGCGGCACGTCCTCGTTCAGGTGCTTGTACAGGATCTGGGCGGGGGTCTCCCCGGAGTGCGGCTTGGCGCCGGTCAGCATCTCGTAGAGCACGACCCCGCACGCGTACACGTCCACGCTCGCGGTCGCCGTGCCGTCCTCGATCTGCTCGGGAGCCAGGTACGACACCGTGCCGAGGACCGAACCCGTCGTGTTCGTGACCGAGTCCACCGCGCGGACGAGACCGAAGTCCGCCACCTTCACCCGGCCGTCGTCCCCTATCAGGACGTTCTCCGGCTTCATGTCGCGGTGCACGAAGCCCGCGCGGTGCGCCGCCCCGAGCGCGGCGAGGACCGGCTCCAGGATGTCCAGCGCCGCGCGCGGCCTGAGCGCTCCCCGGTCCCGCAGCACGTCACGGAGCGTGCAGCCCGCGATGTACTCCATCGCCAGATACACGTACGCGCCGTCCGTGCCCTGGTCGTACACGCCGACCACATTGGGGTGCGAGAGGCGGGCGACGGACTTGGCCTCGCGGATGAAGCGGTCGACGAACGAGGCGTCGGCCGCGAGCGAGGGGTGCATCACCTTGAGCGCGAGCACCCGGTCGAGGCGGGTGTCCACGGCCCGGTAGACCGTGGCCATCCCGCCGACCGCGATGCGTGCGTCGATGCGGTACCGGCCGTCGAGCACATGCCCGAGCAACGGGTCCTGAAGGGTCGTGTCCACGCAGCGAGTCTACGAGGAGCCACCGACAGGCCGGTCCCGTGCGGCGGGACCGGATCCGTACTGCAGCAGAGCTGTGACCGGGCGTGCGATCAGAACGCGGGGCGTTCGGGATCCAGCCGCGCCTGCCCCTCCGAAGGGGACGACGCCGCCGCGAAATGGCGCTTGGGGATGCGTCCGGCACGGTACGCGAGGCGGCCGGCCTCGACCGCGTGCCGCATGCCCTCGGCCATCAGGACCGGCTCCTGCGCGCGGGTCACCGCGGAGGCGAGCATCACACCCGCGCACCCCAGTTCCATGGCGAGCGCCACATCGGAGGCCGTGCCCGCGCCCGCGTCCAGGATCACCGGCACGCGCGCGTGCTCGACGATCAGCTGGAAGTTGTGCGGGTTGCGGATGCCGAGCCCGGAGCCGATCGGGGAACCGAGCGGCATGACCGCCGCGCAGCCCACGTCCTCCAGCTTCCGGGCGAGGACCGGGTCGTCGTTCGTGTAGGGAAGCACCGTGAACCCGTCGTCCACCAGCGTCTCGGCCGCGTCGAGCAGCTCGACCGGGTCCGGCAGGAGGGTGCGCTCGTCCGCGATGACCTCCAGCTTGATCAGGTCCGTGCCGAGCGCCTCGCGCGCGAGGCGGGCCGTGAGGACCGCCTCTCCCGCGGTGAAGCAGCCCGCCGTGTTCGGCAGCACCCCGATGCCGAGCTTCTCCAGGACCGACAGCACCGACCCGTGGACGCCGGCGTTCACCCGGCGCATGGCCACCGTGGTGAGCTCGGTGCCCGACGCGGTCAGGGAGCGTTCCAGGACGTCGAGGCTCGGCGCCCCTCCCGTGCCCATGATCAGGCGCGAGGAGTAGGTGGTGCCGCCGAGGACGAAAGCGTCGTCAGCCATGGTCGAGTCAGCCTCCTTGTACGGCGGTGAGCACTTCGACGCGGTCTCCTTCGGAGAGCGCCGTGACGGGCCACTGGGCGCGCGGGACGACGGTCTCGTTGAGCGCGGCCGCGACACCGGAGTGCGCGGCGGTGAGGGTGGCCACGAGGGCGTCCAGGGTGGTGCCGGACGCCACCGCGCGCGACTCACCGTTGACGGATACGTTCATGCGGGCTGCTCCAAGGAGGCGCCGCTGAAGCGCCTGGGGGTGAACGGGCGGGCCTCTTCCGGGAGTTCACCGGTGGCCAGGACCTGCGCCATGGCGTCGCCGGTGACCGGCGTGAGCAGCACGCCGTTGCGGTAGTGGCCGGTGGCCAGGAGGAGTCCGGGCAGCGCCGTCGGACCGAGCAGCGGCGCGTTGTCCGGAGAGCCGGGGCGCAGGCCCGCGCGGGTCTCGGTCAGCGGCAGCTCGGTGATGCCGGGGACGAGTTCGTGGGCGTCGCGCAGCAGTTCGTAGACGCCGCCCGCCGTGACCTCGGTGTCCCAGCCGAGCTCCTCGGTGGTGGCACCGACGACCAGTTCGCCGTTGACGCGCGGCACCAGGTAGACGTGGCTGCCGCGGACCACGGCGCGGACCGTGCGGCTCAGGAACGGCGCGTACCGCTTCGGCACCGTCAGCCGCAGGACCTGGCCCTTGACCGGCCGGACCGGCGGCAGCACCTCGTCGGGCACCCCCGCCAGCTGACCGCTGCGGCTGCCTCCCGCGAGCACGACCTGGTCCGCCGCGAGCTCGCCGCCGTCCGCGAGGACGATCCCGCGGGCCCGGCCCCGTACGACGGAGAGCCGTTCGGCCCACGTCCGGTGGAAGACCACACCGGACCGCTCGCAGGCCGTCACGAGGGCGCCCGCGAGCCTTCTCGGGTCGATCTGGTGGTCACCGTCGACCCGCAGGCCCCCGCGCACGCCCGGCGCGAGCATCGGCTCCAGGCGGCGGCACTCCCGGCCCGACAGCCACTCGGACTCCAGGCCCGACTTCCGCTGCAGGGCGTGCAGTTCCCGCAGGTGTGCCCGGTCGTCCGCGTCGAGGGCGACGGCCAGCGTGCCGCACGCGCGGTAGCCGAGGTCCCGGCCCGACGCCTCGGACAGCTCCGCGGCGAACTCCGGATAGCGCCGCGCCGACTCGACGTTGAGGCCCAGCAACGTCTGCTCGCCGTAGTGGAGTTCGGTGACGGCGGCCAGCATCCCGGCCGCCACCTGGGCGGCCCCGCCACCCGGTTCGGGGTCCACGACCGCGACGGACAGACCGCGCTGCGCGGCCCTCCACGCGGTGACCAGACCGATGATGCCGCCCCCGACGACGACTGCGTCGGTGGTGGTGCTCGGCGTACGCGACATGGGCGTCCAGCCCCTCCCTTCGCCGGCATGACCCGGATCAGGTTCGTACGGTCGGAGGCCGCTCCAGCCTCCCTCTCAGCCCGCTGCGTACGGGCTCCCGCGAGTGCTTTACGTTGGCCACCCTAACTCTTCGCCGTCAGCCCCAGTAAGGGAGCCTCCGCCCGTGGCCCGATCCCTCGACGGTCTCGTCCTCGCCCCCGTAGCCGACCAGGCGCCGGGGCAGGTGGGAACCAGGACGCGCTTCCGCTACCACGAGCGGGACGGCCGGATCTGGGCCGACTACGAAGGCGGCGACGTCGTGCGGGGACACCTCGTGGGGACGCGCGCCGGCGACCGGCTCGACTTCCGCTACGTCCAGTTGAGGACCGACGGCAGCACGTCGTCGGGGCACTGCGTCTCCGTCGTGTCCGAACGGCCCGACGGGCGCGTGCGGCTCGACGAGACCTGGGCCTGGGAGTCGCAGGAGGGCAGCGGGACCAGCGTCGTCGAGGAGATCACCGCACCTGCTTGATCACTAAACCGGTGACACGTGTGCAGGACGTCACGGGCCGGGAGTGGCCCACGCCGCTGACTGACACAAGATCAGGTGCCTAAGGTGATCCCGTGAGTGAGCAGCGGAGCGGGAACGGGACGCCCACGGGGCAGCGGAACGTCGTCATCGTGGGCGCGGGCATGGCCGGCGTGCAGACGGCGGTGGCGCTGCGCGAACAGGGGTTCCCCGGCGCCGTCACGCTCATCGGCGCCGAACCCCACCAGCCCTACGACCGCCCGCCGCTGTCCAAGGCCGTCCTGCTCGGCAAGGCCGAGGGCTCGGCCTTCGACGTCGACTTCGAGGCGCTCGGCGTCACCCTGGAACTCGGCCGTGAGGTCACCGGCCTGCGCCCCGCCGACCACGAGCTCGACACGGCCCACGGCCCGGTCCCGTACGACGTCCTGGTCGTCGCCACCGGCGCCGAACCGGTCCGGCTGCCGGGCGCGCACGCCATGCCCGGCACGCACCTGCTGCGCACCCTCGACGACGCGGAGCGGCTGCGCCCGGTCCTCGCCGAGCAGCGCGACGTGGTCGTCGTCGGGGCCGGCTGGATCGGTGCCGAGTTCGCCACAGCGGCCCGCGAGGCGGGCTGCCGGGTCACCGTCGTGGAGGCGGCCGAGCGACCGCTGGCCGGGGCGCTGCCCGCGGAGATCGCCGCCCCCATGACGGCCTGGTACGCCGACGCCGGAGCCCGGCTGCGCACCCACGCGCGCGTGGCGAGCGTCGAGGAGGGGGCGGTGGTCCTGGACGACGGCACACGGCTGCCCGCGGGCGCCGTCGTCGTCGGCATCGGGGCCCGCCCCGCCACCCGCTGGCTGGCCGGCTCCGGCATCGAACTGGGCGCCCACCGCGAGGTGGTGGCGGACGAGCGGCTGCGCACCTCCGTGCCCGACGTGTACGCGGTGGGGGACTGCTCGTCCTTCCCGTCGACGCGCTACGCAAAGCGCCTGATGGTCCACCACTGGGACAACGCGCTGCAGGGGCCCCGCACCGTCGCGGCGAACATCATCGGCGAGACCCCGGCCGCCTACGACCCGGTGCCCTACTTCTGGTCCGAGCAGTTCGGCCGCTTCGTGCAGTACGCCGGCCACCACGAGGTCGCCGACACAACGGTCTGGCGCGGCGACCCGGCCGGCGCGGCGTGGTCGGTGTGCTGGCTGCGGGACGGCGCCCTCGTGGCCGTCCTGGCCGTCGGCAAGCCCCGCGACCTCGCGCAGGGGCGCAAGCTCATCGAGGCGGGCACCGTCCTGGACCCCGACAGGCTGGCCGACCCCGCCCGGCCGCTCAAGACCGCGGTGGCCTGAACGGCCCGAGCGGCCTGGCCGACCCGTTCGCGCGCACGGAACGCCTGGTCAGAGGGGCCCGGCTTCCGAGTGTCAGTCCGGGATGGCACGCTTGTCCTGTGACCGAGATTGACGCAAAGACGGATGCTCTCGTCCCCGACTGGCTCACCCTCCCCGACATCGCCGAGCAGTTCGGTGTCGAGGTGACGCGTGTGCGGCAGCTGGTGAAGGAAGGCCAGCTGATCGCCGTACGCCGTGGTGAGAACAGGGCACTGCACGTGCCCGCCGCCTTCATCGACGGCGACAAGATCGTCAAGGGCCTCACCGGGACCCTGACGCTCCTGCGGGACGACGGCTTCACCGACGAAGAGATGCTGGAGTGGCTCTTCACTCCCGACGCGACCCTGCCCGGCACCCCCGCGCAGGCGCTGAGCGAGAATCGCGGCACGGAGGTGAAGCGCCGCGCCCAGGCGCTCGCCGTCTGACCTGACGACCGTCCGGCGTGCGCACCACGACCCGCGTGGTGCGCACGCCACCGACACCGCACCACCTACGGGGGGACTTCCATGGCCGACTCCAAGCGCGCGCTGCTCGCCGACGCACGGCTGTACCTGTGCACCGACGCGCGCAAGCGCCAGGGCGACCTGCCGGAGTTCCTCGACGCCGTGCTGTCCGGCGGCGTCGACATCGTGCAGCTGCGCGACAAGGGCATGGAGGCGGGCGAGGAGCTGGAGCACCTCGCCGTGTTCGCCGAAGCGGCCCGCCGCCACGGCAAGCTCTTCGCGGTGAACGACCGGGCGGACGTCGCCCACGCGACGGGCTCGGACGTGCTGCACCTGGGCCAGGGCGACCTGCCGGTCCCCGCGGCCCGCGCGATCCTCGGCGAGGACGTCCTGATCGGCCGCTCCACGCACGCCGACGAGGAGGCCGCCGCGGCCGCCGTCCAGGAGGGCGTGGACTACTTCTGCACCGGCCCCTGCTGGCCGACGCCCACGAAGCCCGGCCGGTACGCCCCGGGCCTCGACCTGGTGCGGTACACGGCGGGCCTCGGCACCGACCGTCCCTGGTTCGCCATCGGCGGCATCGACCTCGGGAACCTGGACGAGGTCCTGGACGCCGGCGCCCGCCGCGTCGTCGTCGTCCGGGCGATCACCGAGGCCGCCGATCCGGGTGCCGCGGCGGCCGAGTTCGCCAAGCGCCTGCGCACCGTGTGACCGGTGGGGAACAGGCGTTCCGGCCCGCTGTCCGCAGGGTGGACGGGGATTAGGGGCAACCGGATTCCGTCAGTAACCTGCCCGTATGGCCCTTGGCACCGCTTCCACCAGGACTGATCGCGCTCGCACCGTGCGCGACATGCTCGCGACCGGCAAGACGACGTATTCGTTCGAGTTCTCCGCGCCGAAGACCGCGAAGGGCGAGCGCAACCTGTGGAACGCGCTGCGCAGGGTCGAGGCGGTCGCACCCGACTTCGTCTCCGTCACGTACGGCGCCGGCGGCTCCACGCGCGCGGGCACCGTCAAGGAGACGCAGCAGATCGTCGGGGACACGACGCTGACGCCGGTCGCCCACATCACCGCCGTCGAGCACTCGGTGGCCGAACTGCGCAACATCATCGGCCAGTACGCCGACGCCGGGATCCGGAACATGCTGGCGGTCCGCGGTGACCCGCCGGGCGACCCGATGGGTGACTGGGTCTCGCACCCGGAGGGCCTGACGTACGCGGCCGAACTCGTCGAACTGATCAAGGAGTCCGGCGACTTCTGCGTCGGCGTCGCCGCGTTCCCCGCGATGCACCCGCGCTCCGCGGACTGGGACTCCGACGTGCGGCACTTCGTCGACAAGTGCCGGGCCGGCGCCGACTACGCGATCACCCAGATGTTCTTCTACCCGGAGGAGTACCTGCGGCTGCGCGACAAGGTCGCCGCCGCGGGCTGCGACACCCCGATCATCCCGGAATGCATGCCGGTGACGAGTGTGCGCATGCTCGAACGCCTGCCCAAGCTCAGCAACGCCGACTTCCCTCCGGCGCTGAAAGAGCGGATCCTCACAGCCAAAGACGATCCAGCCGCTGTACGCTCCATTGGCATCGACTTCGCTACGGAGTTTTGCGCCAAGCTGCTTGACGAGGGAGTGCCGGGTCTGCACTTCATTACGCTCAACAACTCCACGGCGACGCTGGAAATCTACGAAAACCTGGGCCTGCACGACCAGCGGGCCTGATGGGCCGTACCCGTAGGGGGATACGGCCGTACGAGAGGGGCGTACATGGGCTGGGCGGTCCTCTATGCGGCATTCGGGCTGGTGGCACTCTGGCTCCTCGGTGAGGTGCTGCTGCAGTACAAGGCGAGGCTGCGCTGGCGGTTGCTGGCCTTCGTGGGCTTCGTCGGAGTCGTCCTCGGCGTCCTGATGCCGTCGGTGGTCGTCATCGGCGTGGGCGCCATCGCCTTCGCGATCGGCCAGACGTACGTCACGCTGTCGTTCCGCCGGGGCTTCGCAGCGGGCTGGGCGCTCAAGCACGGCCCCGAGGGTGCCGAGAAGCCGGGCTCCGACAAGCGCCGTCGCAGGGAAGCGCCCCACCAGGACCCCACGCTCGAGGTCTCCGACCTGGAGTACGAGCAGCCGCCCCAGGAGGCCTACGCACCGGTCCCGGAGTCCCCGGCCGAGCAAACCACCGTGTACGCGGCCGAGCCGATGCCGGACGACACAGGCCAGTACGGCGTCTACAGCGACACCGCGTACGCGCAGTCGGCGCAGGGCGCCCAAAGCTACGGCTACGACACCGCGTCCTACGGCTACGACCAGCAGCAGGGCTACGGCTACGACACCGGCCAGCAGCCGTACGCCGCGCCGTACTCCGACCCGTACATCGGCGCCCAGACCTACCCCCAGCAGCCCCAGTACGGCGATCCGTACGCCACCGGGCAGCAGCAGTACGCCGACCCGTACGCGACGGCCGCGGGCTACGGCTCGGACACCCCGCCCGGCGGCGTCTGGGTGCCGCAGCAGCGCAGCGGGGACGGCCAGGAGCAGAACTACGGCGGTGAACTCCCGCCCGAGCAGCCCTATCCCGGCTATCCGCAGCACGACCCGAACACCGGGTACGACACGGGCTACAACGAGCAGCAGTACCGGTACTGAAGCCGGATCGCGGCCCCCTGCCGCGGCCCGCTCCGCCGTCCGCGGCTCACTGGGAGCCGCGGAACTCCGGGCCCTCCACGATCAGGCCCGCCACCAGCGCCCCCGACATGCCCGCGTGCGGCAGTCCGCCGCCGGGGTGCGACCAGCCGCCCACCGCGAACAGACCGGCCAGCTCCGTGCCGTTCGCCGCGTGCAGCAGCCGCCCCTGGGCCGCGGCCAGCGCGGGCGCGGGCACGGCGCCGCCGTCCGCGCCGGTCGCCTCGGCGATGTCCTGAGGCGTCCTGACCTCGTGCCAGAGCAGGCGCTCGCGCAGCCCGGGCACGGCCCGCTCGGCCGCCGCGAGGACGGACTCCACCTCGGCCTCGGCCACGCGCGCGTGCGAGGGCACCGTCGCGGTCACGGTGACCGCCTCGTGCCCCGCGTCCGGCACCTGGGACGGGTCACCGGCGCGCAGCACCGTGACCGTCGGCCTCGGCGGTCGCGCCCCGCCGTCGAAGAGCCACGCCAACTCGGCGTCCCGGTCGGGGCCGTGCACCACGGTCCGGTGCGGGGTGCCCTCCGGCGCGGTCCCGCGCAGCGCCAGGTGCACCGTGAGGCGGCTGGGCCACGACGCCTCGGACTGGGCCGGGACCTCGCCCCGGACGCCCTGCCCGGGCAGCAGTCCGTCGAGCACCCGCGGGGCGACGCCCGCCACCACGAACCCGGCGTCCTCCACCGTCCCGTCGGCCAGCTCCACGCCCGACGCCCGGCCGTCCCGCACGATGACGCGGGCGACGGCCGAGCCGAATCTGAACTCGACCTTCCGCTTCAGGCAGCGGTCGTACACGGCGTCCGCCAGGGCGCGCAGGCCCCCGGTCACCGCCCACGTCCCGAAGGTCTGCTCCATGTACGGCAGCACGGCGGCGCTCGCCGGTGCCGTGCGGGGATCGAGGCCGTACGCCAGCGCGTACTGCTCCAGGAGCGCCACCAGGCGGGGGTCGCCGCCGAGTTCGAGGGCGCCGATGCCGGCGAGCGTCGTCGCCGCGCGGTCCTTGCGCAGCAGGCGCCGCCGGACCACCGCCGGGTACGGCTCGCGGTCGGCGAGCACCTGCCAGTTCGGCCAGAGGGGCTCTTCGAGGAGGGGGCGCCGGGAGCGGTCCCAGGCCTCCCGCGCCCGGTTCATGAACGCCGACCAGCGCGCGCCGGCGCCCGCGCCGACCGCCGCGTCCAGGGCCTCGGCGACCCCCGCACGCCGCGCGTTCGGCAGGTCCGTCGTCGTGCCGTCCGCGAAGACGTGCCGCACGGCGGGCTCGACCTGGGTGAGGCCGACGAGGTCCTCCAGGGGCTCCTTGCCGGTCTTCACGAACAGGTCGCGGTACACGGCGGGCAGGTGGAGCAGGCCAGGGCCGGTGTCGAACGCGAAGCCGTCGCGCTCGAACCTGCCGACCGCCCCGCCGTACGTCGACGCGCGCTCGAAGACCACCGGTCGGTGGCCCGCGACGGCCAGCCGAGCGGCGGCCGCCATGGCGCCCATGCCCGCGCCGATCACCGCAATTCGTGCCATGCCGGCGACTTTATCGGCCGCCACCGACAACGCCGCTCGCAGGTCAGGGCGGCGGTGGCGCCTCGCGGGCGAGCCGCTTCTCCTCGCGCCGCTGGGCCCGTCTGCGCAGGAACCTGCGGATGCGCCGGATCAGGAGGAACAGCAGCACCAGACCGAGGAACAGCAGCACCGCCGCGATGATCGCGGCGGCCTCCGGATGGAACATCGCGAACGTCAGGATGCCGCCGACCCCGAGGTCCTCGGCGGAGCTCATCACGAAGTTCGACACCGGCTCGGGCGAGGTGTTGATCGCCATCCGGGTGCCGGCCTTCACGGTGTGACTGGCCAGCGCCGTCGACCCGCCGATCGCGCCCGCCGCGAGATCGGACAGCGACCCGCTCTGCCCGGCGAGCAGCGCCCCCACGACCGCCCCGGACACCGGCCGGATCACGGTGTGCACCGTGTCCCACACCGAGTCCACGTACGGGATCTTGTCGGCGACGGCCTCGCACAGGAAGAGCACTCCCGCCACGATCAGCACATCAGGGCGCTGCAACGACTCGGGGACCTCGTCGGTCAGCCCGGTCGCGCCGAAGATGCCGAGCAGCAGGACCACCGCGTACGCGTTGATGCCGCTCGCCCAGCCACTGGTGAACACCAGGGGGAGTACGGACACGGACAAGATCGTAACCAGTGCGGAACTCTCCGTGCCTGGGGATGAGCACGCAGGTCTGAGTATCCGTACCTAGTCGGTGAGATGAGTAGGTACACGGATGGGGCCCGACCTGCGCAGACGGGAGAGTGGTGGGCACGGAGAGGGGCACGGTTCCGGTACCGCCGACACGGGGCGGCGGAACGGACGCGGTGCCCTTGGCCGCTCCTCTCGCCCGTCAGGGTGGGAGCGAGGCACGGGGGACCCGGGGGAGACCCGACGGGGGTCCTACGGGGGAGCAACGGGGGATGCGCCGGTCCGGTGAGGCCTGAGAATGACCACAGGCCCTGCCGGACCGGCGCTCACGTGCGGGTCAGGCCCGGCCGGTCAGCGGCTGACCGCCGCCCACCCGCCCCTGGAGCAGCAGCGACAGCGCCGCGTGCACGTCGTCCAGGGAGCGCTCCGGCTGGAACGCCTGCCAGTCCAGGGCGGCCACGAGGACCATGCCCACGAGCGCGGCCGCCGTGAGCGGCACGTCGATCTCCTCGCTCAGCTCGCCGCTCTCCACGGCGCCGCGCAGCACGCCCTCCACGACGGCCACCGCCTCCTGGCGGACCACGGCGAGCGTGGACTGCCAGGCGCGGTTGGTGCGCCACAGCTCCGCCACGTAGAGCTGGGTGAAGGCCGGGTACCGGTCGATGAAGACCAGGCCCGCGTGGATCATCGCGTCCAGGGCGTCGACCTTGCTGCCGCCCCGTTCGTCCGTCTTCTGCGCCGCGTCCCGCAAGGAGGTGGTGAGGAGCCCGACGCCGTGGCGCAGCAGCTCCTCGAAGAGGACCGACTTGCTGGCGAAGTTGTAGTAGACCGTGCCCTTCGCGACCCCGGCGCGCTCGGCGATCTCGTCGACCGTCGTCGCGGAGAAGCCCTGCTCCGCGATGAGCGTGACAGCGGCCTCGTAGAGCTTCTGCCGGGTGGCCTGGCGCCGTGTGCTGCTTTCCATGGCCCTGATTGTCACAGGCCGCCCTGCGGGCGCGCTCACAGGCTCAGCTCGGGGTGCAGCCGGTCGAGCGTCCACACCTGCTTGCGGCGGGCCGTCAGGGCCGTCAGGGCCAGCGCACCGGCCGTGAACGCCGCGAGGACCGCGCACGCCTGCCACACGGGGCCGAGCCCGCCGCCGGAGATCAGCCGCCGCAGGGCCTCGACGACGTAGCTCATCGGCAGGAACGGGTGCAGCGCGTTGAAGAAGCCGGGGCTCGTCTGCACCGGATACGTGCCGCCCGCCGACGTCAGCTGCAGCATCAGGAAGGCGAGCACGAGGATGCGGCCCGCCGCCCCGAACCGTGCGTTCAGCCACTGCACGATGGCCGCGAAGCACGCCGTGACCAGGCACAGGAAGCCGACCGTGCCGGCCGCGTGCAGCATCTGGAGGCCCAGGGCCCAGTGCAGTACGGACATCAGGGCCGCCACCTGGAGGAGCCCGAGGGCGGCGACGGGCAGCCAGCCCGCGAGAGCCACCCGCCACGAGGAGGCGCCCACGGCGAGTGCCCGCCGGTTGAGCGGGGCGATCAGCATGTAGGCGACCATCGCGCCCACCCACAGGGACAGCGGGATGAAGTAGGGCGCGAAGCCCGTCCCGTAGTTGGGCGCCTTGTGCAGCGACTGCGAGGCGAGCTGGACCGGGTCGGCCATCACCCCGGTGCGCTGGTCGCGGTCCTTCTTGTCGTAGTCGGGGATCTTCTGGACGCCGTCGTGCAGCCCGCCCGCCAGCTTCCCTGAGCCGTCGGCCAGCTTGAACATGCCGCCGTTGAGGTCGTTCGCCCCGGTCTTCAACCTGCCGACGCCGGAGTCGAGTTCGGTGGATCCGGTCTTCGCCGTGCCGAGCCCCGTGTGCAGCTTCTCGGCGCCCGTGGCGACGCGGCCCGCGCCCTTGTTGAGCTTGTTGATCTGGGCGACCGCGGTCTCGACGTCCTGGTCGAGCGTCGGGGCGCGCTCGGCGAGCGCCTCGGACTGCTTCTGGAGCGTCGCCAGATGGCTGTCCATGAGGTCCAGGTCGCCGTGCTCGTCCTGGATGAGGGTGTTCAGGTCGTCGGAGACGGTGGCGACGTCCTCGGCCGCCGTCTTCGCCTTCTTCAGGTCCGGACAGGCCGGGTCGTCCAGCAGCGCCTTCTCGCAGCGCCGCTCGTAGATCGCGGTGAGGACGTCCGATCCCGCGTGGGCGCCCTTGTGCGCGGCGGGCGCGAGCTTCACCAGGTCGTCCAGGTTGTGCCGGACGCCCGCGGCGGAGTCGGCGACCAGCCTGGCCGTGTCACCGATCGCCTTCTTGTTGTCCTTCAGGAACGGGCGCACCTTGTCGGCCGCGCCGTTGACCTTGTCGGCGAGCACCTGGGTGCCGTCGGAGACCTGACGGGAGCCCGTCTCCAGGTCGCCGGCCCCCTTGTCGAGCTTCTTCAGGCCGCTCGCCAGGTCGCCGCTGCCCTTCTTGGCGTCCTTCAGACCGTCGGCGAGGTCCTTCGACCCCTTCTTGGCCTGGCCGATGCCGCCCTTGAGCTGGTCCGCGCCGTCCGCGGCCTTCTTGGTCGCGTCGTGGATGTCCGAGAAGGAGATGAAGATCTTGTCGAGGAAGGAGCGCGACGCCTTCGTGGACGCCGCGGAGCGCACCTCGGAGAAGACCGTCCGGGAGATCTGCCCGACGATGTAGTTGTTCGCGTCGTTCGTGCGCACCTGAAGGGCGCTGGTCTCCGGAGAGTTCCCGGAGCTCGACGCGATGCGCTTGCTGAAGTCCCGCGGCATGGTCAGCGACAGGTAGTACGTGCCGTCCTCGACGCCCTTCTCGGCCTGTGCGGCGCCGACCTCGTGCCACTGGAAGGTGTCGCTGTCGTACAGCCCCTTGGTGATCTCGTCACCGGCGCTGATCTTCCGGCCCGCGGCGGTCGCCCCCCGGTCGTCGTTGACGAGCGCGACGGGAATCTTGTCGAGCTTCCCGTACGGGTCCCAGAACGACCACAGGTACAGGGCCCCGTAGAGCAGCGGCAGCAGCAGGAGGGCGACGAGCGCGGCGCGCGGCAGTTTCCCCCTGCCGAAGCGCCTGAGCTCAAGCGCGGCCAGCTTCGGCGAGCGCATCGGCCGCCTCCTTGTCGGTGTCGGTCGTTATTTCGGGGGTCGCTTCGGAGTCCTCTTCGGAGTGCTCTTCGGGGGTCGCCGTGCGGACGGGGGCGGTCGACACGACGACCGCGCCCCGAGGGGCCTCGCTGCACACGGCCACGACGGTGGTTCCTGCGTCGGCGATCGCCCTCAACAGGTCCCAGACCTCGGTCCGTTCGGCGTCCGACAGCTTCAGATCGGTGTCGTCGACGCCGATCAGGCGCGGGCGGCCGACGAGGGCCAGGGCGAGGGAGAGGCGCAGCGCCTCGACGCGCTCCAGGTCGCGCACGGCGGTGCGGGAGCCCTTGGGCAGGGCCTCGCGGTCGAGCCCGGCGGCGGTCAGCGCGGTGTCGATCCGCAGCTTCGCCTCGGTGGTCCGCTCCGCGGGCGGCCTGAGGAGTCCGCGCAGCGTGCCGTCGAACCGCCGCTGCAGCAGCGCCCGTTCGTGCAGGTGCTCGGCCACCGTGAGGGCCGGATCGAGGTCGGTGACCCCGGGCACGTGCGCGAGCGCGCTCACCCGGCGTACGGCGCCCATCTGCTTCGGCAGCCGGAACCCGGCGACCTCCGCCGCGCCCTCCGCCGGGCGCATGCGTCCGGTCAGCGCGAGCAGCAGACAGGTGCGGCCGCTGCCGGACGGCCCCTCGACCGCGACCAGGGACCCGGCCGGCGCGTCGATGTCGACGCCGCGGAACGCCCAGCCGCGCGGCCCCTTCAGCCCGAACCCCTCAGCGGTGACGGCTGCCCCGCTCGGCGCGGCCCCGCCCTGCGGACCGTTCATGGTCCCCCCTGCCCCCTCTTTTTGCACTGACTGGTCAGTGCAAAAACTAGCCCGAACCTTCGATCGAAGCAAAAGCCCAGGTCAGAGCCGATTGTCAGTGGCGTACTCCACGATGGGCACATACGGCCACTGCGCCGTCACACGACGACAGGAGGTTCGTCATGGCTGGACATCAGGCATCCACCGCAGCAGCCGCACGCCGCCGCGCCGCCACCGGCCCTGCCCCCTCACTGACCGGACCGGCGAGTGACGTCCACCCGGTACTGCGCCGGGCGGGCGCGCCACCCGCCGCCCTCGACCTGCTCGCCCAGGCCCGCGCCGGACTCGACGAGGCGGCCGCGTTCGAGACGTCGAACGAGCGGTACGCGACGGCCCACCTCGCCGCGCTGCGCACCGCCGCCGCCGTGCTCGCGGCCCGCGGCAGGCCCGAGCCCACTCCGAAGCGCCGCGCCAAGATCCGGAGCGCCTGGGAAGTGCTCCCCGAGATAGCCCCCGAACTGACCGAGTGGAGCGCACTGTTCGCCTCGGGGGCGACCCGTCGCGCCCGCGCGGAGGCGGGCATACGCGGCGCGGCCAGCGTCCGCGACGCCGACGATCTGGTGCGCGACGTGGCGATGTTCCTCCGCCTCGTCGAGCGGATGCTCGTCCTGCAGCCGGTGCTGCCCCAGCCCCGGCAGGAGGACGACCTGCGCGTGGCGGAGCGGGAGGTGCCCGACGCGGGCTGAGCTCCCGGGGGTGACGTGCACGGATGACATGGGTGCCGGTCCGGGCCCATTAGGGTGGAGGCGCCCGAACCTGTTCACGCTCCGCCCCACCGGCCGGAGCCGCGCCGAGGAGTCACTCCCGTGTCGGACCCGATGCGCCCCCGAGCGTCTCTCCGTACTGCCGTGGTCTGGGAGGTCCTCAAGGACGCTCTGGACCGCCGCGCCAAGGCCGCCGGGAGCCAGCCCCTCGACGTCCTCGACACCGGCGGCGGCAGTGGCAACTTCGCGGTGCCCGTCGCCGCCCTCGGCCACCGCGTCACGGTCGTCGACCCCAGCCCGAACGCGCTGTTCGCGCTGGAGCGCCGCGCCGCCGAGGCCGGCGTGGCCGACCGGGTGCAGGGCGTGCAGGGCGATGTGTCCGGCCTGTTCGACGTCGTCGAGCGGGACGCGTACGACGCGGTGCTCTGCCACGGCGTCCTGGAGTACGTCGAGGAACCGGCGGAGGGCGTGCGCAACGCGGTCGACGCGCTGCGCTCCGGCGGTGTGCTCAGCCTGCTCGCCGCCGGCCTCGGCGGCGCCGTGCTCGCCCGGGCCCTCGCCGGTCACTTCAAGGAGGCCAGAACGGCCCTTGACGACCCGGCAGGACGCTGGGGCGAGGGCGACCCCGTGCCCCGCCGTTTCAGCGCCGAGCAGCTCTCCCAGCTCGTCGGTGACGCGGGCGTGGACGTCAGCGCCGTGCACGGGGTGCGGGTCTTCGCGGACCTCGTCCCGGGCGTTCTCGTGGACACCGAGCCGGGCGCTCTCCAGGAGCTTCTCAAGCTGGAGGCGGCCGCCGCCGAGCTGCCCGCCTTCCACGCCGTGGCGACGCAACTGCACGTGCTGGGCGAGAAGCGGGTGGCCGAAAAGGGCTGAGCGGCCCCGGAGAGCCGCCGCTGATCAGCGGCGCAGCGGCAGATGGAGTACGCCACAGGCCCCCCGATCGGACGCTCGGCGCCGTATGATCTGGGTAGACCGTCCGGCATGACGGGTCGGCCACCGGGGAATGACGCCTCAGTGAGCCGGAGCGGCGTGACGCGGTCCGGAATGGTGAAGTTGGCGTAGAGGGGCGGGTTTCACGGGGGCGATTCCCTGCCTATCCTGAAGGGGACCCCCGGTCGCCCCGGCGACTGCACGATGAGGAGGACTCCGTGCCGCTCTCGGAGCACGAGCAGCGAATGCTCGAGCAGATGGAGCGAGCGCTGTACGCCGAAGATCCCAAGTTCGCGACAGCGCTTGAGGGAAGCGGGCTGCGTACGTACACCCGACGTCGGGTCTACCAGGCAGTCGCGGGCTTCCTGGTGGGTATCGCGCTCCTCATGGCAGGAATGGTCGCGCAGCAGATCTGGATCAGCGTGGTGGGATTCCTCGTCATGCTGGGCTGTGCGGTGCTCGCGGTCACCGGTTGGCGCAAGGCGCCCAAGCCCGGTGAACAGCAGGCGGGAGCGGTGCCAGGCGCACCCGCGGCCCGACGGCAGAGCAAGCAGAAGCGCTCCATGATGGACCGGATCGAGCAGCGCTGGCAGCGCCGCCGCGACGAGCAGGGCGGCCGCTGAGCGCCTCGGCGCCGAGCAGCTGACACACGTACATGAAGGGTGACCGCCTCCGGCGGTCACCCTTTGTGCGTAACGGGACCCCGTCAGGGGCCTGCGTAAGGAGACCCGGTCAGGAAGAAGGGCGCCGGCCACCTCGTGGTGACCGGCGCCCTCAGCCGCGTACGGAACCGCGTACGGAACCGGGTGCGGAAGGGCTCACCCCTCCTGGCCGGACGGCCGTGAGCGGAGCGCGGTCAGCCGGTCCCGCAGCCGCACGACGAACGCCTGCCGGCGCTCCGCGAGGGCCCAGACCACCCGGACGGCCGAGCGCGGCGCGAACGTCGCGCGCAGCCGCGTCCGCCGGCTCACCTTCGCGTGCAGACCGGAGTACAGCCGGCGCACGTCCTCACCGACCCCCGACGCGGGCTGCGGCCGTGGCGCGTACAGGACCTGCTCCACCGCGGCCGCCACCCGGTGGACCGACTCGGCGGCCGCCGGATCCAGCTGCCCGAGCCGGACGATGCGGGCCGCCGCCTTCCGCGGGGTCTGCGACTCGTCCGGCGGGATGCCGTGGTCCCACGCCGTGTCCGTCACCTCCCGCCAGGCCGCGAGCGTGCGCCCGGCGACGTCGTCGTCGGTGCGGCCGGACGAACCCAGCCGTAGCGCCCTGATCCGCTTGCGCCAGAGCATGGGCAGCAGCGGCACCACGATCACCAGCAGCACGGCCAGCGCACCCAGCACGATCGGGCCGGTCGGCGGGCCGTCGTCCGTCGCGCCGCCGACGACCGCCGGCGCCGTGTTCCCACAGCTGCCGTCCTTGCGCTGGGCCAGCGAGCAGCTCTCCGAGGAGGACGGCTGGGAGGCCGAGGGCGCCGACGAGGCGGACTCGGTGGGCGCCGCCGGATCCGTCGGGCTGCCCGCCGGAGCGGTGTCCTGCGTGTACTCGGGGACCGTGCCGCGGTTCGGCGTCGGCTCGAAGCGGGTCCAGCCCACGCCCTCGAAGTACAGCTCAGGCCAGGCGTGCGCGTCCCGCAGGCCCACCGAGTACTTTCCGTCGCCCCCGGGCGAGCCCGGCGTGAACCCGACCGCGACGCGGGCCGGGATGCCCAGCGTCCTGGCCATGGCCGCCATCGAGAAGGAGAAGTGGACGCAGAAGCCCTCCTTCTGCTTCAGGAAGCGGGCGATCGCGGCCGAGCCGCTGCCCGCCGTCACCTCGGTGTTGTACGTGAAGCCGCCGTTGACCGCGAAGTAGTCCTGCAGCTTCACGGCCCGCTCGTAGTTGTTCGTCGCGCCCTCGGTGACCCTGAGCGCGGTCTCCTCCACCACCCGCGGCAGCGAGGGCGGCACCTCCGTGAACTCACGGGCGAAGTCGGTCGACGGCGCCCCGGCGTCCGCGAGCTGCTGGGCGGTCGGCTGCACGATCAGGCTGTTGACGGTGTACTGCTTGCCGCGCGTGGTCTGGCCGTGGTCGCCCACCAGCGTCCGGCCGACCCGCTCGAACCGCCAGCGGCCGTTGATCGACACCTTCGTCGCGGGGAACGGCATGGGCAGCCAGTCCTGCGCGTACCAGTCGGCCGCCGCGATGCGCGTCTGGACCTCGGTCCTGCGGATCTGGTCGCTGAGGCCCTGCGGGCCGGGCAGCGTCTCGGGCACGTCCGTGATGCTGCGCACCGAAGGACGCCAGGTCGTGCCGTCGAAGTCGTCGAGCGCCACGATCCGCAGATACATGTCGGACGTCTGCGGTGCGTTCGTCCGGTACGACATGACCTCCCGGTCCTCCGGCTGGTTCAGGCTGTTCTGCAGCGAGACCAGCGGGTTGACCGCGGAGATCGTGCCGCCGCCCCCCGTGCCGTTGCCCACGCCCGAGCCGGACGGGCCCAGGAGACCGCCGTCCAGCGCCGGCAGGGCGAGCGGTACCGCGAGGGCGATGCCCAGCGCCACGGCGCCGATCCGCCGACCGGTGCGGACCGGGGCGATCGCGCCGCTCCCGCCGTCCGCCCCCGGCGCGCCACCGGGCGCCCGCCCCGTGCCGCCGAAGACCCGGCCCCACTGGGAGAGCCGGTCGCGGCCCTCGGCGAGCAGCAGCAGGAGGAAGCCGGCGGCCGCCAGCACGAACCACAGCCAGTCGGCGCTGCCCTCGGAGAGGCCGGCCGCGACCGAGTACAGCGCGAGCAGCGGCAGCCCGGCCGGGGCCGCGCTGCGGAAGGTCACCGCGAGCGCGTCCACCGCGAGCCCGATCACCAGCGTGCCGCCGACCAGCATCAGCCGGATGCCGTCGGACAGCGGCGCCGGGATCGCGAACCGGCTGACGTCGTCGCCGCCCGCCTCCAGGAGCAGCCCGAAGTGCCGGAAGGCCTCCGGCCCCGGGACGACCGCCCCGAGCGCTTGCTCGTGGGCGAAGACCAGGGTGAGCAGCAGCAGCGAGACCAGCGCCTGCACCGCCACCGTCAGCGGCCGTGCGAGCGGCACCCGGCGGGCCACCGCGCCCACCGCGGCCTGGATCACCAGCAGGATCGCGGCCTGGACCAGCCACGTCGACCGGTTCACCAGGGGCAGCAGCGCGCACGAGGCCAGGAACGTGGCCAGCGTCGCGCAGATCGAAAGGCGGGCACCGCCGCTCATGACCAACCTCCGGCCGGGCTCGATGGATGTGTCCCGGTGCGCTCCCGGTCCGCCTGGCGCCACAGCTCCACCAGGGAGGTGCCCGGCGACACGGCCACCGCGCTCCAGCCCGCCTCCTGCAGCAGGCGCAGCCGCTCGGCGCAGCGCTGCGACACCGGCGCTCCCGGACCCAGGGCCCAGGACTCGCTGTCGAGCAGGAAGGCGACGGCACCGCCGCTGCGCCGGCGCATCTTCGCGGCCACGGTGGCCTGCTCCTCGTCCATGTCGCCGAAGAACGCGATCAGCAGTCCCTCGTTCCCCCCGCGCAGCACGTCGTACGCGGACGAGAGCGTGTAGTTGTCGGAGTGGTCGACGACGGCGAGCGTGTCCATCATCAGGCCCGCGGCGTCCGCCGACTCCTGGCTGGCGCCCGCGAAGCCGTCGGTGCCCTCACCCGGAACCGCGGTACCGGTGTCGGTCAACAGGCGCACGGAGAAGCCCCGTTCGAGCATGTGCACCAGGGCGGAGGCCGTGCCGGACACCGCCCACTCGAAGGGCGAGTCGGGGCCCGCGCCATGGAACGCGACACCGCGCGTGTCGAGCAGGACCGTGCAGCGGGCCCGCTGCGGCTGCTCCTCGCGGCGCACCATCAGCTCGCCGTAGCGCGCGGTCGAACGCCAGTGGACGCGGCGCAGGTCGTCGCCGTGCCGGTACCCGCGCGGGATCACGTCGTCCTCGCCGGCGAGCGCGAGCGAGCGGTGCCGCCCGTCGCCGTACCCCTTGGCCTCCCCGGAGAGCCGCACCGCGGGCAGCGGCTCCACGCGCGGGATCACCGTCAGCGTGTCGTACGTCGAGAAGGACCTGGTCAGTTCGCACATGCCGAACGGGTCCGTGAGGCGCAGCTGCAGCGGCCCCAGCGGATAACGGCCCCGCAGGTCCGAGCGGACCCGGTAGGAGACCTCGCGGCGGCCGCCCGCCTCGACCCGGTCGAGAACGAAGCGGGGCCGCGGCCCGAGCACGTACGGCACCCGGTCCTGGAGCATCAGCAGACCGGTGGGAAGGCGCGAGATGTTGTCCATGCGGAGATGGACGCGGGCCTCGGAACTCGCGGGCACGCGCGCGGGGGAGAGGCGGCGGCTGCCCGCGACCCGGTAGCGGGTGCGGTACAGGACGCCCGCGCAGACCAGCGGGAGCACCGCGAGCAGCAGGCCGACCCGGAGCAGATCGCTCTGCCCCAGTACGTACGCGCAGACCGCCGCGGCGACACCGGCGGCCAGGAACGAGCGCCCGCGCGTGGTCAGTCCGGCGAGGGCCGTGCGCAGGCCGCTCTTGTCGCCCTTGTCGTCCGTCCCGCCGTCGCCGTCGGTGAACCCGCCCCCCGGGTCCGCCGCGTAGTACCCCCCTGCCGCCATCACAGCCTCCGGGTGCCGGGCGGCTGCTGGCCGTACATCGGAGCGGAGTTGAAGTTCTGCTGCGGTGCGCGGGTGTCGGTGGCCGGGACCGGGGTGCGCTGCAGGATGTCGAGGACGACCTGCTCGGCGGTGCGCCGGTTCAACTGGGCCTGCGCGGTGGGCAGCAGACGGTGCGCCAGGACCGCGACGGCCAGCGCCTGCACGTCGTCCGGCAGTGCGTACTCCCGGCCGCTCAGGGCCGCCGACGCCTTGGCCGCACGCAGCAGGTGCAGGGTCGCGCGCGGGGACGCGCCGAGTCTGAGGTCCGGGTGGGTGCGGGTGGCGGCGACCAGGTCCACCGCGTAGCGCCGTACGGCATCGGCGACGTGGACCGTGCGCACCGCGTCCACCAGCTTGACGATGTCGTGCGCGTGCGCCACCGGCTGCAGGTCGTCCAGGGGGTTCACGCCGCCGTGCACGTCCAGCATCTGCAGCTCGGCCTCCGGGCTGGGATAGCCGATGGAGACCCGGGCCATGAACCGGTCGCGCTGGGCCTCGGGCAGCGGGTACGTGCCCTCCATCTCGACCGGGTTCTGCGTCGCCACCACCATGAAGGGGCTGGGCAGTTCGTAGGTCTTGCCGTCGATGGTGACCTGCCGCTCCTCCATGGACTCCAGGAGCGCGGACTGCGTCTTGGGGGACGCGCGGTTGATCTCGTCGCCGATCACGATCTGGGCGAAGATCGCGCCCGGCTTGAACTCGAAGTCCCGCCGCTGCTGGTCGAAGATGGACACACCGGTGATGTCCGACGGCAGCAGGTCGGGAGTGAACTGGATGCGGCGCACCGAGCAGTCGATGGACCGCGCGAGCGCCTTGGCGAGCATCGTCTTGCCGACGCCCGGCACATCCTCGATGAGCAGATGCCCCTCGGCGAGCAGCACCGTCAGCGAAAGCCGTACGACCTCAGGCTTGCCTTCGATCACACCCTCCACCGACCTGCGGACCCGCTCCACAGTGGTGGTCAGATCAGTGAGGCTCGCTCGATCGTCATAGGTCGTCACCCGGCCCTCCTCGGCCCGTACTTTCCCGGGCCGACGCTCTGCGATGCGGACCGGCCCACCCCGAAACACGGACACCACGCGCGAAAAGTTCCGTCGCTCGCGCGGGGTGTCACACACGCATTCTTGTTGGCGTTACCGGTTCGTGTCACTCGCCTGTGGATAACTGGCCGCGATATGTCGGGGCTTACAACCTTTTGAGGGGAAGGCCGACCGATCGGGAACCTCAGGCCGGGGTGATCTCGCGCAGCAGACCCGTCTTCACGTCGAACACGAAGCCGCGGACGTCGTCGGTGTGCAGCAGGAAGGGCGAGGTGCGCACCTTCTGGATCGACTGGCGCACGTCCTGGTCGACGTCGCGGAATCCCTCCACGGCCCAGCTGGGGCGCTGGCCGACCTCCATCTCCAGGTCGTGCCGGAACTCCTCGGTGAGGGACTCCAGGCCGCAGCCCGTGTGGTGGATGAGGACCACGCTGCGGGTGCCGAGGGCGCGCTGGCTGATGGTGAGGGAACGGATCACGTCGTCGGTGACCACGCCGCCCGCGTTGCGGATGGTGTGGCAGTCGCCGAGCTCGAGGCCGAGCGCGGCGTGCAGGTCGAGCCGTGCGTCCATGCAGGCCACGACGGCGACGTGCAGCACGGGGCGGGCGTCCATGCCGGGGTCGGTGAACGCGGCGGCGTACCGGCCGTTCGCGTCGACGAGACGGTCGGTCACGGTGCCGTCGGCGGTTATGGCGCCTTCGGAGGGAACGTCGGACGGGATCTGCGCGGAGGTCGTCATGGATATGACGGTAGTGGTCGCAGGTGGCCCAGGCCCGCTGTGAGGTGGGACAAAGAACGTCATCGAGCCTTGTTGTGAGCTAACCCACAGGGCGGACCGGCCTCGGCCGAACGGGTGAATTCCGGCGAAATGCGGCTTCGCGCCGACGCGCCCGCGACGCGCAGGCCGGTTGATTGACCGCGGAGCACCGTGGACTAAAGTGACGCCGACCCCAGATAACCACGCAACGATGCAACACGGAGATCCCGGCGCCGCCGGACGCTCCCCGCGTGCGCGGCGCGTACGTACGGCTCGGCCTCCTCCCGCTCCGGTCGGCCGGCGTCACTTCCCCGGCGCCGACGGACCACCATCCCCTTCACGAGCGGGCGGGGACCCGGCAGTGCGTGCGAGCCCGCCGGACCTGAGAGGGCCCCTTGAGTCAGCGACACGTCCCGGTCATGCTCCAGCGCTGCTTGGACATGTTGGCTCCGGCCCTGGCCCAGCCGGGGGCGGTCGTCGTCGACTGCACCCTCGGCCTCGGCGGGCACAGTGAGGCGCTGCTCTCCACGTTCCCCTCCTGCCGCCTCGTCGCGCTCGACCGCGACAAGGAAGCGCTGCGGCTGTCCGGCGAGCGGCTCGCCCCCTTCGGCGACCGGGCCACCCTCGTGCACGCCGTCTACGACGAACTGCCCGAGGTCCTCGACCGGTTGGACGTCCCGCGCGTCCAGGGCGTCCTGTTCGACCTCGGCGTCTCCTCCATGCAGCTCGACGAGGCCGACCGCGGCTTCGCGTACGCCCAGGACGCGCCGCTCGACATGCGCATGGACCAGACGACCGGGATGAGCGCCGCCGAGGTCCTCAACACGTACGCCCCCGGTGAACTGGTGCGGATCCTGCGCCAGTACGGCGAGGAGAAGCAGGCCAAGCGCATTGTTTCGGCCATCGTGCGGGAGCGCGAGAAGGAGCCGTTCAGCAACAGCGCACGGCTCGTCGAGCTGATCCGTGACTCCCTGCCGCAGGCGGCCAAGCGCACCGGCGGCAACCCGGCCAAGCGCACCTTCCAGGCGCTGCGCATCGAGGTCAACGGCGAGCTGAGCGTTCTGGAGCGGGCCGTCCCCGCCGCGGTGAAGTCCCTGGCGGTCGGCGGCCGGATCGCCGTCCTGTCGTACCACTCGCTCGAGGACCGGCTGGTCAAGCAGGTCTTCGCGACCGGCGCCGCCACCACGGCGCCGCCCGGGCTGCCGGTCGTCCCCGAGCGCTACCAGCCGCGGCTCAAGCTGCTCACGCGCGGCGCCGAACTCCCCACGGAGGAAGAGGTCGCCGAGAACCGCCGGGCCGCCCCGGCACGGCTGCGAGGTGCGCAGCGCATCCGCGAGGACGTGAACGGGTGAGGGTCCAGTGAGGCACGCACGCGTGGAGGGGTGGTCATGAGTGCTACGAGTGGCTCAAAAGGTTCGAAGGGTGCCCGGGGTTCCCAGGGCGCGCAAGGCGAACTACGGGGGAGGGCCGCTCGGCTGGCGCGGCTGTTCCCGGTCCTGCCGTCCGGTGGCTCCCAGGCCGCCCGCACCCCGTTCGTCCTCCTCGTCGTCCTGCTGCTCGGCGGCGGACTCATCACGCTCCTGCTGCTGAACTCCTCGCTCAACGAAGGATCGTTCAAGCTCAGCAAGCTGAGGAAGCAGACCACCGAGCTCACCGACGACGAGCAGGAACTGCAGCGCAAGGTCGACTCCTACTCGGCGCCCGACGCCCTCCAGCGCCGGGCCCGCGAGCTCGGCATGGTGCCCGGCGGCGACCCCGCCTTCCTCACCCCCGACGGCGCGGTCCGCGGGATGCCGAGCCCGGCCGCACTGCCCTCGCCGGTGCGCACGCGCGCACCCCGCCCACCGGAGGTCGTCCAGGCGCCCGCGAGCGCGACGCCCTCGGCGAGGACCTCCACCGCACCGTCCGCCGAACCGCCCGCGTCGGCCCGTCCGGCCG
>NZ_JAMOLN010000046.1 GCF_024448165.1 Streptomyces longispororuber
ACCCGCCGAAGCGGACGTCATGACGGCCTCGGTGCGCAGCGGGTTGATCTCGGAGACGGCGCCGACGAACGTCGTCTTGCCGACACCGAAGCCGCCCGCCACCACGATCTTCGCGGAGGTGGTGGAGCGACTTGGGGAAACCGGCCCTCCGCTAGAGCTTGCGAAGTCCACTGAGCACCCTTTCGAGCAAAGTCACGTCTGGCTGGCCGCCGGCGTTCTCGTCGCCGCCCGGCTGATGGATGGCGACCAGGCCCGCCTCCGCCAAGTCGGCGACGAGAATCCTGGCCACGCCGAGGGGGATCGTCAGCAAGGCCGAGATTTCGGCCACCGACTTGATCTCCCGGCAGAGGTTGCAGATCCGCTGGTGCTCGGGCAGTTGGCCCTGCAACTGGTGCGGCTGCGCGGTGGTGTGCACCAGCGCCTCGATGGCGAGCTGGTAGCGCGGCCTGGTGCGGCCGCCCGTCATGGCGTACGGGCGCACCAGGGGATTGTTCTTCGCAGCAGGCGCGGGATTCGCGTCAGGACGCGGCTGGGGCTGCACAGGCTGGATGCGGGGCGCGGGCGGCTGGTCGTAAGGACCGGGCTGCCTGGTCGGCCGGGCGTGGCTCGGCGTGGAGGGGAAGTTGTACCGGTTCTGCGACCCGTCTTCACGACCACCCATGCCTGCCTGGCCCTGGCCGGGGCCGTAGGGCGGCCACTGGGCCGACGAACCGCTCGGGGGTGTTGCTGAACCAGACACGTACTCCTCCTCCGACTGCGCTGGGCACCATCACTGTGGAGCCGCGTCCCGAAACCTTACGGCCACGAGGCGCGAAACCGCACCGCCTGTCTGCTAGTTGAGAAGGCTTCCCTGAAGCTCCGCGCGCAGGTCGGGCGTGAGAACCGTGCCCGCGCGGTCGACAAGAAGTGCCATCTCGTACCCAACGAGACCAATGTCCGCCTCGGGGTGTGCAAGGACGGCGAGAGAAGAACCATCAGAAATGGACATGATGAAGAGGAATCCTCGCTCCATCTCCACAACTGTCTGGTTCACCGCGCCACCCTCGAAGATGCGGGACGCGCCCGCGGTCAACGAGGTCAGACCCGAAGCGACGGCCGCCAGCTGGTCGGCGCGGTCGCGGGGGAACCCTTCGGACATCGCCAGAAGGAGTCCGTCGGCGGAGACCACCACCGTGTGGGACACCCCGGGGGTGTTGTCCACGAAGTTGGTGATCAACCAGTTCAGGTTCTGTGCCGCCTGGCTCATCGGGCTCACACTAACGCTCCTGGTTGTAGGTGCTGTCAGGCTCATCGGGAAACCCGCTGACCTGGCCGTTCGTCACACTGTCGAGACTTGCGTTCACTGCTGGTCACTGCTGCCTTCGCTGCGGCCCCGCTGCACACCGCGGCGCAGGTTGCTCAGCCGGCCCCGTACGTCCTCGGGGGCTCGGGAGATCTGCGGGCCGCCCTGCGGCGTGGACTCCGCCGTGCCCTCGACCAGGTTGGCCTTGGGCACCCGGCGCGGAAGTCCGGACGAGGTCACTCCGCCGGCCTTCGGCTCCTTGAGCCGCTCGGCACGCACCCACCGCTCGTCGTTGGCCGAGCGCCAGGAGTCGTCGTCCGACTCGGCAGGCTCCGGCGCCGGCTCCTGGCGCTGGGGGGCGCCACCGCCGCGGCGCGGGAGACCGGCGTCGGTCAGCGCGTGCGGAGCGGACGGGGAGGGGCCGGCCGACAGGCCGGGACCGGCCGGACGGTGCGGGTCGAAGCCTACGCTCTCCCGCTCCGCCGCGTCAGCGGCCTGCACGGATTCCGCTTCGGGTGCGTACGGCGCCCGGAAGTCGCCCTGGTAGGAGTCCTGCCCCTGCCAGTCGGCCTGCCGCGCGGGCTGCTCGAAGGCGTTGTAGGACTCCTGCGCGACTTCCGCATAGCCGTCCTGCGCCCCGTAGTTCGGGTCGTACGAACCGGGACCGCCATTGTCGTAGGCGGGCTGCGCGGGGGCGAAGGCGTCGTAGGCGGGCTGCTGCTGCTCGCCGTACGAGACCTGCTGCCGCTCGTCGTAGACGCCCTGGCGCTGATCGTCGTAGCCCGACTGCTGCCCGTTGTCGTAGCCGCTCTGCTGAGCGTCGTACGCGGTCTGCTCGGCGAAGGCCGGGCGGGACGGCAGCGGTTGCTGCGGGTCGACCTGGTCGCGGAAGAGTGGACGGTCGCCCTGGGCCTGCTGCTCCTCAGGGGTCTGCGCCTGCGCCTCCAGGGCCGCACGGCGCTCCTCGCGCATCAGCGAGCGGCCGACCGGGTCCAGTTCGCGGGCGTCGTCCGGGACTTCGTAACGGCTGTCGTCGAAGCCCAGCTCGGCGGCCGTGCGCAGCGGGGCGTGCTCGAACGCCTGCTGCTTCGGGATCATCGTCGAGACGGTGAACTCGGAGTCGTCGTGCTGCTGGTGACCGCCGCCACCGCCGTGCGTGATCGCGTCCGGGAGCATGACCAGCGAGGTCGTGCCCGCTTGCTCGCCCGAGGGGCGCAGCTGGACGCGGATGCCGTGCCGGTCCGACAGGCGGCCGACCACGAACAGGCCCATGCGCTGGGAGATCGCGGCGTCCACGGTCGGCGGGTTGGCCAGCTTGTGGTTGATGTCCGCGAAGTCCTCGGCGGTGAGGCCGATGCCCTTGTCGTGGATCTCGATCATGATGCGGCCGTCGGGGAGACGGGTCGCGGTGACGCGGACCTTGGTCTGCGGCGAGGAGAACGTGGTCGCGTTCTCCAGCAGCTCGGCGAGCAGGTGCACGAGGTCGGTGACCGCGCGGCCGTGGATGTCGGCCTCCGGGACGCCGGACAGCTCGACGCGCTCGTACTGCTCCACCTCGGAGGTGGCGGCGCGCAGCACGTCGACCAGCGGGACCGGCTGGTCCCAGCGGCGGCCCGGCTCCTCGCCGGCGAGGACCAGGAGGTTCTCGCCGTTGCGGCGCATACGGGTCGCGAGGTGGTCCAGGCGGAAGAGGTTCTCCAGCTGGTCCGGGTCGGCCTCGTTGTTCTCCAGGTCGGTGATGAGGGTCAGCTGGCCCTCGATCAGCGACTGGTTGCGGCGCGACAGGTTGGTGAAGATCGCGTTGATGTTGCCCCGCAGGAGGGCCTGCTCGGCCGCGAGCCGTACCGCTTCCCGGTGAACCTGGTCGAAGGCGCGGGCGACCTCGCCGATCTCGTCGGTCGTGGTGATCGGGATCGGCTGGACGCGGGTGTCCACCCGGCCCGGCTCGGTGCGCGAGAGCTGGTCGACCAGCATCGGCAGGCGCTGCTCGGCCACGTCGAAGGCGGCGGAGCGCAGCCGGCGCATGGAGCGGGACATCTGGCGGGCCATCTGACCGGCGAGCAGCACCGCGGCGAGCAGCGCGATCACGACGGCGGCGCCGATGATGATCGCTTCCTGCTTGGCGTCGGCCGCGATCTCGGAGGCTTCCTTCACGGCCTTGTCGGCCAGGTCCGACTCGATCGTGCGGTAGGCGTCGAACTTCGCGGTGTTGACGGCCCACCAGTTCTCGGGCGTCACGCCCTTCTGCGCGATGGCGAGACGGGCGCTCGGCTGGGTGGAGGGCAGCCCGACGATGTAGCCGACCATCTCCGTGGTGTCGGCCGGCGGCGGGATGTACGACGGGGCCTTCGCCTTGGCGGCGGCGGCCTGCTTGGCGCCGTCCGTCTTCAGCTTCTTGATCGCGTCGTCGAGCTTCTGCAGGTCCTCCGGCGTACCGCCGCCCTTGTACTCCTCGACGGCGATGCCCTCGAGGTACGCGTAGCTGCCGAGCGCGGTGCGCTGCTTGGCGAAGCTCGTGACGGTCGGGCCGGGCTTGACCAGCAGGTGCATGCCGATGGAGCGCTCCAGGGAGAGCGCGGCCTTGGACAGCGAGATCGCGTAGACGGTGCGGCCGTAGCTGGTGATGTTTCCGGTGCCGAGGCCCAGCTCGTTGGCGAACTCCATCAGCGGGTGCTGGATGGCGACGTAGCGCTCCTCGGTCTGCACGCCCGGGAGCTTCGAGGTGTACGCGGCGGCCCGGAGCTTGCTCAGTCCGCCCTCGACCTCGGTGAACTGCGTCATGCGCCGGTCGAGGCCCTCCTTGTGCGGCATGTTCTGCGCCGCGGCGTGGAAGGCGTCCGCGGCGGCGTCCGTCGCGGCGCGGGCCTTGACGACCGTCGGGTCGTCCTTCTTGCCCTGGAGCAGCGGGGCGGCGGTGACGTCCCGCTCCTCGATGAGGCGGTTGCCGTATGTCAGCGACGCCTGCACCACGCGCGCCGTGGCCTCGGCGTCCTCGGCCTCGTGCCAGGTGTCGATGGAGCTCTTCACCTGGAATCCGCCCATGACCAGGCCGACGACCACGGGTATGAGCAGGATCGCGTTCAGCTTGGTGGGTACGCGCCAGTTGCGCGGTGACATCCGTCCGCCCGACGGTGCCGGCGCCGCGGCCTCGGCCGGGGCGGCCGGTGCCGCTGTCCGCGGCGGCGGGGTGAAGTTGCCCCGCGCCGATGCCGGCTCGGGACTGTTCTTGCTTCGCCTCACTCGACCAACAACCTCTCGGCGTCGGCACCTACGTTGTGCCGCTGTCTGACTCCAGGCCCGTTCTTACTGGGCAGTTCAGCGCATTCCAGCACGTCAGGAGGCGCAGTTCCAAACAGTCGGAACCGGAACCTCAGCGTGATGTATGCCCCAGATAAAACGGTCATAAAGAGCGAGCCCCGCCAAAAGGCGGGGCTCTTGTGAGCACAGTGGAACCGGCTGTGCGCGACGTGTGTCGGCTTCACCGGAATTCTCTGTCGAAACGTTATGAACACAGCGGCCCCGCGTGTCAAAGGCCACAGGGGCCGCCGAAAGGCCTACGACAACTGCCGTACGGAACCAGCCACTTGGTGGCTGGTTTCCGACCGTTGTTGTCTACTTCAGACGGGCCATCAGAGCGTGCTCCACCAGCGTGATCAGCGCACTCTTCGCATCCGCGCGGTGGCGGGCGTCCGTCGTGATGATCGGGGTGTCAGGACCGATCTGCAGGGCCTCGCGGACCTCGTCCGGGTTGTACGGCTGGTGCCCGTCGAAGCCGTTGAGGGCGATGACGAAGGGCAGGCCCGAGTTCTCGAAGTAGTCGACGGCGGGGAAGCAGTCGGCGAGGCGGCGGGTGTCCACCAGGACGACGGCGCCGATCGCGCCGCGCACGAGGTCGTCCCACATGAACCAGAAGCGGTCCTGGCCGGGCGTGCCGAACAGGTACAGGATCAGGTCCTGGTCGAGCGTGATGCGGCCGAAGTCCATGGCGACCGTGGTGGTCGTCTTGTCCCCGGTGTGGGTCAGGTCGTCGATGCCGGCCGAGGCCGACGTCATGACGGCCTCGGTGCGCAGCGGGTTGATCTCCGAGACCGACCCCACGAACGTGGTCTTGCCGACGCCGAAGCCGCCCGCGACCACGATCTTCGCCGAGGTGGTCGACCGGGTGGCTCCCGTGGAGCCGTCAGAGCTTGCGAAGTCCACTGAGCACCCTTTCGAGCAGAGTCACGTCCGGCGCACCGCCGTTGTTCTCGTCGCCGCCCGGCTGGTGGATGGCGACGAGCCCGGCCTCCGCGAGGTCCGCGACGAGGATCCGGGCCACACCGAGCGGCATGGAGAGGAGCGCGGAGACCTCCGCGACCGACTTCACCTCGCGGCACAGGTGGCAGATGCGCTGGTGCTCGGGGAGCAGCGTCATCAGGGCCGCCGGGTCGGCGGTCGTGGAGACGAGCGCCTCGATGGCGAGCTGGTAGCGCGGCCGGGTCCGGCCACCGGTCATCGCATAGGGACGGACCAGCGGCTGGTCGCCCTCAGGACCGTATGCGTCGTGCGCTGCGGCACCGTACGGGCCGTGAGAGGCGGTGGGCGGGGTCATGGATCCTCCGGGCGGGACGGCGGGGTCAGGGCCTGCCGTCTGAGGGTGGGCCGGTGGGGGGTTTGTGACGGCCGGATGTGGATGACGTGACTTCTCTGGTTTCCGGGGCTACTGATGCGTAAGACTGTGCGGGTCGCCGGGGGTTACCCGCCGTCACCCACCTCAGTGCAAGAGGCTGCCCTGCAGCTCCGCGCGGAGGTCCGGGGTGAGCACGGCGCCCGCCCGGTCCACGAGGAGCGCCATCTCGTAGCCGACGAGGCCGATGTCGCACTCGGGGTGCGCGAGCACGGCCAGGGACGATCCGTCGGAGACGGACATGATGAAGAGAAAGCCGCGCTCCATCTCCACGACCGTCTGATTCACCGGCCCGCCCTCGAAGATTCTCGACGCTCCGGCCGTGAGCGAGGTCAGACCCGACGCCACCGCCGCGAGCTGGTCCGCGCGATCGCGCGGGAAGCCCTCCGACATCGCGAGCAGCAGGCCGTCCGCGGACACCACCACCGTGTGCGAGACACCCGGTGTGTTGTCCACGAAGTTGGTGATCAACCAGTTCAGGTTCTGTGCCGCCTGGCTCATCTGGCTCAACTAACGCTCCTGCTGGTGAGTGGGGCGGGGGTAGCTGCCGGTCTGTCCCGTGCCGGCGTCGCGGCCCTGCTGGATACCCCGACGGAGATTGGTCAGCCGTCCGCGTACGTCGTCGGGCGCACGCGAGACCTGAGGACCGGTCTGGTTCTGCTGCTGCTCCTGTGCCGTGCCCGCCACGAGGTTCGCCCGGGGGACACGACGGGGCAGACCCGAGACGGTGACGCCGCCCGCGGCGGGCTTGCGCACCCGCTCGGCCTGACGCATCAGCTCGTCGTTCGGGGACTGCCGCCAATTGGCCTGGTCCTGGCCCCCGTTCGGAGCGGCGGCCTGGCGCTGCGGCGCCGCGGCGGGTGCCTGCGGACGCTGCGGGGACCGGGGCGCCTGCTGCGGGGCGGCCGACTGGGAGGTGCCGCGCTGCGGCAGCTGCTGGCCGCCCTGGTTGTACTGGCCCTGGTTGTACTGCCCCTGGTTCGGCTGGCCCTGGGCCTGCTGGCCCTGCTGACCGTGGAACCAGTTGGTCTCCAGGGTGTCGTACAGCGGCGTGCGGCCGTCGCCCGGCTCACTGGCCGGCGGCAGGTAGTCCTGCTGCGCGGGCTGGGCCGGGATGCCCTGGCCCTGGCCGTGGTCGGCCGGGCGCGGCGGTGACGGCGGGAAGTCCTGGTCGCCGCGCTGGCGCGGGGCCTGCGGGCGCTCGAACTGACCGGTGCCCGAAGGGTTCTGCGGGCGCGTGAACTGGCCGGTGTCGGCCGGGTTCTGCGGCGCCTGCGGGAACTGCGGGGCCTGGGGCGGCTGCGGGCGCTCGAACTGGCCGGTGCCCGACGGGTCCTGGTGGCCCGGCAGACCGCTGTCGCGGAAGCCGTTCGCGGCGCCGTTGTGCAGGGCGCCGTTCTGCGCGCCACCGTTCTGGGCGCCGCCGAAGACGTCCGGGCGGACGAACTGGCCGGTGCCCTGGTCCTGCGTCGGAGCCTGCGGCTGCCGGGGCGCGGGCGGAAGCGGCGCGTCGTAGTCCGGGCGGGCGAACTCGGCGGTGGAGCCGGGGCCCTGCCGCTCGTCCTGGACCCGCGGGAACTGCGAGGTGGACCCGACGGAGTCGCTCTCGTCGTGACCGCGCGGCGCGTCGAGGTGCGGCTGCGCGTTCTCGTCGCTCCAACTGGGCACGCGGGGCTGCGGGTTGCCGCCCGGCAGCTCGGCACGCGGACCGCCGCGCGGCGGCAGCACCGGACGGCGACCGCCCTGGTTCTGCTGCTCGGCCGGGTCGTTGTGGGTGCGCTGCTGCGGCGGGACGGGACCCTGGCCCTGCGGACCGGCGCCGAACAGGCCACCGGTGGTCGGGCCGCCGGGCGCCTGCGGACGCTGGGGCGGCTGCGGGCTCTGCGGGCCGCGCTGCTGGGGGCTCTGCTGGTTCTGCTGGGCGTTCTGCGGGAGGCCCTGCTGCGGGGCGGCGTCACGGGCGGGCAGCGCCGCACGCGGGCCACCGGCCCCGGCGCCGACCTGCGGCCGTGCCGCACCCGGACCGGCGGCGAGCCGTCCGGCCGCGCCGGCCCCGGCACCCGGGGCGACACCGCGCCGGGCGGCGGAGGCACCGGCGGCGGCCTGCGCGGCGGCGGGACCGCCGGAGCCGCCCGGACCACCCGGCTTGCCGGGAACCTTCTTGCCGCCCTGGGCGACGTCGACGGGCAGCATGACCAGCGCGGTCGTACCACCGGAGTCGGAGGGACGGAGCTGGATGCGGATGCCGTGGCGCTGCGACAGCCGGCCGACCACGAACAGACCCATGCGGCGCGACACCGAGACGTCCACGGTGGGCGGCGACGCGAGCCGCTCGTTGATGGCCGCGAGGTCCTCGGGGGACAGGCCGATGCCGGTGTCGTGGATCTCGATCAGCACCCGGCCGTCGGGCAGCGCGTGACCGGTGACCTTGACCTTGGTCTGCGGGGACGAGAACGACGTGGCGTTCTCGAGGAGCTCGGCGAGCAGGTGCACGAGGTCGTTGACGACGCGTCCGGCGACGTCCGTGGCGGGCACGGAGGCCAGCTCGATGCGCTCGTACTGCTCCACCTCGGACGCGGCGGCACGCAGCACGTCGACGAGCGGCACGGGCCGCGTCCACCGGCGGCCGGGCTCTTCACCGGCGAGGACGAGCAGGTTCTCACCGTTACGGCGCATGCGGGTGGCGAGGTGGTCGAGCTTGAACAGCGACGACAGCTGGTCCGGGTCGGCCTCGCGCGACTCCAGCTCGGAGATGAGCGAGAGCTGGCGCTGGATGAGGCCCTGCGAACGCCGCGAGAGGTTGGTGAACATCGCGTTGACGTTGCCTCGCAGGAGGGCCTGCTCGGCGGCGAGGCGGACGGCCTCGCGGTGCACGTCGTCGAAGGCCGCGGCCACCTGGCCGATCTCGTCCCGGGAGTGCACACCGACCGACTCCACGGACGTGTCGACGTCCTGCGGGTCGGACTCGGAGAGCTCCTTGACCAGCTCGGGCAGGCGGTCCTGGGCGACCTTGGTCGCGGTGTCCTGGAGGCGGCGCAGCGAGCGGATCATGGAGCGGGCCACGACGAACGCGCCGACGAGCGAGACGCCGAGCACGAGCAGGATCAGCGCACCGTTGATGATGGCGGACCGCTCGGAGGCGTTGCGCAGCTCGCGGGCCTCCTGCTCCATCTGGTTGAGCAGCGTCAGCTCGATCTTGCCCATTTCCTGGATGCGGGAGCTGTCCGCGTCGACCCAGTCCTTGTAGGAGCGCTTGTCCTGGGTCTTGATGCCCTCGGGCTTGGACAGCACGCGCTCGGCGTAGGTGTCCGCGGCCTTGATGGTGGCGTTGTTCTCGTCGAGCGGCTTGAGCAGCTCCGCCGCGGCGACGTTGCCGTACACGCTGCGGAACGAGTCGAGCTGGGAGTCCTGGTTGTCCGACGCGGCCTGCGCGTACTGCCGGTCGGTCTCCGAGAGCTTGCCGACGGTGGAGCTGTTCGGCGGGAGGGCGGCCGCGATGACGGCGCGCTGCTCGGAGGCGTACTCCTTGGCGGAGGAGAAGGCGGCGAGCGCACGGGTGCGCTGGATCATCTCGGGGCTGCTGGTCGCCTGCGCCATGTCGGTGGAGAGCGAGAGCAGCTGCTCGACGATGCGGCCGTACGCCTCGACCGTCTGCGACGAGTTGGTCTTGCTGGCGTACGCGTCCTGCCGGATGGTGTTGAGCGTGATCAGCTCGTGGGCGATCTGGACGGCGTGCTCCCGCACACCGCGCAGGCTGCCCGACTGGCCGTCGCCCTCGATGTCCGTGGTGGACTGCAGGAACGTGTCACGGGCGCGGTTGGTCTTCTCGCGCGCGGACTTGATGCTGAAGTCGCCGGTCGCCTTGGGGTCGTTCGACAGCGGTCCGGCCGACTGGTCGCGCTCCTCCTGGAGCGCCGAGGCCAGGTCGGTGGCCTGCTTCGTCATCTCGGTGAGCAGCTTCATGTTGTCGAGCTGCTCGATGTCGTTCAGGGACTCGGCGATGCGCAGCGCACCCAGCGAGGTCGCGGCGACCACGGGGAGCGCGAGCAGCGAGACCAGACGCGTCGAGATGCGCCAGTTGCGCAGGGCTATTCGCGAGCCGGGACCCGTCGGCGCCTTGCTCTTCACCAAGGCCGGCGACGGCGGGGCCGCGGCCCCGGACACGCTGGAGCGCCCGTCGCGCTCCCCGGCGTCGACGGACGCGGTGCGCCCCGGACTCTGGGCGTGCGGGGGCTGGGAACCGCCGGCTATCGGGCCGGTCCCGCCGCGCGGCTCCGGCTCCGCCGCAGCGCTGCCATCCCTGTTCTTACGTCCCTGCACTAGCGTCGCAACCTCTGGACCAGGCGCCCTGCCCCCGCATGCGCGGACAGGACGGTGTCGGCGTAGTTCGAGGGGCGACCTGAAACGCCCCCCTGTGGTCGTGAGTGACCGGCGCTGGTCTCCCCCTTCCCGCCGCCGGCCGGGCGCTGCTTCGCGCCCCCGTGCGCCGGTTCGATCCCGCGGCGGTCCCAGGGATTCCAGCACAGTGCAGGATCTCCAACAAGGCCCGAGGGGTGCGCCGCGCCGCATGTGACGCGGCGTGAGGAGAGTATTACGAGACGTAGAAAGTGATCTAGGGGAAACCGGGCAATGCTGGACTTTCCAGGTACGGCCCGGGGGTGTCCCAGTCGCCATGATCGGGAGCGGAATGGTGGCTTCAGGTACGCAATGTCCGTTTCGGGTGCGGGGGCTGGCGTTCCGAACTGCCCCTTTTGCGAGGCCCTTCGTGAGCAAACTCACATGGCGGGGATCGCAACTTCCCGGCTTTCGACGGGAATCTGATGTTTAGCCTGACGCTTTACAGGGATGGCCCACCAGACAACCGAGCACACGACCGAAAAGGTTCCAGAGCGCAGTCATGAAGACGATGATGTTCCACAACATTGCCAACCCGCGGCGCACGACGCTGGCGCACCTCAAGGACGCCGACGAGATCCAGGCCGCGCCCGCCGTCCCGGAACACTCGGCCACGCTCCCCACGAACACGGCCAACCCCCGCCGCACCATCCTGATGGTCGCCCCGGAGATCACTCCGGCAGCCTGAGGCGGCGCGACGCCGCACGACGGACCACGCCCCCACGCGCCGCGTTAGCCTTGACCGGTCAAACCCACCCGGGCCCACCGGCAAGAAAAAGGGGCGCAGCCACCCGTGCGCATCGCCAGATTCTCCATCGACGGGAACGTCGCCTTCGGCGCGGTCGAAGGCGACAGTCCCCCCGGGTCCTACGAGGGGCTCGTGCTCGACATCATCAAGGGCATCCCGTTCGCCGACTTCGAGCTGAGCGGCACGAAGGTCCCGCTCACCAAGGTCCGGCTGCTGCCCCCCGTGCTCCCGAACAAGGTGATCGCCTTCGGCCGCAACTACGCGGAGCACGCGAAGGAGCTGGGCAACGAGGTTCCCGACGCCCCCTTCGCCTTCTTCAAGCCGTCGACCTCGGTCATCGGCCCCGGCGACGAGATCCAGTACCCGTCCTTCTCGCAGGACCTCCACCACGAGGCCGAGCTGGCCGTCGTCATCGGCCGCATGTGCCGCGAGGTCCCGCGCGAGCGCGTGAACGACGTGATCCTCGGCTACACCGCGGCGAACGACGTGACCGCCCGCGACGTCCAGAAGCGCGAGAAGCAGTGGGCCCGCGCGAAGGGCTTCGACACCTCCTGCCCGCTGGGCCCCTGGGTGGAGACGGACCTCGACGTCGCGGCGGCGTCGGACCTCACGATCCAGTGCACGGTCAACGGCCAGCAGCGCCAGCTCGGCCGCACGTCGCAGATGATCACGCCCATCGCGGACCTGATCGCGAACATCTCCGAGGCCATGACGCTGCTCCCCGGCGACGTCATCCTCACGGGCACCCCGGAAGGGGTCGGCCCGCTCAGCGTCGGCGACGAGGTCGCCGTCAGCATCGAAGGCATCGGCACTCTCACCAACAAGGTTGTCAAGCGTGGCTAGCGCATCCGCTCCAGCAGTCCGTGTCCGTTTCTGCCCCTCGCCCACCGGTAACCCGCACGTGGGCCTGGTCCGCACCGCCCTGTTCAACTGGGCCTTCGCGCGCCACAACCAGGGCACCCTGGTCTTCCGCATCGAGGACACCGACGCGGCCCGCGACAGCGAGGAGTCGTACGAGCAGCTGCTCGAGGCGATGCGCTGGCTGGGCTTCGACTGGGACGAGGGCCCGGAAGTGGGCGGCCCGCACGCCCCGTACCGCCAGTCCCAGCGGATGGACATCTACCAGGACGTCGCGCAGAAGCTCGTCGACGGCGGCTACGCGTACCCCTGCTACTGCTCGACCGAGGAGCTGGACGCCCGCCGCGACGCGGCCCGCGCCGCCGGCAAGCCGTCCGGCTACGACGGCCACTGCCGCGAGCTGACCGCCGAGCAGAAGCAGGCCTACGAGGCGGAGGGCCGCAAGCCCATCACCCGCTTCCGGATGCCCGACGAGACGATCACGTTCACGGACCTGGTCCGCGGCGACATCACGTACGAGCCGGAGAACGTCCCGGACTACGGCATCGTCCGCGCGAACGGCGCGCCGCTGTACACGCTCGTCAACCCGGTCGACGACGCGCTGATGGAGATCACCCACGTCCTGCGCGGCGAGGACCTGCTCTCCTCCACGCCCCGCCAGATCGCCCTGTACAAGGCGCTGACGGACCTGGGCATCGCCAAGTTCACGCCCGAGTTCGGCCACCTCCCGTACGTCATGGGCGAGGGCAACAAGAAGCTCAGCAAGCGCGACCCGCAGTCGTCGCTGAACCTCTACCGTGAGCGCGGCTTCCTCCCGGAGGGCCTGCTCAACTACCTGTCGCTGCTCGGCTGGTCCCTCTCGGCCGACCGCGACATCTTCTCGATCGAGGAGATGGTGGCGGCCTTCGACGTCAAGGACGTCCAGCCCAACCCGGCCCGCTTCGACCTCAAGAAGTGCGAGTCGATCAACGGCGACCACATCCGCCTGCTCGACCCGAAGGACTTCGCCGAGCGCTGCGCCCCGTGGCTCAAGGCCCCCTTCGCGCCGTGGGCCGCCGAGGACTTCGACGAGGCCAAGTGGGCGGCGATCGCCCCGCACGCGCAGACCCGCCTCAAGGTCCTGTCCGAGATCACGGACAACGTCGACTTCCTCTTCCTGCCCGAGCCCGTCTTCGACGAGCCGAGCTGGACGAAGGCCATGAAGGAGGGCTCCGACGCCCTGCTGACCACGGCCCGTGAGAAGCTCGACGCCGCCGACTGGTCCTCCGCCGAGTCGCTCAAGGAGGCCGTCCTGGCCGCCGGCGAGGCGCACGGCCTCAAGCTCGGCAAGGCCCAGGCCCCGGTCCGCGTCGCGGTCACCGGCCGTACGATCGGCCTGCCGCTCTTCGAGTCCCTGGAGATCCTGGGCAAGGAGCAGACCCTGACCCGGATCGACGCGGCCCTCGCGAAGCTCGCCGGATAACCACAGCGCCACCAGAGGCCGGAACCCGCACGGGTTCCGGCCTCCGCTCGTACCCGCAACGAGAGGCCCGACCCATGCCGATGTCCCCCCGCGACTACACGCGCTACTTCACCCCAGGTCACACCTTCGCGTACGAGACCGGCACGATCGGCACCATCGACGTCCGCCCGGCCGGCGAGCTGTCCCTGCCCTCCGGCCGCGTCGTCGCCTGCGACCCGTTCGTGGCGCTCGGCGCCGGCGAGAGCGAGCCGTTCACGGTCGCCGTCGAGCCCGGCCGCTACCGCGTCGAGGCGGCGGTGGCCACCCTCGCCGACCCCGACGAACCGGCCCCCGACACCCCGCACCTTCGCGTCGCCGCCGCCCGCCTCGTCATACGCGACGAACCGGTCGCCACCTGGGAGCACGCCCTCCAGCCAGGCCAGGACCTCGCCGAGCTCTCCGACGACGAGTTCTACGGCTACGGCGTCGACGCCGGCACCGGCTGCTTCTACGACGCCGAGTCCGACGGCGCCTTCCCCGAGTGCGAGGGCGACGAGGGCCCGCTCTGGGACGCCTTCGAGGAACACGACCACGCCCCCGGCCCGTACCTGATCACGTCGCCGTCCACGGGCCACACCCTGGCCGCGTTCGGCTCGGGCTGGGGCGACGGCGCCTACCCCACCTGGATCGGCCGCACCCGGACCGGCGACGTCGCCTGTTTCGTCACGGACTTCTTCGTGATCCCGGGGGAGGGCGAGGCCTGACCGACGTACGGTCGTCCCATGGGGACGCCGATCAAAGCAGTGGTCTGGGACGTCGATGACACGATCTTCGACTACGCGACGGCCGACACGGCCGGCATGCGCGCCCACCTCACCTCCGAGGGCCTGCTCGACGGTTTCGGCACCGTCGAGCAGGCCCTCGCCCGCTGGCGGGCCCTGACCCGCGAGCACTGGGCCCGCTTCGAGGCGGGCGAGGCGGACTGGGAAGGACAGCGCAGGGACCGGGTGCGCGGCTTCGTGGGGCAGGAGCTGCGGGACGCGGAGGCCGACGCCTGGTTCGCCCGTTATCTGGGTCACTACGAAGCGGCGTGGAGCCTGTTCCCCGACACGGTCCCGGCCCTCGACAGCCTCGCCGACGGCTACCGGCACGCCGTCCTGTCCAACTCCTCGCTGCACAACCAGGACCGCAAGCTCCGCGTCCTCGGCGTCCGCGACCGCTTCGAGACCGTCGTCTGCGCGGCCGAACTCGGCGTCGCCAAGCCCGAGGCGGCGGCCTTCCACGCCGTGTGCGAGGAGCTCGGCCTGGCGCCGCAGGAGGTCGCGTACGTCGGTGACCAGCCGGACACCGACGCCCGTGGAGCGGTCGACGCGGGCCTGACCGGCATCTGGCTGGACCGCCTGGGGCTGGGCGGCCGGCCCGAACTCGTCCGCATCACGGGGCTTGACCAGCTGCCCCCGCTGCTGGCGCGGGATACCCGTTTTGGAGCGCCGGACACCTTCAGGTAATGTTCTTCCTGCGCCGAGGGGAGCGAGCCGAAAGGCCGAAGCCCGGAAGCGCAAGCCAAGCAAAGTCCCTCAGGGGATTGAGTTTCGGTGGCCTATGGTGTAATTGGCAGCACGACGGTTTCTGGTTCCGTTAGTCTAGGTTCGAGTCCTGGTAGGCCAGCTCGCAGAGCTCATCTGCAACCGTGGATCCCAGGTCCACAAAGCCCCCGTTGTGTAGCGGCCTAGCACGCTGCCCTCTCAAGGCAGTAGCGCCGGTTCGAATCCGGTCGGGGGTACAGATCCTTCTCGTGAGGACGGTATGGGTAGCTCCCGCCGACCTTGATGCCAGGATCGCTAGGGCCCCCGTTGTGTAGCGGCCTAGCACGCCGCCCTCTCAAGGCGGTAGCGCCGGTTCGAATCCGGTCGGGGGTACGGGTTGGATCGCATTGGTCTAAACCACTATGGCCTATGGTGTAATTGGCAACACTACGGTTTCTGGTACCGTCATTCTAGGTTCGAGTCCTGGTAGGCCAGCTCGCAGAGCTCATCTGCAACCGCGGATCTCATCCGCAAGGCCCCCGTTGTGTAGCGGCCTAGCACGCCGCCCTCTCAAGGCGGTAGCGCCGGTTCGAATCCGGTCGGGGGTACAAGACGAAGAGGCCCTTCCCGAGTGCGGGAAGGGCCTCTTCGCGTGGGCCTCGGGGTGCGTCAACTCCCTTGGCCCGTGCGGAAGCCGGTCGGCCCCGGACACAAGTCCGGCCGGTCGCTGCGGCGTTGGAGCGACCGGCCGGGAACAGGCGGGAACGTAAGGGAAGTTGTGGATCAGCCGGTGCGGCGCAGTGCCTCGGAGAGACGGCCCGCGGCGTCGATGACGGCCTGGGCGTGCATGCGGCCCGGGTGGCGCGTCAGACGCTCGATGGGGCCGGAGACCGAGACGGCGGCCACCACGCGGTTCGACGGGCCGCGGACGGGCGCGGAGACGGACGCGACGCCCGGCTCCCGCTCGCCGATCGACTGGGCCCAGCCGCGGCGCCTGACGCCCGACAGGGCCGTCGCCGTGAAGCGGGCGCCCTGGAGGCCGCGGTGCAGGCGCTCCGGCTCCTCCCAGGCCATCAGGATCTGCGCGGAGGAGCCCGCCTTCATCGTGAGCGTCGAACCGACCGGGACCGTGTCCCGCAGGCCGGACAGGCGCTCCGCCGCGGCGACGCAGATGCGCATGTCGCCCTGGCGGCGGTAGAGCTGCGCGCTCTCGCCCGTGACGTCCCGCAGGTGCGTGAGGACCGGGCCCGCGGTCGCGAGCAGGCGGTCCTCGCCCGCGGCCGCCGCGAGCTCCGAGAGGCGCGGGCCGAGAATGAAACGGCCCTGCATGTCACGCGCCACCATGCGGTGGTGCTCAAGGGCCACCGCCAGGCGGTGGGCCGTCGGTCTTGCCAATCCGGTGGCCGCGACAAGGCCAGCAAGGGTCGCGGGTCCGGACTCCAGGGCGCTCAGGACAAGGGCTGCCTTGTCCAGAACGCCGACGCCGCTACTGTTGTCCATGCGTCGATACTCCCGTCTCACTCTGTGAAACGCAAGTTCAATTTCCCGTGGAACTTGCCACTCTGGATGTCACACCGGCCCGTGGACCAAAACGGGCCCGGCCGTCGACGTCCGGTACGAGGGGTACGGATGTCGGCGATCCCGAAATCTCTAGTTGGGCCGGCGCACCACAAGCCGGTCGGAGGGAAAGCGATGGGTAGGACACTCGCGGAGAAGGTCTGGGACGACCACGTCGTCCGGCGCGCCGAGGGCGAGCCCGACCTCCTCTTCATCGATCTGCACCTGCTGCACGAGGTGACCAGCCCGCAGGCCTTCGACGGCCTCCGCAAGAGCGGCCGCCAGGTGCGGCGCCTCGACCTCACCATCGCCACCGAGGATCACAACACCCCGACCCTCGACATCGACAAGCCGATCGCCGACCCGGTCTCGCGCGTCCAGCTGGAGACCCTGCGCAAGAACGCCGCGGAGTTCGGGGTGCGCCTGCACTCCCTGGGCGACGTCGAGCAGGGCGTCGTGCACGTCGTGGGCCCGCAGCTGGGCCTGACCCAGCCGGGCATGACGGTCGTCTGCGGCGACTCCCACACCTCCACGCACGGCGCCTTCGGCGGCCTGGCCTTCGGCATCGGCACCTCGCAGGTCGAGCACGTGCTCGCCACGCAGACGCTGCCGCTGGCCCGCCCCAAGACGATGGCCATCACGGTCGACGGCGACCTGCCCGACGGCGTCACCGCCAAGGACCTGATCCTGGCGATCATCGCCAAGATCGGCACGGGCGGCGGCCAGGGCTACGTCCTGGAGTACCGCGGCTCCGCCATCGAGAAGCTGTCGATGGAAGCGCGGATGACCATCTGCAACATGTCCATCGAGGCCGGTGCCCGCGCGGGCATGATCGCCCCGGACGAGACCACCTTCGCCTACCTCGAGGGCCGTGAGCACGCCCCGAAGGGCGAGGACTGGGACGCCGCCGTCGCGTACTGGAAGACGCTGAAGACGGACGACGACGCGGTCTTCGACGCCGAGGTCTTCATCAAGGCCGAGGAACTGTCCCCGTTCGTCACCTGGGGCACCAACCCGGGGCAGGGCGCGCCGCTTTCGGCCTCCGTCCCCGACCCGGCTTCGTACGAAGACGCTTCGGAGCGCCTCGCCGCCGAAAAGGCCCTGGAGTACATGGGGTTGGAGGCCGGGCAGGCGCTGCGCGACGTCAAGGTCGACACCGTCTTCGTAGGTTCGTGCACCAACGGCCGCATCGAGGACCTGCGCGCCGTGGCCGACATCGTCAAGGGCCGCAAAGTCGCCGACGGCGTACGGATGCTGGTCGTCCCCGGCTCCGCTCGGGTGGGCCTGCAGGCCGTCTCCGAGGGCCTGGACAAGGTCTTCAAGGAGGCCGGCGCCGAGTGGCGGCACGCGGGCTGCTCCATGTGCCTGGGCATGAACCCGGACCAACTCGCCCCCGGCGAGCGTTCCGCGTCCACCTCCAACCGCAACTTCGAGGGCCGGCAGGGCAAGGGCGGGCGTACGCACCTGGTCTCGCCCCAGGTCGCCGCCGCCACCGCCGTCCTGGGCCACCTGGCCTCCCCGGCGGACCTCACCGAGACCGACGCCCGTACGCCCGCTGGAGTCTGATCAGCCATGGAAGCATTCACCACGCACACCGGCCGGGCCGTCCCGCTGCGCCGCAGCAACGTCGACACCGACCAGATCATCCCTGCTCACTGGCTCAAGAAGGTCACGCGGGACGGGTTCGAGGACGGGCTGTTCGAGGCCTGGCGCAAGGACTCCGAGTTCGTGCTCAACAAGCCCGAGCGGGCCGGGGCCACGGTTCTGGTGGCCGGTCCCGACTTCGGCACCGGTTCGTCCCGTGAGCACGCCGTCTGGGCGCTGCAGAACTACGGGTTCAAGGCCGTCATCTCCTCCCGCTTCGCGGACATCTTCCGCGGCAACTCCCTCAAGAACGGTCTGCTGACCGTCGTTCTGGACCAGAAGATCGTGGACGCCCTGTGGGAGCTGGTCGAGAGCGACCCGCAGGCCGAGGTCACGGTCGACCTGGAGGCCCGCGAGGTCCGGGCCGAGGGGATCACCGCTCCCTTCGAGCTCGACGAGAATTCCCGCTGGCGGCTGCTGAACGGGCTCGACGACATCAGCATCACCCTGCAGAACGAGCCGGACATCGCCGCCTACGAGGCGAAGCGCCCCTCCTTCAAGCCGCGGACCCTCCAGGTCTGACCCGGCTGGATCGGCTGCCGGGACAGGCTCTTTGCAAGGCTCATTCCGGCCACATCCGCAGACCCCGTACCCCCAATCGTGCACCGGTTGGGGGTACTTCTGTGTGCGGCTCCCGCGGCCCGGCACTGACCTGAACGGGTGGTCTCCGTGACCTGCCAACTCCCTTGAATACCAAGGGTGTTCCTGGGGCACGCGAGCCTCGGCACCGAGCTGAGCGGGCATGTCGTGCGAGGGCCCAGGAGGCCGTCGTGGGGCGGGAGTTACCCCCTGCGGAGGCGACAACTCGCCCCAGATGGCACAATCTGTGCATGGAACACGACGGCCAACTCCAGATGTACACGGCGGTCGCGAACCAACTCAAGGAAGCGCACGCCCGAGTGCGCGCACTGCAAGTCCCGGAGGGCGTACGGATGGCGCTGACCCGGAAGCTGCTGGCCATTACGGCTGCGGCCAAACACGATCTCGCCGGTGCGGCAAGGCGTCTGGAGCGATTCATGGCGGACCTCGACGACTTCGACGAGGGCTCCGGCACCCAAGAGGAACTCTGAGACAGCCGAGTTCGTTGCGGCACAAGGGTGATTAGCCCGTTTCGTGTTTGATTTGCGGTATATATCTGCCTAACGTGCGAAAAAGCCGGGTCGAAAGAGATTCGCTCCGGCAATGTCTCCGAAGGGGAAGACGTGAACAAGGCGCAGCTCGTAGAAGCGATTGCCGACAAGGTCGGTGGCCGTCAGCAGGCCGCCGAGGCTGTCGACGCCGTACTCGACGCCATCGTCCGTGCCGTGGTGAACGGCGACCGCGTTTCGGTCACCGGCTTCGGTTCGTTCGAGAAGGTCGACCGTCCGGCCCGTTACGCCCGTAACCCGCAGACGGGTGAGCGCGTCCGGGTCAAGAAGACGTCGGTGCCGCGCTTCCGTGCGGGCCAGGGCTTCAAGGACCTCGTCGCGGGTTCGAAGAAGCTCCCGAAGAACGACGTCGCCGTCAAGAAGGCGCCCAAGGGCAGCCTGACCGGTGCCGCTTCGGCGACCGTCAAGAAGGCCGCGGCCAAGAAGACCACCGCCAAGAAGGCTGCTGCCAAGAAGGCGACGCCGGCGAAGAAGACGACGGCTGCCGCGAAGAAGACCACGGCCGCCGCGAAGAAGGCGACCGCGAAGAAGACCACCGCCACCGCCAAGAAGGCCACGGCGAAGAAGACCACGGCCAAGAAGGCGGCCCCGGCCAAGAAGGCGACCACCGCCAAGAAGGCCACCGCGAAGAAGACGGCGCCCGCCAAGAAGGCCACGGCCAAGAAGGCACCCGCCAAGAAGTCGACGGCGCGCAAGACCACCGCCAAGAAGGCCACGGCCCGCAAGAAGTAAGGCACCTGCCTGCCTTCTCGGGCTTGCGCCCCAGGCTGCTCACGCGCCGGGCCGGGCTCCCCTCGGGGAGCCCGGCCCGCGGCATGTGCGGGGTCCCGCGGGGAGCGGCCTCAGAAGGTCTGCAGCGTCACGAGCGTGATCTGCCGGGCCTCGCCCTCGCCCCTGACCTCGATCCGGACCCGCTGCCCCGGACGGAGCAGACGGAGGCCGCCCGCGTCGAAGGCGGCGCCGTCGAAGGACACCGGGGTGCCGTCGTCCAGGAGGACGCTGCCGGAACGGGTCTCGGGGTCGTACGTGTACGCGGTGGCCTGCATACGGGCAGCGTACTCAGTCCACGAGCAGCAGCCCCGCGGTGGCCTTCGCCGTGTGCGGGCCCACGCCGAGGGCGAGCGCGGCGCGCAGGTCCTCGCCGGTGTCCACGTCCTGGCGGACGGAGTCGACGCCGCCGAGGGGGAGTTCCACGGCCCCGGACGCCGTGTGCCGGGCGCGGGAGGCCGTGCCGAATGCGGGGAGCAATTCCGTGCCGGCGGCCGCCGACAGGAGAGTGGTGCCGATTCCGGCGGCATCGGGCAGAAATGCCCGGGGAAATGCGGCGGCCGACGCGAGAACCCGGGCCAATTCCACGGGCCGCAGCGCCGGCAGATCGGCGTTCAGGGCCACCACGGGCGCCCCCGGGCTCACGGAGCGCACGGACGCCTCTCCGTGTGCGAGAGCGGCATTGAGGCCCGCCTGGGGGGCGTCGGGGACGATGCGGGCGCCCAGGGCCCTCAGTTCGCGTCCGGCGCGGACGTCGTCCGTGACGACCACCACATCGCCCACCGCCGCACAGGCCCGTGCGGCGGCCACCGTGTCCTGCGCGAATGCGAGGGCGAGGCCCGGGCGCAGGGCGTCCCCCGCCGTGGGGGCCAGCCTGCTCTTGGCCCGCACCAGCGGTTTCAGCGGTATCACCAGGGTCCACTGCACGCGCCTATTGTGACCTGTGCATGAGGTGAGCCCCTTCGGGCGGGCGTACGGTGTTCTCGACAGACCGGTGGCCTGGGGCGACACTTGTGCGGCCCGCCGGGTACGGCCCGCCAGGTCCTAGAGGAAGGTGTCCGAGTGTCCCGCCGCAGAATCGGCTTCTGGTACCGCTTCGCTGCGGTCCTCTGCAAACCGCCGCTGGTGGTTCTGTTCAAGCGGGACTGGCGCGGAATGGAGAACATTCCGGCGGACGGCGGCTTTATCACCGCGGTCAACCACAATTCGCATCTGGACCCGTTCCTGTACGCGCACTTTCAGTACAACAGTGGACGAGTCCCTCGTTTCCTCGCCAAGCACGGCCTCTTCAGGAAGGGGTTCGTGGGCGCCGCGATGCGGGGCACCGGGCAGATTCCCGTCTATCGCGAGTCGACGAACGCGCTGAGCGCCTTCCGCGCCGCGATCGACGCCGTGGAGCGCGGTGAGTGCGTCGCCTTCTATCCCGAAGGAACGCTTACCCGGGATCCGCACCTGTGGCCCATGACCGGTAAGACGGGCGTCGCCCGCGTGGCCCTGCAGACCAAGTGCCCGGTCATTCCCGTCGGCCAGTGGGGCGCCACCGACGCGCTCGCGCCGTATGCGAAGAAGCCGGATTTCTTCCCGCGAAAGACGCACCACGTCCTCGCCGGTACGCCCGTCGATCTGTCGGCGTACTACGACAAGGAGATGACACCGGAGCTCCTGAAGGAGGCGACCGAGGTCATCATGGGCGAGATCACCGCCCTGGTGGGGGAGTTGCGCGGCGAGACCCCGCCGACGAAGCGCTACGACCCGCGTGAGGCGCGCATCGAGCAGCGCCGCAAGTCGCAGACGGACAGCGGGAGTTCGGCGCCCGGCAGTACGACCGAGGAGAGCAGCAAGTGACCCGACCCGTGAAGGCCGCCGTCTTCGGAACCGGCTCGTGGGGCACGGCATTTGGCATGGTCCTCGCCGACGCGGGGTGCGACGTCACGCTCTGGGGCCGCCGCGCCGAACTCGCCGAGGCCGTCAACTCCACGCGGACGAACCCGGATTACCTGCCCGGCGTCGAGCTCCCGGAGAACCTGCGGGCGACGACCGACGCGGCCGAGGCCGCCGCGGACGCGGACTTCACCGTCCTCGCCGTGCCGTCGCAGACGCTGCGCGCCAACCTCGCCGACTGGACGCCGCTGCTCGCCCCCGACACCGTCCTCGTCTCGCTGATGAAGGGCGTCGAGCTCGGTTCGGCGATGCGCATGAGCGAGGTCATCGAGGACGTCACCAAGGTCGGTGAGGACCGCATCGCGATCGTCACCGGGCCGAACCTCGCACGCGAGATCGCTGCCCGGCAGCCTGCCGCCGCGGTCGTCGCCTGCCGCGACGAGGCCGTCGCCCGCCGCCTCCAAGTCGCCTGCCACACCCCGTACTTCAGGCCCTACACGAACACGGACGTGGTCGGCTGCGAGCTGGGCGGCGCCGTCAAGAACGTCATCGGGCTCGCGGTGGGCATCGCGGACGGCATGGGTCTGGGCGACAACGCCAAGGGCTCGCTCATCACGCGCGGCCTCGCCGAGACCACCCGGCTCGGCCTCGCCATGGGCGCCGACCCGCTCACGTTCTCCGGGCTCGCCGGCCTCGGCGACCTGGTGGCCACCTGCTCGTCGCCGCTGTCGCGCAACCACACCTTCGGCACCAACCTCGGCAAGGGCATGACCCTCGACGAGACCATCGCCGTCACCAAGCAGACCGCCGAGGGCGTCAAGTCCTGCGAGTCCGTGCTGGATCTGGCACGCCGCTACGGAGTCGACATGCCGATCACCGAGACGGTCGTCGCGATCGTCCACGAGGGGAAGCCGCCGGTCGTCGCCGTGAAGGAACTCATGTCGCGCTCCGCCAAGTCGGAACGACGCTGAGCGACGGCGGCACGACGTGGCTCGGGAGGGCGCTGACTCTCGTACTACCAGCAGGTACGCTCAACGCGATATGAGCAGCGAGAACCTCCCCCAGAGCCCTGCGCCGCACGGGCAGAAGCCGCGCGTGGCCGTCGTCTTCGGCGGTCGCAGCTCCGAGCACGGTGTCTCCGTCGTCACGGCGGGCGCCGTGCTCCGCGCCATCGACCGCTCCAAGTACGACGTGCTGCCCATCGGCATCACGCGTGAGGGGCGTTGGGCGCTGACGGCGGACGATCCCGAGCGGATGGCCATCACCGACCGTCAGGTGCCGGACGTCGCCGATCTCGCCGAGTCGCCCGAGGGCGGCGTGGTGCTCCCGGTCGACCCGTCCTCGCGCGAGGTCGTCTACAACGAGCCGGGCTCCGTGCCCAAGGTCCTCGGTGACGTCGACGTCGTCTTCCCCGTGCTGCACGGCCCGTACGGCGAGGACGGCACGATCCAGGGCCTCCTGGACCTGTCCGGGACGCCGTACGTCGGCTGTGGTGTGCTCTCCTCGGCCGTCGGCCAGGACAAGGAGTACATGAAGCGGATCTTCACCTCCTTCGGGCTGAAGGTCGGGCCGTACCTCGTCGTCCGGCCGCGCGAGTGGGAGCAGTCGGCCCCGGACGCGGACGGCGGGAGCAGGCGGGACGTCACCCGTCGGCGCATCGCCGACTTCGTGGGCGAGCACGGCTGGCCGCTGTTCGTGAAGCCCGCCCGCGCGGGCTCCTCGTTCGGCATTACGAAGATCGACTCCTTCGAGGGGCTCGACGAGGCGATGGAGACGGCCCGCTCCTTCGACCCGAAGGTGATCATCGAGGCGGGGATCGTCGGCCGCGAGATCGAGTGCGGTGTCCTGGAGTTCGAGGACGGGCCGCGTGCCTCCGTCCCGGCCGAGATCCCGCCCGTCCAGTCCCACGACTTCTACGACTTCGAGGCCAAGTACATCGATTCGGCCTCCGGGATCGTGCCCGCCCCGCTGACCGACGAGGAGACCGCCGAGGTCCAGCGGCTCGCCGTCGAGGCCTTCGAGGCCGTGGCCTGTGAGGGAATCGTCCGCGCGGACTTCTTCCTCACCGAGGACGGCGAGTTCGTGATCAACGAGATCAACACGCTGCCCGGCTTCACCCCGATCTCCATGTACCCGCGCATGTGGCAGGAGAGCGGCGTCAGCTACCCGGAACTGGTGGACCGCCTGCTGCAGGCCGCCCTGCGCCGCCCGACGGGGCTGCGATAGCCGTCCGGCTCCGGCCCGCCTGACCCGCGCCCGGTCCGGGCAGCGGGCAGGCAGGGCGGGAAACCGCTTGTCAGGAAGCGATCCCTTCGGGGATCGCTTTCTTGATGGCCGGGCCCAGGTCGACCAGGACGCTCGAACTGTCGCGCCCCTTCTCCGCGGCCACCTCGACGTACGCCTCTCGGTTGGCGGTCGTGAAGCGGTACGAATCGTCGTCCTGCTTCTCCATCAGCCAGTCCACCCCGTTGACCCCGCCGGCCACCGCGTCGGGGTCACCGCCCTCGGCGACCTTGGGGTCGATCATCTTGGGGGGTTGCGGGACACCGCAGCGCAGTATGATCGCGTTGCCTCCCCAGCCCGCGGTCAGCTTCGACGAGGGCTCGGGGTCCTTGCGACTGAGTCCGTCCACCTTCGACGGCAGCACCTTGTCCAGGTTCTGGCACAGCTTCGTGACCGTCGTCCCCGGGCTGGGAACCGCAGCCGACGCGCTGCCGTCTGCTGAGGAACAACCCGCGGTGGCGATCAGCAGGGACAGCGCGGACGACCCGATGACGAGTCGGCCAAGGCGGAGCCGGTGACGGAAAGAGTTCACCGGCACAGGGTAGACGGGGGCTACAGGTGGACGACCGGGCAGGTCAGGGTGCGCGTGATGCCGTCCACTTGCTGGACCTTGGCAACCACCATGCGACCGAGCTCGTCGACCGTGTCCGCCTGAGCGCGGACGATCACGTCATAGGGGCCGGTGACATCCTCGGCCTGAATGACTCCTGGAATCTTCCCGATGAGCTCGGCGACAGTCGACGCCTTGCCTACTTCGGTCTGGATCAGGATGTACGCCTGTACCACGGAACCTCCAGGGCGGCCACGAGGATCATGTGGGGAGAAGGGACGCCACGGTATCGCGTCGCCGCTCGTCGCGGGGAGACCCGGGGTGGCTGTGGCGTACTCGCCGTGTATGCGCGGGGAGCGCAAGGCATCGTAGGGGCGGTCCCATGACGGAAGCAGAAGGCACGCCCGTGACACAAACCGTACCCATGACAGAGACGGTCCGCGACCGCGAGCGGACCGTGGCAGAAGGGGCAGTACGCGCATGAAGGGCACCGTCGGAGAGCTGGGGGAGTTCGGGCTCATCCGAGAGCTGACCTCGCGGCTCACCACCACCCCGGCCGTCCGGATCGGCCCCGGCGACGACGCCGCCGTGGTCGCCGCACCGGACCGTAGGGTCGTCGCCAGCACGGACGTCCTGCTGGAGAACAGGCACTTCCGGCGGGACTGGTCCACGGCGTACGACGTCGGACGCAAGGCCGCCGCACAGAACCTCGCGGACATCGCCGCCATGGGCGCCGTGCCGACCGCGCTGCTGCTCGGCCTCGTGGTGCCCGCCGAGCTGCCCGCTTCCTGGCCCTCCGAGCTGATGGACGGGCTGCGCGACGAGTGCCAGGTGGCCGGTGCCGCGGTGGTCGGCGGTGACGTCGTACGCGGCGACACCATCACCATCGCGATCACCGCCCTCGGCGATCTGCGCAACCATGAGCCGGTCACCCGGGCCGGGGCGCAGCCCGGTGACGTCGTGGCCGTGACGGGCTGGCTGGGCTGGTCCGCGGCCGGATACGCGGTGCTCTCCCGGGGCTTCCGCTCACCCCGCGCCTTCGTCGAGGCGCACCGCAGGCCCGAACCGCCGTACCACGCCGGTCCCGCCGCGGCCGGTCTCGGCGCGACCGCCATGTGCGACGTGAGCGACGGCCTCATCGCCGACCTGGGGCACATCGCCGAGGCCAGCAAGGTCCGCATCGACATCAAGTCCGGCAAGGTGGACGTGCCGTCGCAGATGAACGACATCGGCCAGGCCGTCGGCGTCGACCCGCTGCAGTGGGTCCTCACCGGGGGAGAGGACCACGCGATCGTGGCCACCTTCCCGCCGGACGTGAAGCTGCCCGCCCGCTGGAAGGTGATCGGCGAGGTGCTCAATCCGTCGGCCCTGCCCCAGGTCACCGTCGACGGCGCGCCCTGGACCAGCAAGGGCGGCTGGGACCACTTCGGTGACGACTTCCCCGGTGGGGAGATCGAGTCGTGACGGCGCCCGTCGGCGTGGCGCGCACCGCCGGGTCCCCGCCGGTGCGGGTGCTCACCGTGGCCGGGTCCGACTCCGGCGGCGGCGCCGGGATCCAGGCCGACCTGAAGACGATGCTGGCGCTCGGCACCCACGGCATGAGCGTCATCACCGCGGTGACCGCCCAGAACTCCCTCGGAGTGCAAGGAGCGTGGGAACTCCCGGTGGAGGCGGTGCGCGCGCAGTATCGCAGCGTCGTCGACGACATCGGGGTGCAGGCCGTCAAGACGGGGATGCTCGCGTCGCCCGAACTCGTGGAGTGCGTCGCCGAGTTGCTCGCCGGCACCGACGCCCCGGTCGTGGTCGACCCGGTCGGCGTGTCCAAGCACGGCGACTCCCTGCTCGCCGCCTCCGCGCTCGACTCCGTCCGCACCAAGCTGCTGCCGACCGCCACCGTGGCGACCCCGAACCTCGACGAGGTGGCTCAACTCACCGGCATCCAGGTCGAGTCGGAGGACGGGATGCGTCGCGCCGCGGCGGCCGTCCTCGCCTATGGGCCGCGCTGGGTGGTCATCAAGGGTGGGCATCTGTCCTCCTCTGGTGTGGGGGCGTCTTCGGGTGCTGGTGCTGGTGCTGGTGCTGGTGCTGGTGCTGGTGCTGGTGCAGGAGCGGGTGCGGGTGCGGGGTCGGCTTCGGGTGTGGGGCCGGGCTCGGGTGCGGGTTCCGGCTCGGGTGTGGGTTCGGGTGATGCTTCAGGGCTTGGCCCGGGGCGTGTGCGGGCCGGGTCGGCCGACGCCGTCGATCTGCTCACGGACGGCACCGAGGAGTACTGGCTGCGTGCCCCGCGCCACGACAACCGGCACACGCACGGCACGGGTTGCACCCTTGCCTCCGCGATCGCGGCGCAGCTCGCGAAGGGGCAGTCGGTGCCCGAGGCCGTACACGCGGCCAAGGAGTACGTGACCGGGGCGATCGCTGCCGGGTTCGCGCTGGGCGGCGGCATCGGGCCCGTGGATCACGGCTGGCGGTTGACATCGGTGGCGAGTCCGGGCGCGGGTGCGGGGCTGGACGGGAGCAGCGGGGCGGCGGAGAGGGCGTAGTCCTTCAGCGTCAGATTGCTCGCCGCCTTCTCCGTGATCCGCTTGAAGAGGCCCGCGAGGAAGCGCGAGCTGAGCATCCGGTACGCCCGGTCGCGGCTGCGGATCTTCTTCTCGGTGGGCGGGGCCAGGAAGGGGCCGGCGTTCCCGGAGAGCTTCTGGCAGCCCTTCGCGTACTTGGTGATCGCCGCTTCGAAGGCCGCGAACGCCGTGCGGTGGTCGCCGCGGGCCGCGACGAGCTCGCCCGCCAGGACGTACGCCGACACCAGTGCCGTGCCGGTGCCTATGCCGCCCATCGTCGCGCCGTGTCCCGCGTCGCCGAGCAGGATCACCCGGCCCTTGGAGAGCCGGTCTATGTGGATCTGGGCGATGGCGTCGAAGTAGAGGTCGTCCGTCGCGTCGAGCGCGTCGAGGATCTGCCGCACGTGCGGCCACGCCATGTCGCGCAGCTGATCCGCGATGATCCGCTTCTGCTGGGCGGTGTCCCGGCGGTCGTACGTGAGCTGCTCCGACCGGAAGACCACGCCGGCTCCGGCCCGGGCCGGGTCACCGTCATAGTTGTTGATCATGGCGGTGCGGCCGGGCTCGGTGTACAGACGGGCCGTGCGGTCGAGCGCCAGGTGGTTGGGCATGTCGAACCCGGCGACGTAGTAGTCGGTCCGGTGCAGGTACTGCGACTCGTCGCCGAAGACCAGACGGCGGGTGTTCGAGTGCAGGCCGTCGGCGCCGACGACCAGGTCGAACGTGCGGGGCACGCCGTGGTCGAAAGTGACGTCGACGCCCGTGGCCGTCTCGGTGAGGGAGGCGATCGAGTCGCCGAACACGTACTCCACGGCGTCCTTGGTGCGCTCGTACATCAGCACGGCGAGGTCGCCGCGGAAGACTTCGACGTCTCCGCTCATGAGGTGGGCGGGGAGATCGACGCGCTCGCGGTCGTCCGCGTCGACGATGGTTTGGCGGCCCATGTCGGTCTGGATCCGGTGCAGCTCGTCCCAGATGCCCATGCGGGTGAGCACGGTGCGGTGGACGTGACCCCGGAAGTCGACTGCGAAGCCGCCCTCGCGCAGGGTGGCCGCCTTCTCGACGACCGTGACACGGGCGCCCTGCCGGGAGAGCCAGAAGGCGATGGCGGGGCCCGCGATGCTCGCGCCGGAGACGAGGACGTCGAGGTGCGCGAGGGCGTCGGCCGTCAGCGCGGGCTGGGCGGGGGTCGCCGGGCGGCTGCTGTCGGTGGTGGTGACCTGCGGGTTGTTGTTGTCGGTGGTGGTGGTTTGGTGGCCGGCGTTGGTGTGCGTCTGCTTCGTCATGCCAGTGACCTTGCGGCCGACCGCTTACCGTTCGCTGACCGCCCGCTGACCGTGCCTTACCGGCCGCTGACCTTCGGGCTGCGGTGTGCTGACTGTGGGGCCGTGACCTGCTGACTTGCTGGCGGTGGCGTGCTGACTGTGGGGCCGTGACCTGCTGACTTGTTGGCGGTGGCGTGCTGACTGTGGGGCCTGGACTGCTGACCGGCTGGCCGTGACCTGCCGGCCGCCGGGCCCTGACGTGCTGACTGGCCGGGCCCCGACGCGTTGACCGTGAGGCCATGATGCGCACCTCGCTCATCTATCCAGCCATCCACCCACACGCCACGGCCCGCGCAGCCTCACGACCCGTCGACCGCCGCCCCGCGCAGGCGTCCGCCCAGCTCGAAGGCCTTCCGGTACACGTCGGGCGCGAGCAGCGTTCTGATCCGGCGCTCGACCGGGGTGACGTCCGGGTCGTCCACGATCAGCCGGCCGCGCAGGGCCGACGCGGCGCCGAGGAGCGTCGCGGCCTGCTCGGGCCCGTCCGCGCGGGACGCCAACGCCTCGGCCACCTCCGCGAGTTCGAGCCCTTGCGTCCTGCCGTCGGTCGACAAGGTGCGGGCCTGCCGGAACCAGTCGTCGGCCTCGTCCTGACGCCCTTCCGCGAGCGCCGCGCGGCCCAGGCCGAGGAAGATGTGGACCGTCTGGCCCGCGCTGAACCAGGACCCCGCGCTCGTCTCCAGGGCCGTCTCGTAGTGCTCCCGCGCCCGCGTCGTGTCCCCGGCCAGACGGGCCGCGTCGCCCATGCCCCAGTGGGCGCCCGCCACCTTCTCGGGTGCGCCCGCGGTGCGCGCGAGGCCGGCCGCCCGCGCGAAGTCGGCGGCGGCCTCCTCGTACCGGCCGCTGCGCAGCAGGACCACGCCGCGCCGGCACAACAGGTCGGCGGTCTCCTCGGGGGCTGCCAGCTCCCGTGCGTAGCCGAGGGCCTCGTCGATCAGCTCCAGCGCGCGCGTCCGGTCACCACGCCAGTCCGCGAACATGCCCAGCTGGTCGAGGGAGTTGGCCATGCCCCACCGGTCACCCGTCTCCCGGAACCCCTCAAGAGCTTCCGTGAACAGGGCCTCCGACGCGTCGGGCCGCCCGGCGAACTGCTCCTGGAACCCGAGCCCGATGCCGAGCAGCGCCCGGCCCCACGGGTCACTCCCGACCTGTGCGTGCACCCGCTCGTCCCTGGACCGCTCGGGCCCGACGGCGAGGGTCCACAGGACGACGGTGAACGGCAGTCTCAACTGACGGTCGATCGTGGCCAGCACCCGGTCCGCGCGCACGAGCCGTGCCTCGTCGCTCTGGTCCGCGACGGACGCCACGGAGTTGAGCCCGCACAGTGCGTACTCCTCCTCCAGGCCGGGCGGTGGCTCAGGGCCCACCGCGTCGACCAGCTCGCGGGCCAGCGGCACGCGCTCACCGGCGAGGCCGTGCAGCCGCCAGAACCAGGACAGGGCCGCCATCAGGCGCAGTCCGTCGGCCGGTGCGGCCACGACGCAGTGGCGCAGGGCCGCGTCCAGATTGCCGCGCTCCGTGGACAGCCGAGCCAGCCAAGGGAGTTGATCAGCCCCGCGCAGGCGCGGCTCGGCCTCCTCGGCGAGCCGCAGGAAGTACGCGGCGTGCGCGTCCCGAAGCTCCTGGCGGACGGGATCCGTGAGGTGCTCGGCACAGAAGGCGCGGATCGTCTCCAGCATCCCGTAGCGCCCCTCGGAGGCGTCCAGGAACGACTTCTCCGCGAGTGAGGCGAGCAGATCCTCCGGATACGGGATGCCGCACACCGCCTCCACCGCGTCCAGCGTCGCGCCACCGGACCGGCCGCCGCCCGTGAACACCGTCATCCGGCAGGCCAGGTCCCGCTCCTCGTCGTCGAGCAGCTCCCAGCTCCACTCCACGACCGCGCGGAGCGTGCGGTGCCGGGGCGCCTTCGTGCGGTCCCCGCGGGACAGGACCCGGAAGCGGTCGCCGAGCCGCACCGCGAGCTCCTCGACGGTGAGGGTGCGCAGTCGGGCCGCGGCCAGCTCGATCGCGAGCGGCAGCCCGTCCAGGGCCGAGCAGATGTCGTCGATCGCGGCCACGCGCGCGTGCTCCGACGCCTCGAAGTCCGGGCGCACGGCCGCCGCCCGGTCCAGGAAGAGCTGCGCCGCCGGGCCCGCGGCGAGGGGCGGCACCGGACACAGGGCCTCCCCGGTGATGCCGAGCGCCTCGCGGCTCGTCGCCAGGATCCGCAGGCCCGGGCAGGTGCCGAGGAGCACACCGGCGACCTGCGCCGCTCCGTCGACGAGATGCTCACAGTTGTCGAGCACGAGCAGAAGGTCACGGCTCTCCAGTGCGGCGACGAGCCGCTCGGCCGCGTCCTCGCCCTGCGGCCCGCGCAGCCCTTCGCGGACGCCGAGCGCGCCGAGGACGGCGTACGGGATCTGCGCCCCGTCGGCGAGCGGTGCCAGCTCCACGTAACAGACGTCTGCTCGGGAGCGCGCCGCCTCGACCGCGAGCCGCGTCTTGCCCGCGCCGCCCGGCCCGGTCAGCGTCACCAGTCGCGCCCCGCCCAGCAGGGCGTCGATCCTGGCCAGCTCGTCCGCCCGGCCCACGAACCGGGTCAGCTGCGCCGGCACCCCGCGCTGCCGCACGGGCTCCTGTCCCCGCAACAGCTCCAGATGCAGCGCCGACAGCTCCGGGGACGGATCCGCGCCGAGCTCGTCGGCGAGTGTGCGCCGCGCCTCCTCGAAGACCCGCAGTGCCTCGGCGGGCCGCCCCGCGGTGTGCAGCGCGCGCATCAGCAGCCCGTACAGGCGCTCGCCGAGTGGGTGGGCGGCGAGCAGCTCACGGATCTCCGCGACCAGCTCCCTGCCGTCGCCCAGGGCGAGGTCGGCCTCGATCCGGTCCTGCACGGCGCCGAGCCGCAGCTCCTCCAGGCGCGGCAGATCGGCGGGGGCTGGGCCGCGCCACAGCGTGAGGCCCTCGCGCAGCAGCGCCGCCGCCCGCGCGTGCTCGCCGACGGCCAGCGCCTGCCCGCCCTCGCGTGCGACGCGCTCGAAGCGGTGCAGGTCCACGTCGTCCGGATCGATCACCAGCCGGTACCCGGCAGGCCCCGCCTCGATCTCCACGGCCAGGCGCCTGCGCAGCCGCGAGACCTGCGACTGCAGCGCATTGGCCGCGTGGGCCGGGGGATCCTCGCCGTACAGGCCGTCGATCAGACGCTCCACCGAGACGGTCCTGCCGGCGTCCAGGAGCAGCAGCGTCAGCAGGGCGCGCGGCCGCGGCCCCCCGGGGTCCAGGGGGCTGCCGTCAGGGGCCCGCACGTCGAGGGGGCCGAGGATGCCGAACCGCATGCGCTGAGTCTCGCAGTCACCACTGACAGTCGTGCCCGGAGCGCCGGATCCCGTCGGGGAGCGTGATCGAGGACAAGAAAAAACCGGCCCCCGAGGGGACCGGTTCCTTCAAGCAACCAGCGAGGTGGCCGCGCTACGCGTTACGTCAGCGCGAGACCTTGCCGGCCTTGATGCACGAGGTGCAGACGTTGAGCCGCTTCGGCGTCCGACCGACCACTGCACGCACACGCTGGATGTTCGGGTTCCAGCGACGGGACGTACGGCGGTGCGAGTGCGAAATGTTGTTGCCGAAGCCCGGCCCCTTGCCGCAGACGTCGCAGTTGGCAGCCACGGGTCACTCCAAAGACTTCAGATGCACTTACGGTTGATCCCGGCATGCCGGGATCGAGATCAGAGGATCTGAGTGGCGGTGCCAGGGGGTGGCCCGATGAATATCGGGCAACCGGAGCAGCATACAACGGCTGCTTCGGTACAACGAAACTACCATGACTGCCCGGGCCGCTGTCCCGGGGACCGGACCAGGCCCTCTTCCGGACGGCCTCCCTCCGGGGTCTACTCTGCGATGCCAGTCCAGCAGCTCAAGGAGGCGCAGGTGCCGCAGGTGCCGCATGTGCTCGACGTCGTCGCGGTGCGCGCCTGGTGCTCACTCGCCCTGGAGGCGCTCGGGCGGGAGCGCGCGGAGATCGACGCGATCAACGTGTATCCCGTGGCCGACGGGGACACCGGCACCAATCTCTATCTGACCGTCGAGTCGGCGCATCAGGCCGTCGAGGCGGTCTTCGCCGGTCTGGAGGCAGGCCCGGAGCCCGCCGCGCCCGCGCTGCCCGAAGTGATGCGCGCGATGGCGCACGGGGCGCTCATCGGTGCCCGTGGCAACTCCGGGACGATCCTCGCGCAGCTGCTGCGCGGCATGGCCCAGGTGCTGGCCGACGGGCAGGCGCGTGAGGGAGATCACTCCGGCGGGGCCGCCCCGGGGGAGCTGCGGCTCGCGCTGCGGCGGGCCTCGGAGTCCGCGCGGGAGGCCGTCGCCCACCCCGTGGAGGGCACGGTGCTGACGGTCGCCACGGCGGCCGCGGACTCCGCCTCCGGCGTCGACGGCGACTGCGGTGCCGTCGCCCGTGCCGCCTACGAAGGCGCGTGCGCGGCGCTCGACGCGACACCGGGGCAGCTGGCGGTCCTGGGCAGGGCCGGGGTCGTGGACGCGGGCGGACGGGGTCTCGTCGCGGTTCTCGGGGCGCTGAGCGAGGCCGTCTCGGGGGAGAGGGCGCCGGTACGGAGCCGAGTGGACGGCGGGCACGCGCGCGTGGAGGCCACGCCCGGCGACACCGCACTCGAATGCCCCGAAGAGCACGGCGTCGCGGGACCCGCCTTCGAGGTCATCTATCTGCTGGAGGCCGACGACCGGGCCGTGGCCCGGCTGCGGACCAGGCTGGACGCCCTCGGTGACTCCCTGGTCGTCGTCGGCGGGGACGGCCTGTGGAACGTCCACGTGCACGTCGACGACGCCGGTGCGGCCGTGGAGGCGGGTGTCGAGGCGGGCCGCCCCTACCGGATCCGCATCACCCACTTCGGCCTCGGCGACGTGCACGCGGGCCGCGCCTCGGCACCGCCCCGCGAGCGTGCCCAGCGCGCCGTGGTGGCGGTCGTGCCGGGCGACGGGCTCGCCGGTCTCTACGCGGAGGCGGGCGCGACGACCGTGCCCGACCGGCCGGGGGAGCCGCCCGCCAGCGGAGAGCTCGTCGACGCGATCCGCCGTGCCCACGCGCGTGAGGTGGTACTGCTGCCCAACGACGCCGAGCTGCGGCACACCGCGGCGGCCGCCGCCGAGCAGGCCCGCTCCGAGGGCGTCCGGGTCGCCCTGATCCCGACCCGCTCCGCGGTCCAGGGCATCGCCGCGCTCGCCGTCCACGAGCCCGACCGGCGCTTCGACGAGGACGTCGTCGCGATGACCTCGGCCGCGGGCGCGACCCGGTACGCCGAACTGGCCGTCGCCGAGCGGCAGTCCTGGACGATGGCCGGCATCTGTCAGGCCGGTGACGTCCTCGGCCTCATCGACGGCGACGTGGCGGTCATCGGCAGCGAGGTGCCGGCCACCGCCCGCACCGTCCTGGACCGGATGCTCGCGGCGGGCGGCGAACTCGTCACGCTCGTCCTCGGCGAGGACGTCCCCGACGAGGTCGCCGACGGTCTGGAGCAGCACGTCCGCGAGTCCTACCTGGCGGTGGACACCATGGTGTACCGGGGCGGGCGGCAGTCGGCGCTGATGCTCATCGGCGTCGAGTAGCCGCCCGCCACGACCACCGGCCCTACGCGGGCAGTGCGGCGCGCGCGGTCCGCGCCTCGTCCCGCCGCTCGGTGTCCCCGGCCTCACCGAACGCGGCCGCGGCCAGCTCCAGTTGGGCCGCCGTGTCCGTGGCGTCGCCGGCCTCGGTACGCCGGTCCAGGAGCTCCGCGAACTGCCGGTGGGTGTGTCCCAGCTCGGACAGCAGCTCGGCCCGGTCGGCTCCGGCCGTGGCGAGGGCCTCCTCACAGGCCCGAATCGCCGCGGTCATCAGCTCCCGCTCGTCCTGCGCCGACGCCGAGTCGAGCCAGGCACGCGCGCGTAGGCAACGCGCCACGGCATGGACGTGCTCCAAGGAGCCCCACAGCTCGCCCGCGCGCGCGTAGGCGCGATCCGCGTCCTCCGGGCGTCCGGCCCGGTCGAGGGCGTCCGCCGCCAGGTTCGCGAGCATCGCGTGGTCCCGCTGTTCCGGCCAGTGCTGGGCGATCTCCGCCGCCTTCAGCCATGCCTCGGCGGCCTGGAGGTCCTCGCCGAGCGCGCGGGCGCAGTCGCCGAGCCACCACTGGGCCTGCACGATCGCCCCGTCGCCGTGGTCGTCGGAGGTCAGGTCGAGCAGCGCCGACTCCAGGACCTCGGCGGCCTCCGCGGTGCGTTCGGCGCGCAGCAGGTGCCCGCCCAGCTGGAACCGTGCCCAGGCGCCGAGCCCCGCGTTCCCGCCCGACTCGTCCGCCCAGTGAGCGGCCTCCAGGGCATGGTCGGCCGCAGGGCCGAACTGCCCTCCGGCCGCCAGGACTTCGGCCAGCTGGAGGTGCAGCTGCGCGGCACCGGCCGGCTCCAGGTATCCGGCCCCGTGCTCCAGGGCCGCCCGCAACGCCCGCTCGGCGCCCGGCGCGTCCTCCCGGTCACGGGCGAGACCCGCGATCCGGACCTCGCAGTCCACGGCCAGCCAGGGCCGCCCGGCCGCCACATGAGCGGCCGCCGCCCGCTCGTACAGCGCACCGGCCGCCTCCGGGTCCCCGCGATGCACCGCGATGTCCCCGAGCATCGCCCGGGCCGCCGCTGCCTGCGACGCGAGCCGCGGGACGTCAGGGAAGGGCTCGGCGAGCGCCAGGAGCCGGCGGGCGCCGTCCTCCGCCTCACCGATCTCCGCGTCGCCGGAGTGCGCCAGCAGCAGGATGCGCGCGCGGCACGCCAGCACGGCCGCCGCGGGCCTGGCCGTCGTGGCGTCCACGTCCGGCAGCAGCGCGAGCACCTGCTCGTACGGCTCCCGGATCGCGGCGAGCGCCTCGTCCACGTGCCCGGTGAGGGCCTGTGCGTACGCGGCACGCGCGCGTGCCGCCCTGGCCTCGTCCGGATCGCCGGCCGCCTCGTACAGCGCGGCCGCGTGGTCGAACAGTCCCGCGCCGTCGTCGTCCGCGCGCATGGCCTCGTAGTCGGCGATCTCCGCGCGGTCGTGGACGGTGAGTTCGAGGCCCTCCGCCTGTGCGGCCCGGGCCGCCGCCTCCCAGGCGCGGCCCGCGTCCGGGCCGCCCTCCTCCGCGGAGATCCGCCGCGCCTCGGCCACCAGGGACGCCGCGTCCGCGGGCCGCTCCACGGGCGCGGGGGAGACCGGCTTCGCGGGGACGGCCGTCCGCACGACCCGGACGCCCAGCGGCAGCCGCTCCAGCACGGGCCGCTGGTCCATCCGCTCCCGCAGCCGGGCACCCACGTGTGGTGTGCCGTTGCGCTCGTCGAACCGGGCGGCCAGGGCAAGGGCCTCCACGCGCGCGTGCCCGGCCAGCTCGGCCGCCGTCCACGCGCGACCGGTGGGCCCGGGCACGCCCTGCTCGCCCAGACCGAGCTCGACGAGCCGGTCCATGACCAGCGCCGTGACGCCGAGGAAGTCCATCAGGCCGTGCGGGTTGCCGCTGTCGCTGAAGTACGCGGGCCGCTCCGCCAGCAGCTCAAGGGCCCGCGCCTCGTTACCGGTCAGGACGCAGAACTCCACGTGCGAGGCGAAGGCGCCCCGCATGGACTCCATCTGCCGTACGAGGCGGTACCCGCGCAGATGGTTCGCCCGGGCCTCCTCGGGGCGGCCCAGGCGCAGCAGGGGCAGCAGCGACGAGGCGAGCGCCGCGTGCGGCTCGTGGGCGCACGTGAACTCGCCCTCCAGGACCGGCCGCCACAGTTCGAGGGCCCGCTCGTCGTTGCGCAGGTCGGACTGGCGGGCGCCCTGTCCGTTGAGCTCGCAGGCGTGGCAGTCGGCCATGTCGTCACGGTCCGCCGCGAGCCACGCGTCGTACGCGCGCGTGGCCCGCTCCTCGTCGCCCATGTGGTCGGCGACGTAGAACTCGCTCATACGGACGGCACGTTCGGAGTGACCGGCCACCCGGTAGCGGTGCTCCATCTCGCCGAGCCACTTCTCCATGGAGGCGAGCGGGATGTGCGGCTGGTTCAGCATGCCGCCGGACATCCACTTGAAGACCCAGTGCAGCGAGTGCGTCTCGTAGGCGTCGAAGTCCTCCGGGCGCTCGTCCCACATGCGCAGCAGCCGCGCGAAGGGGACGAACATCTTGTCCTTCTCGGAGCTGTAGTTGTACATCTGCAGCTGGTGGCCGAGGGCCTCGATCACGGCGAGCGGGATGCCGAGCCGCTCGGCCTCGACGAGCAGCTGCTCGGCGCGCGCACCGCGCGCGGGCCCCTCGGGCCGCGCGGCGTTCTCCGCCATCGCCCGACGCAGGCCGTCGAAGTCCAGGTCGCTCATCGAAGGTCGTCCTTTCCGGTACCGGGATGCGTGGCCCACTCCAGGAGGCCGATGAACGAACGGTTCAGGAGCGCCGAGTCGGCGGGCCGCAGCGGGCGCTGCGCCATCAGCAGGGCCTGGCCGTACAGGGCCTCGGCCGCCGTGCCGATCAGCTCGGCGTCGGCCAGCGAACTCACTCGCCGGACCAGCGGGTTGAGGTGGTTGAGCACCAGCCGCGCGCGAGGAGCGCTGCCGCGCAGCGAGCCCAGGATCCCCGCCCACAGGTCGTCGGCCTGGCCCTCCGCCTCCGCCCGTGCCTGCTCGTGCCGGGCCGCCCGGTCGTCCAGGTGCAGCGCGGGCACCGTCAGCGGGTGGAAGGCGCGCAGGACGACGTCGCAGCCCAGCGGGTCGAGGCGGGCCCTGGCCGCCGCCAGGAACGCCGACAGGGCCAGCTCCTCCGCCGGGTCGACGGCGTCCAGGTGCGCGGTCACCGTGTCCGCGTCCAGCTCGGCGACGGCCGTGCCGGGCCGCACCGAGGGCAGCGCCTCGACCAGATCGGCGTCATACGTGTAACCGCCGTTGACGACACCGATGCCCTGCGCGGAGGCGATCGGCGCGACCTGCCGGAACTCCTCCACCGTCCGCGTGAAGTGCACCACCGGGTGGCGCTGCGCGAACTCCTCCAGGGAGAGCTGCCCGTCCGTCGTCTCGAACGGCAGCCAGGGAAGCATCGTGCGCAGCATCTCCTTGTCGTGCCGCGCAAGGGACTTGACCCCCAGGTGGTGCACGGACAGGAAGGCCGCGAGCCGCTCGGGATCGCCGGCCGCGAGCGCCGTCAGCCACTCCCGGACCCGCTCGCCCAGCGCCTCCCGTACGGCGGCCAGCGTCTCGTCCTCGTAGAGCGACTCGCGCGACGCCGTGGGGCGCAGGCTGTCCGTGTCGATCACGCAGCGCACGAAGAAGGCCCAGTCGGGCAGGAGCTGCTCGGCCCGCTCGGTGAGCAGCATGCCCTTCAGGTGCACCCGGTGGCCCGCGCGCTGCGCCGGACTGACCGCCTGCGGCAGCACGTGCGCGACACCCCGGATGCCGGCCACCGGCACGTCCAGCTCGATCGAGTCCAGCGGAGTGAAGCCGAACAGGTCGTGGCAGTGGCGGGCGAGTGCCACCCGGCGCGCGGCCGGGCTCGGATGCGCGCGGTCCCAGACGGCCGGAAGGTCCGTCACGGCGGCGTCGCCCACCCGCACGTCGTACGGCAGCAGCGAGCCGAAGTCGCGGGCCAGGGCCAGCACCCGCGGCTCGGCCAGCCAGTCGCCGGCGCCCGCGCGGGCCTCCAGGTGCACGGTCGTGCCCGGTTCGGGGCGGGCCGAGTCCGGGAGCGTACGGACCGTGTACGAGCCGTCGTCGCGGGCCGTCCACTCGACCGGCGGCGCCTCGGGCGTGCGCGCGCTGCGGCTGACGACACGGATCCGCTCCGCGACGACGAAGCAGGCGAGCAGGCCGATGCCGAACTGGCCGAGGAAGTCGGCGCGGGCCGACTCCAGGCCGTCGCCGCGCTTGGAGCTGCGGCCGATCGTCGCGAGGAGGCTGTGCACGTCCGCCTCGGTCAGACCGATGCCGGAGTCCTCGACGCGCAGCGCACCGCCCTCGGCGAACAGGCGCACCGTGGCGGGGGATCCGGGCTCCTCGGCGCGGCGCGCGGTGATGGCGTCCACCGCGTTCTGCAGCAGCTCGCGCAGGTAGACCTTGGGGCTGGAGTACAGGTGGTGGGAGAGCAGATCGACGAGACCGCGCAGGTCGACCTGGAACGTGTGCGGCGCCTGAGCGCGCTGGGCATCGTGAGAAGTCTGGGATTCCATCGTCGCTGCGCCGGTGGGGGGACTGGCGACGGCGCGGGTCGGGCGGCCCCGCGAGGTGACCGCGAAGAGGGCGGAAGGCGGTCATCCTAGGGCCGGGAAGCCGCTGCTGACCAGCAGTTTTCAAGGACCTGCACGGGATTGTTCGGACGGAACCGCGAGGGACCGCGCGTGATTGTCAGTGGCGTGGTGTGCAATGGATCTCGTGCCCGCGCTCGAAGAACCGCTGAAGAAAGCGCTCGGTCCCGCCACCGCGAAGGTGATGGCCGAGCACCTAGGCCTGCACACCGTCGGGGATCTCCTGCACCACTATCCGCGCAGATACGCGGAGCGCGGAGAGCTCACCGCCCTTGCCGAGCTGCCGCTCGACGAGCACGTCACGGTCGTCGCCCAGGTCGCGAGCGCCCGCGTCCTGAGGTTCAACGGCGGCAGTGGCCAGCGCCTCGAAGTCACCATCACCGACGGCAGCGGACAGCTCCAGCTCGTCTTCTTCGGCCGGGGCATCCACAAGCCGCACAAGGACCTGTTGCCGGGCACGCGCGCGATGTTCGCCGGCAAGGTCGGCGTCTTCAACCGCAAGATGCAACTGGCGCATCCCGCCTACCAGTTGCTGCGCGCCGACTCCTCGGAGGAGGCCGCCGAGACCGTCGGCTCCTGGGCCGGGGCCCTCCTGCCGATCTACCCGGCCACCGCCAAGCTGGAGTCCTGGAAGATCGCCAAGGCCGTCGACCTGGTGCTGCCCAGCGCGCAGGACGCCGTCGACCCGCTCCCGGAGTCGCTGCGCGAGGGCCGTGGCCTCGTCCCGCTCACCGAGGCCCTGCTCAAGATCCACCGGCCGCACACCAAGGCCGACATCGCCGACGCGCGGTCCCGGCTGAAGTGGGACGAGGCGTTCGTCCTCCAAGTCGCCCTCGCCAGGCGCCGGTTCGCCGACACCCAGCTCACCGCCGTCGCGCGCGTGCCGCAGCCGGACGGACTGCTCACGGCGTTCGACGCGAAGCTGCCGTTCACCCTCACCGAAGGCCAGCAGAAGGTCTCCAAGGAGATCTTCGACGACCTGGCCACCGAGCACCCGATGCACCGGCTGCTCCAGGGCGAGGTCGGCTCCGGAAAGACGATGGTCGCGCTGCGCGCCATGCTCACCGTCGTCGACGCGGGCGGCCAGGCCGCGATGCTCGCGCCCACCGAGGTCCTCGCCCAGCAGCACCACCGCTCGATCACCGAGATGATGGGCGAGCTGGCCGAGGGCGGCATGCTCGGCGGCGCCGAGCACTCCACGAAGGTCGTGCTGCTCACCGGCTCCATGGGCACGGCCGCCCGCAAGCAGGCCCTGCTCGACATCGTCACCGGCGAGGCCGGCGTCGTCATCGGCACGCACGCGCTGATCGAGGACAAGGTGCAGTTCCACGACCTGGGCCTGGTCGTGGTGGACGAGCAGCACCGGTTCGGCGTGGAGCAGCGCGACGCCCTGCGCTCCAAGGGCAAGCAGCCCCCGCACCTCCTGGTCATGACGGCGACGCCGATCCCGCGCACGGTCGCCATGACGGTCTTCGGCGACCTGGAGACCTCGGTCCTCGACCAGCTCCCGGCCGGCCGCTCGCCGATCGCCAGCCACGTCGTGCCCGCCGCCGACAAGCCGCACTTCCTCGCCCGCGCGTGGGAGCGCGTCAGGGAAGAGGTGGGCAAGGGACACCAGGCGTACGTCGTCTGCCCCCGCATCGGGGACGACGAGGACGACAAGCCCAAGAAGGGCGCCAAGAAGAAGTCCGCCGAGGACGAGGCCGAGAAGCGCCCGCCGCTCGCCGTCCTCGACGTGGCCGACGAGCTGGCGCACGGCCCCCTCCAGGGGCTCAGGGTCGAGGTGCTGCACGGCCGGATGCAGCCCGACGACAAGGACGCCGTGATGCGCCGCTTCGCCGCCGGCGAGACGGACGTCCTGGTCGCGACGACGGTCATCGAGGTCGGGGTGAACGTGCCGAACGCGACGGCGATGGTGATCATGGACGCCGACCGCTTCGGCGTCTCCCAGCTCCACCAGCTGCGCGGCCGCGTCGGCCGCGGCTCGGCGCCGGGCCTGTGTCTGCTGGTCACCGAGATGCCCGAGGCCAGCCCCGCGCGCGCCCGCCTCGGCGCCGTCGCCGCCACGCTCGACGGCTTCGAGCTGTCCCGGATCGACCTGGAGCAGCGCCGCGAGGGCGACGTCCTCGGGCAGGCCCAGTCCGGGGTCCGCTCGTCCCTGCGGATGCTCGCCGTCATCGAGGACGAGGAGATCATCGCCGAGGCGCGCGAGGAGGCGACCAGGGTCGTCGCGGCCGACCCGGACCTGGCGGGCCTGCCCGGTCTGCGGACGGCCCTTGACGCCCTCCTGGACGAGGAGCGTGAGCAGTACCTGGACAAGGGCTGAGACACTGGGCGGGAAAGATCGGGAGCGATCCGGGAGCGGTCCCGGAGTGATCCGCGACGGATCCCGCTCATGCTGAAGGCACGGTGAAGGACTGACATGACCCGCGTGATCGCCGGGCGCGCCGGCGGACGCCGCCTGGCCGTACCGCCGGGCAACGGCACCCGCCCCACCTCCGACCGTGCGCGCGAGGGCCTCTTCTCGACCTGGCAGGCACTGCTCGGCACGCTCGACGGCACCCGCGTCGCCGATCTCTACGCGGGATCGGGGGCCGTCGGCCTGGAGGCCCTCTCGCGCGGCGCCGCGCACGCCCTGCTCGTCGAGGCCGACGCCCGGGCCGCCCGCACCATCCGGGAGAACATCAAGGCGGTCGCCCTGCCCGGCGCGGAGGCACGTACCGGAAAAGCGGAACAAGTCATCTCCGGATCGCCCCCTTCCACCCCGTACGACCTGGTCTTCCTCGACCCTCCGTACGCGGTCTCGGACGACGATCTTCGGGAGATCCTGCTCACACTCCGCACTCAGGGCTGGCTCGCGGACGAAGCGCTCGTCACCGTTGAACGCAGCACCAGAGGCGGCGAATTCCGGTGGCCCGACGGGTTCGAGGGACTGAGGTCCCGGCGTTACGGCGAGGGCACGTTTTGGTACGGTCGCGCCGCCTTGAACACCACCCTCACGTGCGACGACGCACGATGACCGGACCGGAGAGCGAGGGACATCCCGTGCGCCGCGCAGTCTGTCCTGGGTCGTTCGACCCCATCACCAACGGCCACCTCGACATCATCGCCCGAGCCTCCAAGCTGTACGACGTCGTGCACGTCGCGGTGATGATCAATCAGTCCAAGCAGGGCCTGTTCGCGGTCGACGAGCGGATCGAGCTGATCCGTGAGGTCACGGCCGAGTTCGGCAACGTGGAGGTGGAGTCCTTCCACGGCCTCCTCGTCGACTTCTGCAAGCAGCGCGACATCCCGGCCATCGTGAAGGGCCTGCGCGCGGTCAGCGACTTCGACTACGAGCTGCAGATGGCCCAGATGAACAACGGCCTCTCCGGCGTGGAGACGCTCTTCGTCCCCACCAACCCCACGTACAGCTTCCTGTCCTCCTCGCTCGTCAAGGAGGTCGCCGCCTGGGGCGGAGACGTGTCGCACCTGGTCCCGCCGCTGGTGCACCGGGCCCTGACCGAACGCCTCCCCAAGAAGTGACACGCACGCGCCAGTTGGGCATACAGTCGTCCCGTCCGTCTCCAACACCCCTCACATCCCTGTGAGCAGACGAGAGAGTGGCGAGCACACGGTGGACGTGCAGAAGAAGCTCGACGAGATCGTCGCCGCGGTAGGCAACGCCCGGTCCATGCCCATGTCGGCCTCGTGCGTGGTCAACCGCGCCGATCTGCTCGCGATGCTCGACGAGGTGCGCCAGGCACTGCCCGGCTCCCTCGCCCAGGCCCAGGAGCTCATCGGCGGCCGCGAGCAGATGGTCGAGCAGGCCCGCGTCGAGGCCGAGCGGATCATCGAGACCGCGCACGCCGAGCGCGGCACCCTGATCGCCGACACCGAGATCGCCCGCCGCTCCCAGGACGAGGCCGACCGGATCCTGGCCGAGGCCCGCCAGGAGGCCGAGGAGGTCCGCGCCGAGGCCGACGACTACGTCGACTCGAAACTCGCCAACTTCGAGGTCGTCCTCAACAAGACCCTCGGCTCGGTCGGCCGCGGCCGCGAGAAGCTGCTCGGCACCGGCCCCGGCACGGACGAGCAGGGCTACGAGGACGAGGACGCCCCGGAGCGCAGCCACGACCCCGAGACGCTGCGGCGCGACGCCGACGCGTACGTGGACGTCAAGCTCGGCGCCTTCGAGGCGGTGCTCGCCAAGACCCTGGAGGCCGTCGGCAAGGGCCGCCAGAAGCTCCACGGCCGCATCGCCCAGGACGACCTCGGCGCCCTCACGCTGGACGGCGAGGGCGGCACCCAGGCGCACACCAGTGACGCCGACTACCTCGCGGGCCTGGCCGAGATCGGCAACCAGGACCGCCAGGAGCGCCAGGAGCCCGAGGCCCCGCAGATCCCGGCCCAGCAGCCGGCCCCGGCGTACCCGCAGCAGCAGGACCAGTACGGGTACCAGCAGCAGCCCTACGGCCAGCAGGACCCGTACGCCGCGTACCAGCAGGACCCCTACGCGTACCAGCAGCAGCAACAGCAGCAGGACCCGTACGCGGCCTATCAGCAGGATCCGTACGCGTACCAGCAGCAGGTGCAGGTGCAGCAGGAGGCGCAGAGCGGTGCGCTCGACGAGACCAGCCTCTTCGACACCAGCATGATCAACATGGATCAGGTGCGGGAGTACGAGCGGCAGTACGACCAGGGCCGCTGACCGAGTCGCACAGGGTGGCCGGGACCGGATTGGGCCGAGAGCGAAAGGTCCAGTATCCTGGCTCTTCGGTCGCGCGTACACGTGTGATCCGAGCTGCCCGGAAAATCGGGGCAGCGACCTCATGAGCTTCGAAGAACGAAAGCGGGACCAGCCCTGAACACCCACCTCGATCACCGCAACCCGTTCGTGTTCGATACGCACGAGCTGGGTCGGCGTCCTGGTGCCATGCAGCGGCTGTCCCGCACGATCGACGCTCCCAAGGACTTCGGTATCCAGGGAGTCATCGAGGTGCCGGAAGGCGCCCCGGTGGAGCTCGACCTCCGTCTGGAGTCGGTCATGGAAGGGGTGCTTGTCACAGGCACCGCCCGTGCATCGGCGAAGGGGGAGTGCGTAAGGTGTCTGGAGCCGCTCGACCAAGAGGTCGACGCGGACTTCCAGGAGATGTTCTCGTACCCTGACGCCGACGACCGGGGCCGTGTGAAAGCGGAGCCGGCCGACGACGCCGAGGAAGACGAGGACAGGCTCTTTCTCGAGGACGGCATGTTCGACCTCGAGCCTGTGCTGCGTGATGCGGTGGTGCTCGCACTGCCGATGCAGCCGGTGTGCCAGGACGACTGCGAAGGGCTGTGCTCCGAGTGCGGAGTGCGGCTTTCGGACGAGCCGGGCCACCACCACGACGCCGTCGACATCCGTTGGGCGGCACTGCAGGGACTCGCTGGCACCATCCAGGACGGCGAGAAGGACGAGATGAGCGGCGCCGAAGCACAAGCGGGCGTCGACGAGAAGCAGGAGAAGTAGCCGTGGCTGTTCCGAAGCGGAAGATGTCGCGCAGCAACACGCGCCACCGCCGGTCGCAGTGGAAGGCTGCGGTCCCCACCCTGGTTTCGTGTGAGCGTTGCCAGGAGCCCAAGCTGCAGCACATCGCGTGCCCCGCTTGTGGCACCTACAACAAGCGCCAGGTCCTCGAGGTCTGAGCGGCTGGTGAGAGGCTCTATGTCTGACGCCAAGAAAAAGGCGGACACCACAGCCTCGTCCCACACGCTTCTGGAAGGGCGGCTCGGGTATCAACTCGAGTCCGCCCTTCTGGTGCGTGCGCTGACGCATCGCTCGTACGCGTACGAGAACGGTGGTCTGCCCACGAACGAGCGCCTTGAGTTCCTCGGGGACTCCGTGCTCGGCCTCGTGGTCACCGACACCCTGTATCGCACCCACCCCGACCTGCCTGAAGGCCAGCTGGCCAAGTTGCGGGCCGCGGTGGTCAATTCGCGTGCGCTTGCGGAGGTCAGCCGCGGGCTCGACCTGGGTTCCTTCATCCGGCTCGGCCGTGGTGAAGAGGGCACGGGCGGCCGGGACAAGGCGTCCATCCTCGCCGACACCCTCGAAGCGGTGATCGGCGCTGTGTATCTGGACCAGGGTCTGGAAGCGGCGGGCGAGCTCGTCCACCGTCTCTTCGACCCGTTGATCGAGAAGTCCTCGAATCTGGGTGCCGGCCTGGACTGGAAGACCAGTCTCCAGGAGCTCACGGCGACCGAGGGGCTCGGCGTTCCCGAGTACCTGGTCACCGAGACCGGCCCGGACCACGAGAAGACCTTCACTGCTGCCGCCCGCGTCGGAGGCGTCTCGTACGGCACCGGCACCGGCCGCAGCAAGAAGGAAGCGGAGCAGCAGGCCGCCGAGTCCGCGTGGCGTGCGATTCGCGCCGCCGCGGACGAGCGGGCCAAGGCTGCCGCGTCCGAAGGGGCCGCGGCCTCTGAAGGGGCGGCCGCCGACACCGCCTCCGGCGCGTAGGCGCTGCGCTTCCTCAGCCGCCCGTTCCCCTCGGTTCGCCAAGGGGAACGGGCGGCTTTTCGTGCGGTTCCCCGTGCCCCTTCGGGGCGCGGTAGGGTCGCTGCACCGCTGTCATCAGCCCCTTGTCCGGAGGAACCCCGTGCCCGAGCTGCCCGAAGTCGAGGTCGTACGGCGCGGGCTCGCGCGGTGGGTGGCCCACCGGACCGTCGCCGACGCCGAAGTGCTGCACCCGCGGGCCGTGCGTCGGCACATCGCGGGGGGCGAGGACTTCGCGTACCGCCTCAAGGGGCAGCGGATCGGCGAGCCGAGCCGTCGCGGCAAGTACCTGTGGCTGCCGCTCGAGACGACGCACGTGTCCGTCCTCGCGCACCTGGGCATGAGCGGCCAGTTGCTGGTCCAGCCGCACGACGCCCCGGACGAGAAGCACCTGCGCATCCGCGTCCGGTTCGCGGACGACCTCGGCACGGAGCTCCGCTTCGTGGACCAGCGCACCTTCGGCGGGCTCTCGCTGCACGAGACCGCGGAGAACAGTGCGGACGGTCTGCCGGACGTCATCGCGCACATCGCGCGCGACCCGCTCGATCCGCTCTTCGACGACGCGGCCTTCCACACGGCCCTGCGCGGCAAGCGCACCACCATCAAGCGCGCCCTGCTCGACCAGTCCCTCATCAGCGGCGTCGGCAACATCTACGCCGACGAGGCACTGTGGCGCGCGAAGCTGCACTACGAGCGGCCCACCGCGACCCTCACCCGCCCGCGCACGGCCGAACTTCTGGGCCACGTGCGCGACGTGATGAACGCGGCGCTCGCGGTTGGCGGGACAAGCTTCGACGCGCTCTACGTCAACGTGAACGGGGAGTCCGGGTACTTCGACCGGTCGCTCGACGCGTACGGGCGGGAGGGCGAGCCCTGCCGCCGGTGTGCCACACCGATGCGGCGGCGCCCCTGGATGAACCGGTCGAGCTACTACTGCCCGCGCTGTCAGCGCGTTCCGCGCGTCTCGTCGTAGCGTCCGCGCGCCACCAGCACGTCGTCCATCCGCCCCTCCACGAAGTGGATGAGGGCGAGGAGGCGCTCGGCCACGTCCCGGCCGAGCGGCGTCAGTTCGTAGTCCACGCGCGGCGGGTTCGTCGGCTGCGCCTCGCGGTGCACCAGCCCGTCACGCTCCAGTGCGTGCAGGGTCTGGGACAGCATCTTCTCGCTCACGCCGTCGACGCGGCGGCGCAGCTCGTTGAAGCGGAGCGAGCCCTCGTGCAGCGCCCCGAGCGTGAGCGCGCCCCAGCGTCCCGTGACGTGCTCCAGGGTGCCGCGGGACGGGCACGCCTTGGAGAACACGTCGTACGGAAGGCCGGCGGCGACGGCGCTGTCGGTCCCGGTCGTGGTCATATGCCGAGCATACTCCCGCGCAGCGCGAACCCCAGGAGGGCGCTAACCAGGGGTTAGTGCTCGACTAGAAGCCGAAGTCCTGCGTCCACCACGGGCCGCCGGAGCCGAAGTGCACGCCGACGCCGAGGGTCTTGTAGTCGCAGTTGAGGATGTTCGCCTTGTGGCCGGGGCTGTTCATCCAGGCGTCCATGACGGACTGGGCGTTGGCCTGGCCGCGGGCGATGTTCTCGCCGCCGAGGTCGGTGATCCCGGCCTTCTTGGCGCGGTCCCACGGCGTCGCGCCGTCCGGGTCCGTGTGGTCGAAGAAGTTCCGGGCGGCCATGTCCTCGCTGAACGCCGTGGCCAGAGCGGCGAGACCGCTGTCCGCGGTGACCGGGGAGCAGCCGACCTTGGCGCGCTCCTGGTTGACGAGGGACAGCACCTGGGCCGCGGCCGCGCTCTCCGACGACGTCGCGGGCGCGGCGGAGGTGGGCGCCTTCGTCTTCTCGGGCGCCTTCGTGGACGGGCTCGCGCTCTTCGTCGTCGTCCCGCCCCCTGCGGCGGAGGTCTTGGACGGCGCCGGCTTCTTCGAGGGCTCCGCGGACGGCTTGGCCGACGCGGACTTCGACGGGGAGGCCGACGGCGTGGCGCGCTCGGTGTTCCGGCTGGCGGCCGACGGTGCACGGTCCTCGACCGATCCGTCCGTGCCGCCCTGCGCCTCGACGCTGGGCGAGTCGGCGGCCTGCACCTTGTTGCCGTGGTCGCCGCCGAGCTTGTAGTTGTCGGCGCCCGGGATCAGACCCGAGGCGACGGCCACCGCGCCCATGGCGACGGCGGCGGAGACGCCGAGCAGTCCGGTGCGCACGGGCACGCCGCCGCGCTTCTTGCGCCGGTGGGAGGAGCGCCCGTGCGGCTCGTCCCCCGACCCGCCGGCCGAGGAGATGGAGCCGTACACGGCGGTCACGGTCTCGTCGTGGGCCGGGTAGGCGGAGTAGGGGGAGTAAAGGGGGTGCGCGTCGGAGTGCCCACCGGTGTACGACCCTGCGTGATCGGCGTCGTATGCCTGGCCATATCCTTCGGCGTGCGTGCCCTCGGCGTAACTGTCCGGGGTCCCGGTGGCGCGGCCCGTGGCGGCGCGTCCGGCGGCGGAGCGTCGGTGGCGTCCCATGTCTGGCCTTCCTGATCCTCGCGGTCGTCAATGTGACTCACCCGTACGAGTGAGGCTCATCGGTCCGCGACGGTACCCCAAGACGCAAGGGGACGAAGTGCTCCGAGTGCAATTGGCCGGTTAGCGTGCACCCATGAACGAAGAAGTGCGGCTCGTCGCCTGGGTGCGAGGACGCGTCCAACGTGTGGGTTTTCGGTGGTTCACCCGTGCACGTGCTCTGGAGATCGGTGGCCTGAGTGGCTTTGCTCTCAATTTGGAGGACGGCCGTGTGCAAGTGGTCGCCGAGGGGCCTCGCGACGGATGCCAGCAACTGCTCGACTGGCTCCACGGCGACGACACACCCGGCCGCGTCGACGGTGTGACTGAGATCTGGGACACGCCCCGCGGCGGCTACGACGGATTTGCCATTCGCTGACACGTCGGCCCAGGCGGCGGCGCACGCACCCCGGAAAGAGATGCCGCAGGCAACTGCTCCGGGCAGAAACGCCCTGGTGGTTGCCAAGAAGGGGGACTCGTGGCAGGCTCCCGAAGGACGGATGATCTCCACGCCCCCAGGGCCCCGAGCGTCAGGCCGCGCCGGATGTTTCACGGCGCCGAGCCCCCGGGTTGCCCGCCAATACGGGGCGTGATCGTGTTGACCGTCAAACTTTTTGGTGAGACTCTGGAATCCCCGCGCACCTTAGCTGTTTGGCATGTAAGAACGGCAGCAAGACAAGAAGTGCCAAGCACCGCGGGTGCGATTCCCTCACGACCCACACCGCTTCGGTCGGTCACTCAGTGTGGAGGACCATCCATCATGGCAAAGGCGCTTCTCGGTTACGTCGGCGGCAGCGACCCGCGACTCCTCGCCGAGATGCGACGGCTCCAGCAGCGCGTCCAGGATCTTGAATCCGAGCTCGGCCGGATCCAGGCCGAGAACGACGCGCTCGCGGCTGCCGCTTCTCACGATTCGCTCCTGGAGAGCATCGACGTACCCCAGGCGGAGCCTGCGCTCACCTGACCACATCCAAAGACGTACGTGGTCGGGCTGCCGTGACAGCCGCTTGACAGAGATATGCAAGGGACGCTTCGGCGTCCCTTCTTTCTTTTCTTGCCTGCTCCGGACCCGACCCCCCGCGCACCGAAGCGCTTTCTTAACGTCTGATGTGCCCTGCACCTTCATCGGTGAAACCGCGGGTTCATGGAGTGAGACAGGGGCGCCCGGTAGAGTCCGACGGCGTGCACCTCAAGGCTCTGACCCTGCGCGGGTTCAAATCGTTCGCCTCGGCCACCACGCTGCGCTTCGAGCCGGGCATCACCTGCGTCGTGGGTCCCAATGGTTCGGGCAAGTCCAATGTCGTGGACGCCCTGAGCTGGGTCATGGGCGAGCAGGGCGCCAAGTCGCTGCGCGGCGGCAAGATGGAGGACGTCATCTTCGCGGGCACCACCGGGCGCCCGCCGCTCGGCCGCGCCGAGGTGTCGCTGACCATCGACAACTCCGACGGGGCGCTCCCCATCGAGTACGCCGAGGTCACCATCACGCGGATCATGTTCCGCAACGGCGGCAGCGAGTACCAGATCAACGGGGACACCTGCCGGCTGCTCGACATCCAGGACCTGCTCTCCGACTCCGGCATCGGCCGCGAGATGCACGTCATCGTCGGCCAGGGCCAGCTGGACTCCGTGCTGCACGCCGATCCCATGGGCCGCCGCGCCTTCATCGAGGAGGCCGCCGGTGTCCTCAAGCACCGCAAGCGCAAGGAGAAGGCGCTGCGGAAGCTGGACGCGATGCAGGCCAATCTGGCCCGCGTACAGGACCTGACCGACGAACTGCGGCGGCAGCTGAAGCCGTTGGGCAGGCAGGCCGCCGTCGCGCGGCGGGCCGCTGTCATCCAGGCCGATCTGCGGGACACCCGGCTGCGGCTCCTCGCCGACGATCTCGTACGGCTGCGGGAGGCGCTCAGCGCCGAGGTCGCCGACGAGGCCGAGCTGAAGCGGCGCAAGGAGACGGCCGAGGAAGAGCTGAAGAAGGCCCTCCAGAAGGAGGGGCACCTGGAGGACGAGGTGCGCCGGCTGACGCCGCGACTGCAGCGGGCGCAGCAGACCTGGTACGAGCTGTCGCAGCTCGCCGAGCGGGTGCGCGGCACCGTCTCGCTGGCCGACGCCCGGGTGAAGAGCGCCACCTCCGCGCCCACCGAGGAGCGGCGCGGCCGCGACCCCGAGGACCTGGAGCGCGAGGCCGCCCGGGTGCGCGAGCAGGAGGCCGAGCTGGCGGCCGCCCTCGAAGCGGCGCAGACCGCGCTGGAGGAGACGGTCTCCCACCGGGCCGAACTGGAGCGGGAGCTGGCGGTCGAGGAGCGCCGGCTCAAGGACGTCGCCCGCGCCATCGCCGACCGCCGCGAGGGCCTCGCCCGGCTCCAGGGCCAGGTCAACGCCGCCCGCAGCAGGGCCGCGTCCGCGCAGGCCGAGATCGACCGGCTGGCCGCCGCCCGGGACGAGGCGCAGCAGCGGGCCGTCGCCGCGCAGGAGGAGTACGAGGAGCTGAAGGCCGAGGTCGACGGCCTCGACGCCGGTGACGAGGAACTCGTGCGGCAGCTGGAGGACGCCAAGTCGGCCCTCGCCGGCGCCGAAGCCGCCGCGTCCGCCGCCCGCGAGGCCGCGACCTCCGCCGAGCGCAAGCGGGCCGCCGTCGCCGCCCGGCGCGAGGCGCTGGCCCTCGGACTGCGACGCAAGGACGGCACCGGGGCGCTGCTCGGCGCGAAGGACCGGCTGACCGGGCTGCTCGGGCCGGCCGCGGAGCTGCTGTCCGTGGCGCCGGGGTTCGAGGTGCCGGTGGCCGCGGCCTTCGGCGCCGCGGCCGACGCGATCGCCGTGGCCTCGCCCGCCTCCGCCGCCGAAGCGATTCGCCTGCTGCGCAAGCAGGACGGGGGGCGGGCCGCCCTGCTCCTCGCGGGCGACGGGGCGAGTGCCGCCGACGCCCCCGACGACGTCGCGGGGAGCGAGGGGCCGAGCAGCCCCCCGTACGCCGCCGAACTGGTCCGCGGACCGGCCGAGTTGATGCCCGCCGTGCGACGGCTGCTGCGCGGCGTCGTGGTCGTGGGAACCCTGGAGGACGCCGAGGACCTGGTCTACGCGCGGCCGGAGCTGACCGCCGTGACCGCTGAAGGGGACCTCCTCGGGGCGCATTTCGCGCAGGGCGGGTCGGCCGGGGCGCCCAGCCTCCTCGAAGTGCAGGCGTCCGTCGACGAGGCCGCCGCCGAGCTGGAGCAGCTCGCCGCCCAGTGCGAGGAGCTGGCCGGGGCGCAGCGCGCCGCGGGGGAGCGGCGCACGGAGTGTGCCGCGCTCGTCGAGGAGTTGGGGCAGCGGCAGCGAGCCATAGAGCGGGAGCGGTCCGGGCGGGCCCAGCAGCTGGGCCGGCTCGCCGGGCAGGCGCGGGGAGCCGCGGGCGAGGCGGAGCGCAGCGCCGCCGCCGCGGCCAAGGCGCAGGACGCCCTGGAGAAGGCCGCGATGGACGCCGAGGAGCTGGCCGAGCGGCTCGCGGTGGCCGAGGAGCAGGCTCCCTTCTGCGAGGGAGCGGACGAGGAGCCGGACACGTCCGTGCGGGACCGCCTCTCCGCCGACGGTGCCAACGCGCGGCAGACGGAGATGGAGGCGCGGCTCCAGGCCCGTACGCACGAGGAGCGGGTCAAGGGGCTCGCGGGGCGCGCCGACTCCCTCGACCGGGCGGCCCGCGCCGAACGCGAGGCACGCGCGCGTGCCGAGCGGCAGCGGACCCGGCTGAAGTACGAGGCCGCCGTCGCCGAGGCCGTCGCGTCCGGCGCCCGGCAGCTGCTCGGGCACGTGGAGGTGTCCATCGCGCGGGCCGACGCGGAGCGGACCCTCGCCGAGCGCGCCAAGGCCGCACGGGAGCAGGAGCTCGTCGCCGAGCGGACCCGGGGCCGCGATCTCAAGGCGGAACTCGACAAGCTGACGGATTCGGTCCACCGCGGCGAGGTACTCGGCGCCGAGAAGCGGCTGCGGATCGAGCAGCTGGAGACCAAGGCGCTGGAGGAACTGGGTGTCGAACCGGCCGGGCTCGTCGCGGACTACGGTCCCGGACAGCTCGTGCCGCCCTCGCTCCCCGCCGAGGGGGAGGAGCTGCCGGAGGACCCGGAGCACCCGCGGAACAAGCCACGGCCGTTCGTCCGGGCGGAGCAGGAGAAGCGGCTCAAGTCAGCCGAACGGGCGTACCAGCAGCTCGGGAAGGTCAATCCGCTGGCTCTGGAGGAGTTCGCGGCGCTGGAAGAGCGCCACAAGTTCCTCAGTGAGCAGCTGGAGGACCTCAAGAAGACCCGGGCCGACCTCCTTCAGGTCGTGAAGGAGGTCGACGAGCGCGTCGAGCAGGTCTTCACCGAGGCCTACCGGGACACGGCCCGGGAGTTCGAGGGTGTCTTCGGCCGGCTCTTCCCGGGCGGCGACGGCCGGCTGATCCTGACCGATCCCGACAACATGCTCACCACGGGCGTGGACGTCGAGGCCCGTCCGCCGGGCAAGAAGGTCAAGCGTCTGAGCCTGCTCTCCGGCGGCGAGCGATCGCTGACCGCCGTGGCGTTGCTGGTCTCCATCTTCAAGGCGCGGCCCAGCCCGTTCTACGTGATGGACGAGGTCGAGGCCGCCCTCGACGACACCAACCTGCAGCGGCTCATCCGCATCATGCAGGAGCTGCAGGAGGCCTCGCAGCTGATCGTGATCACCCACCAGAAGCGCACGATGGAGGTCGCCGACGCGCTGTACGGCGTCTCCATGCAGGGCGACGGGGTGTCGAAGGTGATCAGCCAGCGGCTGCGCTAGTCGCGCGGGTTGGCGTCCAGTCATGTTCAAGTCTTGAACTCAAGGTGCTGCTTCCATGCCGAAAATTCACAGCACCCCACCTGTTGACTTCGAAACTTGAAGGCATAGTCTCTGCGACGTTGCTTTTACCTTCAGGTGGTGGGTGGCGCGAACTTGTGCGCCACTGGAATCTCAACTGAAGGGCTCGCCCCCACCCCCGGCAGCGAAGCCGGTGGCCCGAGGAGTACACGTGACCAGCACTTCGGCACCCAAATCCGGAGCCCGGGATGCCCAGCCCGAGCATCTCGGACATGTCATCTTCATCGCGGCCGCGGCCGCGATGGGCGGCTTCCTCTTCGGCTATGACAGTTCCGTGATCAACGGTGCGGTCGAGGCCATCCGTGACCGGTACGACATCGGCTCCGCCGCGCTCGCGCAGGTCATCGCCATCGCGCTGATCGGCTGTGCCATCGGCGCCGCGACCGCCGGCCGGATCGCCGACCGCATCGGCCGGATCCGCTGCATGCAGATCGCGGCGGTCCTCTTCACCATCAGCGCCGTGGGTTCCGCGCTGCCGTTCGCGCTGTGGGACCTGGCGTTCTGGCGGATCATCGGCGGCTTCGCCATCGGTATGGCCTCCGTGATCGGCCCGGCCTACATCGCCGAGGTCGCCCCGCCCGCCTACCGCGGCCGGCTCGGCTCCTTCCAGCAGGCCGCCATCGTCATCGGCATCGCGATCTCCCAGCTCGTCAACTGGGGCCTGCTGAACGCCGCGGGCGGCGACCAGCGCGGCAAGCTGATGGGCCTGGAGGCCTGGCAGGTCATGCTCGGCGTCATGGTCATCCCGGCCGTCCTCTACGGCCTGCTGTCCTTCGCGATCCCCGAGTCCCCGCGCTACCTGATCTCCGCCGGCAAGGAGGAGAAGGCCAAGAAGGTCCTGGAGGAGGTCGAGGGCAAGGAGGTCGACCTCGACGCCCGGGTCGCCGAGATCCACACGGCCATGCGCAGCGAGCACAAGTCCACCTTCAAGGACCTGCTCGGCGGCAGCTTCTTCTTCAAGCCGATCGTCTGGGTCGGTATCGGCCTC
>NZ_JAMOLN010000047.1 GCF_024448165.1 Streptomyces longispororuber
GCTGCCCTGCGTGCGCGACTCGCCCTGGTCCGGGCGGAGCCGCACGTCCTACCGGACGTCCGAGGTGCTCCGGTACCCCTCGTGACCCGAATGCTCCCCGCACCCGAAGTCACCCTGGACGTACCAGAGTTGGTCCCCCTTACGCCTGGCGCCGCAGACACTCCTGCTGCATATCTGTGGCTCCGGACTTATAGATCATCATTTGTCACTTCGTGTCCCAGCATGCGAAGCACGGTCAATCTAGACCATCGGAACCCGCCTGGAGAGAGGGATGTGTGTAATTTGTGCTCAAGATTTGAAGCCGGTTCCGCGGACGGGTGGCGCCAGCGGGTGCCGTGACGGCCATGGCATGCCGTGTGACCTGTGATGACGCGGATTTTCTGGTTCTTCAACGCGCCCATGGAGCCACCGCGTCCATCACATTCGCCTCAAGTCCGTTGACTGAAGCGGATGTTGATTCCGGGCAACAAAACGGAACGGCTTCGCACATGGCCGGATCCGCTCGCCGCGCCGGTCCGTTCGGGGGCGGGGCGGACGTGGCCGGAAAGTGGAGGCGGAGTTCGGCCACCCGAACGCCGTGCGCGACGGCGTCCGGACGACGGCAGGACCTCAACGCGCTTCTCGCGGGGGGCCGACCGGGCCGGCGGGGCGGCAGCCGCGCAGGCCGGACGGGGCCTCGACGACCGGGGCGGGCGTGCCGGTGGAGGACACGGCTGCCGCACGCACCGAACCGGACACGGCCGACAGTCGCCGCCATGAGCAACACACGGGAAGCACAAGGGAGTTCAGGACATGTGCGCCCCGCGCCCGGCCCGCCCCTGACACGCCTCGGGGCGGCCTCCGCCCTCCGCGGACCCGGGGTCAGTCCTTGTAGTCGGGCGCGGTGCGCTCGACGAGCCGCAGCAGCGCGGCCCAGGCGAGGTCGTACGCGTCGTGGTCCTCGAAGTCGGACGACGCCTCGCCGGTGAGCTGCCGCGCGGTGTACTCGGCGACCTGCGCCGACGGCAGGACCAGCGGGGTGCCGCCCGCCTGGGCGGTCACCTGGATCTCGCAGGCCTTCTCCAGGTAGTACATGCGCAGGAACGCCTGCTTGGCGCTGTCGCCGACGGTGAGCAGACCGTGGTTGCGCAGGATCAGCGCGGGGTGGCCGCCGAGGTCGGCGACGAGGCGCTCCTGCTCGTCGAGGTTGAGGGCGACACCTTCGTAGTCGTGGTAGCCGACGCGGTCGTGGAACTCCATCGACATCTGGTTGACCGGCAGCAGGCCGCCCTGCTGGGCGGCGACGGCGCAGCCCGCCTTGGTGTGGGTGTGCAGCACGCAGTGGGCGTCGTGGCGGGCCTTGTGGATCGCGCTGTGGATCACGAAGCCGGCCGGGTTGACCGGGTGCGGAGTCGGCTCGACCGGGTTGCCGGCCAGGTCGATCTTGACCAGGTTCGAAGCGGTGATCTCCTCGAAGAGGAGCCCGTAGGGGTTGATGAGGAAGTGGTTGTCGGGCCCCGGCAGCCGCTGCGAGATGTGCGTGAAGATCAGGTCGGTCATCCGGAAGTGCGCGACCAGCCGGTAGACGGCGGCCAGTTCGCGGCGCAGGCGCAGTTCCTCCGCCGCCGGGTCGGCCGGTGCGTCGGGGGTGGTGAGGGCGTCGGTCACGCGAGGGCTCCTTCGGTGGCGGCCGTGGTGTCGGGGACGACGACCGGGGTGTGCGGGCGGCCGGTGGTCCACCAGGCGATGACGTTGCGCGCGGGTTCGGTGACGTAGGCGCGCAGCGAGGCGTCGGTGAGGAAGGCGCTGTGCGGCGAGAGCAGCAGGCGCGGGTGGCTGCGCAGCCGGTCGTCGGCGGCGGGCGGCTCCACGGGGAAGACGTCCAGGGCGGCACCCGCGAGCTGTCCGCCGTCGAGCGCGGCGAGCAGGGCGCCGGGGTCCACGAGGTCGCCGCGGGAGACGTTGACGAGGAGGCTGCCGGGGCGCATCCGGGCCAGCAGCGGTCCGTCGATCATGCCCCGGGTCAGCGGGGTCGAGGGGACGTGCAGGGAGAGCGCGTCGGCGGTGGCGACGAGGGTGTCGAGGTCGACCCGTTCGACGCCGTCGGGCCAGTCGGCGGCGCGCGGGTCGTGGGCGACGACGCGGCCGAAGACGGGGGCGGCCAGCCGGGCGAGGGTGCGGGCGATGCGGCCCATGCCCAGCAGACCGAGGGTCAACTCGCTCGCGCGGCGCGGCACTTCGGTGAAGTCGGTGTTCCAGCCACCGCCACGGACCACGGCGTCGGCCTGCGGCAGCCGCCGGGTGAGCGCGAGCAGTTGGGCGAGGGCGTGCACGGCGACGTCCTCGGTGGCCGAGTGCGGCAGGTTCGACACCCACAGGCCGCGGCGGGCCGCCTCGGCGGTGTCGATCATGTCGTACCCCGCGGACATGGTGGCCAGCATCCGCACCCGGGGAAGCCGGTCGAGCAGCGCGGCGTCGATCCGCGCGTAGCCGACGATCAGCGCGTCGGCGTCGTGCGCGGCGGCGGCGATCGCCTCCGGGGCGCGGCTGCCGACGACCCGGACCTCGAAGCCCGCGTCGGACAGCAGCCGCACCGCGGGCTCGGGGTCGAGCTCCTCCGTGTCGGTGATGACGGCAACGGGTGTACTCACGCACCACACTCCAGCGATGATTCGATCGTTAGACAGAACTGAAACTTACGTTTCCTTCGCTCGATCTGTCCAGAGCCGCCGAGACGGCTGCACCATCGGCACGTAAGAATGAGCCCGGAGACCGGCCGGACCCGCGGCCGCGCCCTGGACGACGGAGGAGACCGGCACGTGGATCTCGACGAGACCGACCTGGCGATCGTGCGGAGCCTGCAGACGGACGGCCGGCTGACCTACGAGACGCTGGCGCAGCAGGTGGGTCTGTCCCGGCCGGCCACCCGGATGCGGGTGCAGCGGCTGCAGGAGACGGGCGCGGTGCGGGTGGTGGCCATCGTGCACCCGGCGGTGCGCGGACTGACCGCGTCGGCGCACCTCGCGATCGACACGGACGGCGCCTCGGCCCCGGTCGCACGGGAGATCGCCACACTCCCGCAGGCCCCCTTCGTGACACTGACCAGCGGCCGGCGCTCGATCATGGCAGAGCTGCGCACGGCCGACGCCGCCGAGCTGGAGCGGACCATCGAGCACATCCGGGCCCTCAAGGGCGTGCGGCGGGTGGATCCGCTGATCGCGACCCGCCACGTGAAGGACCCCTACCTGCTGGGCGGCGAGCCGGCCGTCGCCCTCCAGGACCCCACGGACGACCGGATCCTCGCCGAGCTGGAGGAGGACGGCCGGCTGCCGTTCGCCGAACTCGCCGCACGCGTCGGCCTGTCGGCCGGCGCCACCCGCTCCCGCACCCTGCGCCTGCTGGAGGGCGGGGTGGCGAAGGTGGTCGCCCTGGTGCGCCCCGACGTCCTGGGTATGGGCTATCTGTGCGGCTTCAGCCTGCGGGTCGACGGCGCGGCGGCGCCGGTGGCCGAACGGGTCGCCCGGTTCGAGCGCGTGACGTTCCTGTCGACCTGTCTGGGCCGCGCGGAGCTGGTCGGGACGATCACCGCGGAGTCGTTCGCCGCGGTGCGCACGACGCTGGAGGAGATGCGCGAACTGACGGCGGTGCGCGAGGTGGAGAGCTGGCTGCACCTGGAGCTGGTCAAGGAGCGGTACGACCTCGGTCCCAGAACGGCCTGACGGGAGAACCAGGGTCCCGACAGTCGATCCGGAATCAAAAGAGCGATTCAACTTTACAAAACTACTTGACCGCCCCCTCTGGTCAATCAGTCGTTCGCTCTCTATGGTTCAGCAAGCCGAATCGTCTGTCGGCACTTCCCCCTGAACGTCTTTGGTCGAAAGCAGGCCTGCCATGCCCCGACACCCCGAGTCCCCCGAGCGCACCCTGCTCGTCACCGGCGCCGCCGTCGCCGCCGCGGGCACCCCGGTCCGCACCGAGGCGCTGGCCGTGCGCGGCGACCGCATCGTCCACGTGGGCACCGCCCAGGACGCCCGCGCCGCGCTCGGCGGCCGCGCCGACGAGGAACTCGCCCTGGACGGCGGCCTGGTCCACCCCGGTTTCGTCGACGCGCACTGCCACCCGGTGATGTACGGCCAGGCCCTCGCCTGGGTCGATCTGCGCCCCGAGCACGTGCCGGACATCGACACCCTGATCGAGGTGCTCCGCGAGGCCGCCCGCGACCTGCCCGCCGGCGTCCCGGTGCGCGGCTTCGGCTACGAGCACCGCCGCCTGGCCGAGGGCCGCCACCCCAGCTGCCACGACCTGGACCGCGTCGCCGAGGACCGCGAGGTCTACGTCATGAACGCCTCCGGGCACGGCGGCGTCGTCAACTCCCACACGCTGCGCGCCTGCCGCATCACCGCGGGCACCCCGTCCCCCGAGGGCGGCAGCATCGGGCACTTCGCGAACGGCGAGCCCGACGGACAGCTGTGGGACGCGGCCTGCGACCTGCTCACAGGACCGGCCGGCGTGAAGATCGGCAACCACGGCCCGAACTTCCACCTCTCCGAGCCCGACGCGATCATGAACGACCACCTGCTGCGCGCCCAGGAGGTGTTCCTCGCCGCCGGTGTCACGACGATCGGCGACGCCCAGGTCTCGCGCCGCGAGATGGAGACGTACCTGCGCGCCCGCACCGACGGCTCCCTGCGCATGCGCGTCAGCGCCTACCTCACCTCGGCGCTGCTCGACACGGCCCTCGAACTCGGCGCGGTGCGCGGCTTCGGCGACGACCTGTTCCGCGTCCAGGGCGTGAAGTTCTACGCCGACGGCACGCTCGGCGGCTGGACCGCGTACTTCCCGGAGGGTTACGCCGCCGACTGCTGCCACCACGGGCAGCTTTACCACTCGGTCGAGGAGTACGCGGACATCGTGCGCCGCGCCCACGCCGCCGGTCTGCAGACCGCGACCCACGCCCAGTCGCCGTACGCCATCGGCATGGTGCTCGACGCGATCGAGAAGGCGCAGGCCGACCGGCCGCGCGACGACATGCGGCACCGCATCGAGCACTGCGGGCTGCCCACCGACGAGCAGATCGGACGGATGGGGAGTCTCGGGGTCGTCCCCGTCATGCAGCCGCAGCACCACCTGCGCACCGGCGACGGCACGCTGACCGCCGTAGGCGACCTCGGCCACCGCTACAACCCGGCGGGCCTGTGCCCGGCCGCCGGCGTCCCGGTCGTCTTCTCCTCGGACGCCCCGGTCGCCCCGCCCGCCCCGCTGGAGGCCGTGGCCGCCGCCGCGACCCGCCGCACCGTGCTCGGCACCGTCCTCGGCGACGAGGCGCTGCGCCTGCCCGTCGAGGCCGGTCTGCACGCGCACACCGGCGCCGCCGCGCGCGCCCTGCACCGCGAGCACGCGGTCGGCGCCCTCGCGCCGGGCATGCTCGCGGACTTCACCGTCCTGGACGCCGATCCGCTGACCGTGTCCGCCGACGACCTCACCGGCATCCGCGTACGCGAGACCTGGGTCGGCGGCAGTCGCGCCTGGGCCGCACCGGGTCGCTGACCCACTCCCCCGGCGGCCGGACGATCCCGTCCGTGGCCCGGCCGCCGGGCCCGGCTCCACGCCGACGCCACTCCCCACGCCCGAGCAGTTCCCGTCCCCGACCGCACTCCTTCCGCCGGAGGCCCCCGTGCCGGACCGCACGCCCACCCGCTCGCCGCAGAGCCCGTTCAGAACGGCCTTCGCCGCTCTGTCCGGAACCTCCATCGAGTGGTACGACTTCTATGCCTTCGCCACCGCGGCGGCGATCGTCTTCAACGACGTCTTCTTCCCCGCCGACATGCCGACGGCCCTGAAGACGATCTCCTCCTTCGCCACCTTCGCGGTCGGCTTCCTGCTGCGCCCGCTCGGCGGCATCGTCTTCGGTCACATCGGTGACCGGGTCGGCCGCAAGAAGACCCTCGTCATCACCCTGCTGATGATGGGCGTCGCGTCGTTCGCGATCGGTCTGCTGCCCACCTACGACCAGGTCGGCGTGCTCTCCCCGATCCTGCTCATCGTGCTCCGGCTCGTCCAGGGCATCGCGATCGGCGGCGAGTGGGGCGGCGCGGTGCTCATCGCCGTCGAGAACGCGCCGAAGGGCAAGGCGACGTTCTTCGGCTCGTTCGCCCAACTCGGCTCGTCCGTTGGCGCGTTGCTCTCCACCGGCATGTTCAGCCTGATGAACCTCTTCGGCGACGCAGCGTTCGACTCGTGGGGCTGGCGCGTGCCGTTCCTGGCCTCCGCCGTCCTCGTCGTCATCGGTCTGGTGGTGCGCACCAAGCTGGAGGACTCCCCGGTGATGGACGAGGTCCACACCCGGCAGGAGAAGGGCGGGGTCGGCAGGCTGCCCGTGGCGGAGGTGCTGCGCAAGGACTGGAAGACGGTCCTGGTGGGCGTCTTCTCCCTGGCCACGGCCACCGGCGGGTACTACGTGGTGACCAGCTACCTCCTCTCGTACGGCACCGAGGACCAGCACCTGTCCGAGTCGATGCTGCTCAACGGGCTCTCGCTCGCGGCGTTCCTGGAGCTCGTCGTCACCCCGTTCCTGTCGCTGCTCGGCGACAAGGTGGGCGCGCACCGCGTCGTGGTCGGCGGGCTCGCGGGCGTGGTGCTGCTCTCGATCCCGCAGTTCATGGTCCTGGGCACGGGCAGCGTCGCCGGGATCTATCTGATGATGCTCGCCATGCGGTTCGTGATGTCCGCGCTGTACGGGCCGATGGCGGCGATCCTCGCCGACGGTTTCGACCCGCACGTCCGCTACACCGGCATCTCGCTGTCGTACCAGGTCTGCAACCTGGTCTTCGCGGGCTTCGCCCCGGTCGCCGCCGTGTGGCTGTCCGCGCTGGCCGGCGGCGCGTACTGGCCACCCGCCGTCGCGCTGATGGTGGTCTCCGCGGTCGGCATCTGGTGCACGCTGCGGCTGCGCACCTACGGCGCACGCCGGGTCGCCGCCAAGGCCCCGGCCGCCCCGGCCCGGCCGGTGACCGCGCACGCCTGAGCGCTTCCGGCCGAGCCCGCCGTCTCCGTCAGGGGCGGCGGGCCCGGGCGCTCAGCACCGCGACGCTCGTCGCTGTCGTCCTGCTCCGCGACGATGACGACGGATGACGACGGATGGCGACGGGGCTCGCCGGCGGCACGCTCGCCTGTCGAGGCCGGGACGTCAGGGGTTCAGGGCGTCACGATCGGGAAGTTGGGGTCGGGTTCGTCGAGCGTGCCCAGGAGCAGCGCCAGGACGGCGGCGTCGCCCTCCTGTCCGATGCCGTCGAGGCCGTGGCCGGCGAGCAGTCCGATCAACTGGACCTTGGTGAGCGTCAGGGTCAGGTCGGCGCTGGTGTCCCGGGGGTCCGGGTAGTGGATGAGCGCCCCGTTGGAGAGCTCCATCCGGTACGTCTCGCCCAGGTCGATCACGTTCCACAGGATGGTCAGGCGCACGCCCCAGGCGCGCGGCCCGTTGACGCGGATGGCGAGCGAGTCGAAGGCCTGGGTGACGGAGAGCGCGGAGGCCAGGCTCGCGGCGAGCGCGATCGCCGTCTTCGGTACGCCGTCGCGCAGTTCGTGGGCGCCTTCGAGGAAGAAGTTGCGCCAGGTCGAGCACTCGGCGCCGTACCCGAGCCGGGTCAGGACGTCGGCGAGGAGTTCCTTGGCGCCCGCGTGGTCCGGCGCGCCGAAGACGACGTGCGAGGCCAGTTCCGCGGCGAACCGCAGGTCGCCCTCGTCGGCGAAGGTGCGGGCGGTCTCGACGGCCCGGTCGGGGCCGCCGAGCGCCCGCACGTACCGCTCGCCCTGCGCCTGCGGCGGGTGCTGCCACAGGTGGGCCGGGTTGCCGTCGAACCAGCCCATGTACCGCTGGTAGACGGCCTTCACGCCGTGCGACACGGAGCCGTAGTAGCCGCGGACGTGCCAGGCCTTCGCCAGCTCGGGCGGCAGCCGGATCTCCTCGGCGATCTCGATGCCGGTCAGTCCGGTGTTCATCATGCGCAGCGTCTGGTCGTGCAGGTAGCCGTACATGTCGCGCTGCTCGGAGAGGAAGCGGACGATGCGGTCGGTGCCCCAGGTCGGCCAGTGGTGCGAGGCGTAGACGACGTCGGTCTCGTGCCCGTACAGCTCGATGGCCTCGTTGAGGTAGCGGGACCACATCCGGGCGTCGCGGATCTGGGCGCCGCGCAGGGTGAGCAGGTTGTGGAGGGTGTGGCAGGAGTTCTCGGCCATGCACAGGGCGCGCCGCTCGGGGAGGTAGAAGTTCATCTCCGCGGGGGCCTCGGTGCCCGGTGTCATCTGGAAGACGAAGCGGACGCCGTCCAGGACTTCTTCCTGACCGGTCTTCGTGATGGTCAGATTGGGCGGGATCAGCCCGACGGCACCGGTCGACGTGGCCATGCCCAGGCCCATGTTGACCTGTCCCGTGGGGCCGAACGGCGTGCCGGCCGCGCCGAAGTACATGCCGCGCCGGATCATCGCCGTGCCCGCGTACACGTTCTCGGAGACGGCGTGTTCCATGAAGTGCTCGGGGGCCACCACGGGGACGTCCGAGTCGGGGCTGATCACGCCGCGCACGCCGCCGAAGTGGTCGACGTGCGGATGGGTGTAGATCACGGCGGTGACCGGCCGGTCGCCGCGGTGCGCGCGGTACAGGCCGAGCGCCGCGGCGGCGACCTCGGCGGAGACCAGCGGGTCGACGACGATCACGCCCCGCTCGCCCTCGATCAGCGACATGTTGGACAGGTCGAGTCCGCGCACCTGGTAGAGGCCGTCGGTCACCTCGTACAGGCCCTGGCGGGCGCAGAGCGCGGCCTGCCGCCACAGGCTCGGGTGCACGGTGTCGGCCGGCTCGGACTGCTCCATGAGGTAGGCGTAGGCGTCGCTGTTCCAGACGGTGGCCCCGTCCGCGTTCTTGACGACCCCTGGTTCCAGCGCGGCGACGAATCCCCGGTCGGCGTCCTGCGCGTCGGTGCCGTCGTCCACCGGAAGGTCGGTCGTGGTCACGGGGTCCTCCTGCGTCCGGGTGGCTGCGCCTCAGCCTGGTGCCGGCCTGTCCGAGGAGCCATCGGGCTGGGGCCGTACGAGTGAATCCCGGACGGCCGCCCGCGCTATGTTGTCCGGGGTGCCCGAACGGGCGCGGGGGCGGGAGTTGTGCATGGGCGGGCCGGAGGCGCAGGACACGGCCGGGCGGCTGCGGGCCGTCTGCGACGAGCTCGCGGACCGGTTCTACGAGCGGGCCGACGTGGTGCGGACGCTGGTGGTGACGCTGCTGGCGGGGCAGCACTCGCTGCTCCTCGGGCCGCCGGGGACGGCCAAGTCCGAGCTGGCCCGGGAGCTCACGGGCCGGGTGGTGGGCGCCTCGTACTGGGAGATCCTGCTGTCGAAGTTCACCGCGCCGACCCGGATGTTCGGGCCGATCGACGTCGCCGCGCTGGCCAGGGGCGAGTACCGGCAGGTCTACGACGGCCGGGCGACGACGGCGCACATCGCGTTCGTCGACGAGATCTTCAAGTGCTCCACGGCGGCGCTGAACGAGACGCTCGGCTATCTCAACGAGCGGATCTACCACCCGGAGAACGGCGGCGAACCGGTGCGCTGCCCGCTGATCGGGGCCATCACGGCGAGCAACGAACTGCCCGGCGGGGAGGACACCGCCGCGATCTACGACCGGCTCCTGGTCCGGATCGAGGTCGGCTATCTGGAGGACCCCACGAACTTCGCGGCCCTGGTCCGCTCCGCCGTCAACCGGCCGGCCGCACCGGCCCGGACCACGGTCGGCCTGGCCGCGCTGCAGCACGCCGTCGCCGAGGACGTCCCGGCCGTGGACGTGCCCGACGCGATCGTGGACGCGGTGTGCGCGCTGCGGGCGGCCCTGCGCCGCAAGGAGCTCGTCGCCTCCGACCGGCGCTGGCGGCAGGCCGTGCGGCTGCTCCAGGCGTCCGCGTACCTGGACGGCCGGGCGGCGGTCGGCGAGCGGGACCTCTCGGTGCTGACGCACGTGCTGTGGGACTCCCCCGCGGACCGGCCCACCGTGGAGCGCGAGGTGCTGCACCTGGTCAATCCCGATGCCAAGGAAGCACTCGAACTGGGCGACAGCATCGAGGAGTTGGCGGTCCAGCTCGACGCGATGGCGGGACAGTCCCGGGAGGCGCTGAGCGACTGGGTGATCAGGAAGGCGCACCACCAGTTGGCCATGGCGGGCAAGCGGCTAGAGCAGCTGCGCGCGGAGGCGGCGGACGCCGGGCGGTCCACCGCGACCATCGACCGGGTCACCGGGCGGCAGCGCGCCGTGCGCGCCCGGGTGCTCACCGAGGCCCTGGGCGTGGACGCGTCGACGGTACAGGCGCAGCTCTGAACGCCGTGGACCCGCCCGGCGAACCGGCGGGCGCGGCCGCGACCTGGCTGGTCCGGGCTGCCGGAACCGGACGGCACACGACGGCCGTGGTCGCGGACCACGTCGACCGTCTCACCTGGCGCGACACGTACGAGCAGGCGGCCGGACTGCGCGAGCTCGCCGAGGAGTTGAGCGCCCGCCACGCCCACGCCGCCGACCTCCTCGCGGACGCGTTCCTCGCCGCGTACCTGGCCGTTCCCCGGCTGCGCGCATCTGCGGAGATGGACCCGTCCCGGCTGCCCCACCACGAGGCCGTCACCGCGCTCACGCAGTCGCCTGAGTTCACCGCGCTGCGCCGTGAGACGGCCGGTGACCCGTATGCCGCCGCGCTGGCCGTGCTCGCCCAGAGCGCCGCGCTGCGCCGGATCCTGGAGCGCGCCGAGGAGGCCGGGGCGCGGGCCGAGCGGGCCGGGGCGGCGCGGCGGGACGCCGAACGGGCGGCGGCCGCGGTGGGCGACGCGCTCCGGCGGGCCGCCGACGGTGCCGACGAGGAAGGCACGGTGCCGCCCGCCGCGGCCGATGCCGTACGCCGGGCGATCACGGCCGCGGAAGCCGTCGAGTCCGCCGCGCGGCGGGCGGCCGAGGACGCCGCCCGGGCCCTCTCGGTGGCAGTGCCCGGGATCCGGGCGGCCGCGCGGAGCGGCGTGGCGAAGGCCGCCGGAGCCGTGCGCGAGGAGGCCGACCTGATGCGGGCCTGGGGTGTCGGGGGCAGCGAGCTGGAGCGGATGCCGTTCGACCGGCGCGCCCGGCTCGCCGAGCGGCTGCGCACCGGCCGCCTCGCCGAGTGGGCACGGCTCATCGGTCGCTTCCGGCGGATGGCCGCGGGCGAACGCGCCCGCAGGACGGAGAGCGAGTCCGGGGAACTGGTCGGTGTCACGCTCGGCGACGACCTCGCCCGCGTCGTCCCCGCCGAACTGGCCCACCTCGGACTGCCCGCGCTGCGTGCGGTGTTCGCCGCGCGCTACGCCGCCGGGGAACTGATGCTGTACGACACGCGGGGCGAGCGGCCGGCCGGCCGCGGCGCCGTCATCGCGTGCGTCGACACCTCGCACTCGATGTACGCGGAGGGGCCGGGCGGTGTCACCCGGGAGGCGTGGTCCAAGGCGTGTGCGCTGGCCCTGCTCGACCAGGCCCGCGAGGCGGGGCGTGACTTCGTCGGCATCCTGTTCTCCGCCGCGGACAGGCTCCGGGTGTTCCGCTTCCCGGCCGGCGAGTCCGCGGACATCGACCGGGTCGTCGACTTCGCGGAGACCTTCCTCGGCGGCGGTACCAGCTACCAGCGGCCGCTGACCGAGGCGCGGGCGCTGCTGGAGGCGGAGTTCGACGACGAGGCCCGTGCCCGCGGAGACATCGTGATGCTCACCGACGACGAGTGCGACGTCACCGAGGAGTGGATGCGCGCCTGGCAGCAGGCCCGGCAGCGGCTGGGTTTCCGGGTCTTCGGCGTGGCCGTCGGCGCCGCGCCGGCCGCCGAGCGGGGCTCGGTCCTCGACGCGCTGTGCGACAACCTGCGCTGCGTGGAGGACTTCACCGACGTGCACGCGGCAGCCGACCTCTTCCGCGTGATCTGACCGCCCGCTTCCGCGCGATCCGACCGCTCAGCCGCGCCGGACCGAACCGTCCGCCACCGCCTTGACGATGGCCGCCACGCCCGCACGGTCCGTGGGCTGGGGATCGACGGAGTTGTGGATGGAGAAGCCCTCGACCAGGGCGTCGAGCGCCCGTGCCGTCAGCGGGTCGAAGTGGGCGGACAGCGACTCGCGGCTGGCCTGCATCCAGGACCGCATGACCGTACGGAGTTCGGGGTGGCGGGTGGCGAAGGCGTACAGCTCGTAGCTGAGCAGCAGGTTGCGGTCGGTGCCCCAGACCTTGCCGCAGATGATCTCGACGACGGCGTCCTGCGCCTCCTCGGGCGTACGGGCCGCCGCCAGCAGGGCACCGTAGCGGGTGGACACGGACTCGGCGAGGCGGGTGAACGCCTCGGTGAGCAGGTGCTGCATGTCGTCGAAGTAGTAGGTGAGCGAGCCGAGCGGCACCCCGGCGGCAGCGGCGATCTTGCGGAAGGTCACCTTGATGGCGCCGTGTTCGGCGATGACGTCGAGGGCCGCGTCGAGGATGCGTTCGCGCCGCCGGGGGTCGTTGGGGCCGCGGGTGCTGCCGGTCATCGCCGTTGTCCGCTCTCTCTGCTCGGCACCGGATGGGGCGGGCGGACCGATTTCGGTGGTCCGCCCGATCTTCTCCGGCACCCGATCGGGTGTGTACATTTGTGCATACTCGGTGGGTGCCGGGACCTCCCGCCACCGGACCATTCTTCCGGACCCAGCGGAGCCCCTTGTGACAGACCGCGCCGTGCGCCGCCGCCGTCAGGCCCTGTACCTGTTCTTCTTCCTGCCCGGCATCGCCATGTCCTCCTGGGTCACCAGGACCCCGGACATCCGCGATCAACTGGGCGTGTCCACCGGGCAGATGGGGCTGATCCTGTTCGGCCTGTCCGTCGGCTCGATGAGCGGCATCCTGTGCTCGGGACGGCTGGTGTCGAGGTTCGGCACCCGGCCCGTGATCGCGCTCGGCACCACGCTGATCGTCGCGAGCATGGTCGTCATCGGGACCGGCACCGCCGTCCCGTCCGCTCCGCTGGTCACCGCGGGACTGTGGGTGTTCGGCGCGGGCATGGGCGCGGGCGAGGTGGCGGTGAACGTGGACGGGGCGGACGTCGAGCGCATCACCGGCGCCGCGGTGCTCCCCACGCTGCACGGGTGCTTCAGCCTGGGCACCGTCGTCGGCGGCGCGGTCGGGATGGCGGCGACCGCGGCCGCGTTCCCGGCGCACTGGCATCTGATCGCGGTCGCGGTGATCGCCGTCGGACTGCTCGTGCACGGGCTGCGGTCGGTGCCGGCGGGCACCGGGCTGAGCGCCGCGGCCGGGGAACCGGGCGCGGCACGCCGGTCGGGCCCGCCGGTGTGGAAGGACGGCCGGCTCCTGCTGATCGGCGCCATCGTGCTCGCCATGGCGCTGGCCGAGGGCGCCGCCAACGACTGGCTGCCGCTGCTCATGGTCGACGGTCACGGCCTGGACGCCGCGCTCGGCTCGCTCGTCTTCGTGGGCTTCGCCGCCGCGATGACGGTGGGGCGGTTCTGCGGCACGTTCTTCCTCAACCGGTTCGGCCGGGCCGCCGTCGTGCGCGCCAGCGCGGTCTCCGGTGCGGTCGGGCTGATCCTGGTGATCTTCTCGGACAGCGCCGTCGTCGCCGCGATCGCCGTGCTGTTCTGGGGACTCGGCGCCTCCCTCGGCTTCCCGGTCGCCCTCTCGGCGGCGGGCGACTCGGGGCCCGACCAGACGGCCCGGGTCAGCCTGGTGGCCACCATCGGCTACGTCGCCTTCCTGGTGGGTCCGCCGGCGCTCGGGTTCCTCGGCGATCACTACGGGCTGCGCTCGGCCATGGTCGTCGTCCTCGTCTTCGTCGCCTCGGCCGTCCTGCTCGCCCCGGCCGCCGACACCCGCTCCCGCAGCACCGCGGCCGGTCACGGCGGACCGGCCCCCGACGACCCGCCGGGACTCCACCACTCCGGCGGCGACGACAGCACGGGCACGACGGACGACACGGACCGTGCCGGCCGACGACCGACCACGAGCGGAGACCTGACATGACCCGACCGGACAACACCATCGGTGTCCTCCTCCCCCGCGACATCCCCCTGAACGACCTAGTCGCCTACGCGCGCGACGCGGACGCCTACGGGTTCGGGGAGCTGTGGGTCGTCGAGGACCTCGGCTACCGCGGCGGACTCGCCCAGGCCGCCACCGTGCTCGCCCACACCCGCCGGATCCGGGTCGGCGTCGGCCTGCTGCCCGCGGGAGCGAGGAACGTCGCCTTCGCCGCCATGGAGGCGGCGACGCTGGCCCAGCTGCACCCCGGCCGCGTCGACCTGGCCGTCGGCCACGGCATGCCCGACTGGATGCGCGGCGTCGGCGCCTGGCCCGCCAGTGCGCTGACGCTGCTGCGCGAGTACGTCGGAGCGCTCAGGGCACTGCTCGCGGGCGAGTCCGTCACCACGGACGGCCGGTACGTCCGGCTCGACGGGATCCGGCTCGACGCGTCGGCACTCCCCGAGCAGGTCCCCGACGTCCTGGCCGGGGTCCGCGGCCCCAAGTCGCTCGCCGTGTCCGGGCAGGTCGCCGACGGCACGCTGCTCGCCGAGCCGGTCACTCCCGAGTACGTACGCGCGGCCCTCGCCGGCATCGCCGCCCACCGGCCCCACCGGCTCGCCGCCTACAACATCGCCGCCGTCGACGACGACCCGCGCGCCGCCCTCGCCGCCGCCCGCCCGGCCCTCGAACCGCTCGGCGACCCCGACTGGCGGCCGCACATCGCCCCGCTCGACTTCCACGCCGAGCTCGCCGAACTGCGCCGCACCAGCGCCGACGCACGGGAGTTCGCGCGGGCGGTCCCGGACGAGTGGGCGGCGCGGCTGGCGCTCGCGGGCACGGCGGAGCAGGTCCGCGCGCAGATCGAGGCCCTCTTCGACGCGGGTGTCACGAGCGCCGTCCTCGCCCCGGCCGGCCCCGACCCCCGGGCCGCGCTGAGAGCGCTGGCCGAGGTCCTGTGACGGATCCCGGTGTGCAGCCGCACGGCCCTTCACCTCTTCGGCGGTTGCGGCTACACACGGGGGTCCGTGAGTCGCCGCATCCGTGAGGGAGTTGCCGTGTCCGAGCAGGACTTCGCCGACCGCAAGGGCGCCGCGCTGGTCGCGGGCGGAACCGGGGCCATCGGAGCGGCGATCGTCCGCACCCTGGCCCGGCGCGGCTCGGCGGTCACCTTCACGTACCGCTCCAACGAGGGTGCCGCGCGGGCCCTCACCGACGAGCTGACGGCACCGGGGGCGCACGTCCGCGCCCTGCGGGCCGACCTGACGGTCGAGGAGGACGGCGCGGCGGCCGTGCGGGAGACGGTGGACGCGTTCGGCGGGGTGCACACGCTGGTGTACGCGGCCGGTCCGCACGTGCCCATGACGCATCTGAGCCAGGTCACCCCGTCCCGGTACCGGGAGCAGCTGCAGGCCGACGCGCTGGCCTTCTACCAGCTCGTCCATCCCGCGCTCGGCGCGCTGCGCGAGCACGGCGGCAACACGGTCGCGGTGACCACGGCCGCCACCCGCCGCTATCCGGTGCGCGACGGTCTGTCGACGGGCACGAAGGGGGCGATCGAGGCGGTGGTCCGGGCGCTGGCCGCCGAGGAGGGGCGCTACGGGGTGCGGTTCAACTGCGTGGGCCCCGGCATGCTCACCGACGGGAACGCGGCCCGGCTGATCGAGAGCGGCGACCTGGACGACGCCGCGCTCGCCGTCACCCGCCGCAACATCCCCCTGCGCCGCTTCGGCTCCGCCCAGGACATCGCCGAGGCCGTCGCGTTCCTGGCGTCCGACCGGGCCGGGTTCATCACCGGGCAGCATCTCGCGGTCGACGGGGGCTACAGCGTCTGACGGCCCGTGCGCGGTCCGGGAAGGGACCGCGCACGGGCCGTCGTACGGCTTCCGGGTGGCGGACTCAGGCGCGGGCCGGAGCCTGGTCGCTCGTGGCCGGCTGCTCGCCGGCCGCCGCGCCCTCGCCGTCCCGCAGCGCGGGGATGAGCGCCGCGACGGCGGCGGAGACCAGGGCGACCGCGGAGCCGATCACCAGGCCCGTGCGGAAACCGCCCTCGGACGCGATGGTGTAGCCGCCGAGGTTCACGGTCATCTGGGCCAGGACGACACCGATCACGGCGGCGCCGATCGTGGTGCCGAGCGAGCGCATCAGGGCGTTGAAGCCGTTGGCGGCCGCCGTCTCGGAGAGCGGGACCGCGCTCATGATCAGGGCGGGCATCGCCCCGTAGGCGAGCGCCACACCGCTGTTGATGACGATGCCGACGATCATCAGGCCCCAGGCCGAGCCCATCAGGAACAGCGCGAGACCGTATCCGGCGGAGATCACCAGCGCGCCGCAGACCAGGGCGACCTTGGGGCCGCGGGCGTTGATCAGCTTTCCGCCGAGCGGGGAGACGATCATCATCATCACGCCGCCGGGCGCCAGGTACAGACCGGCGGCGAGCATCGACTGGCCGAGGCCGTAGCCGGTCGCCTCGGGGAACTGCAGCAACTGCGGCGCGATCAGCATGAAGGAGTACATGCCGACGCCGATGAGGATCGAGGAGGCGTTGGTCAGCAGGACGCGCGGGCGGGCCGTGGTGCGCAGGTCGATGAGCGGGTCGCGGGTGCGCAGCTCCCACCAGCCCCACACCAGCAGCGCCACGACGGCGACGGCGAACAGGCCGAGCGTGGTGCCCGAACCCCAGCCCCAGTCGGCTCCCTTGGAGATCGCGAGGAGCAGGGACACCAGACCGATGGCGAGACCGATCGCGCCGAGTCCGTCGAACCGCTGGCCCTTGGCGCCGGCCGGGACGTCCGGCACGACGAAGAAGATGAGCGCGCCGATCACCAGGGCGAGGCCCGCCGAACCCCAGAACAGGACACGCCAGTTGGCGTACTGGGCGACCGCGGCGGACAGCGGCAGGCCGATGGCGCCGCCGATGCCCATGGAGGCGCTCACCAGGGCGATGGAACCGCTGAGCTTCTCCGCCGGGACGACGTCCCGCAGCAGCGCGATGCCGAGCGGCACCATGCCCATGCCCATGCCCTGCAGACCGCGCCCGACGATCATCGGGACGACGGACGACGACAGGGCGCAGACGACCGATCCGACGACCAGCGGCACGGCGCAGACCAGCAGCATCCGCCGCTTGCCGATGAGGTCGCCGAGGCGCCCGGACACCGGCACGCAGACACCCGCGACGAGCAGGGTGACCGTGACGACCCAGGCCGCGTTCGACGGCGAGGTGTGCAGCAGCTGCGGCATCTCCGCGATCAGCGGGGTCACCAGGGTCTGCATGATCGCCGCGACCGTGCCGGCCAGGGCCAGGGTGGCGACGACCGCGCTCGAGTGGGAGGTCGGCTGAGGGCCGTCCATGGTGGAGCTCCTTCACGGAACAGAGAAAGGAAAGGGGCACGCCTGTCCGGCAGCACCTTTGTGCATCGTACATGTCGTGTGTATGGACCACATTACGTGTCTGATACATATGGTGGAGCGGAGGAACCGGAGGAAGGGACCACGTGGACAAGCCCACACATCGGGTGGAGTTCGAGCAGATGCTGCTCAGCCGCTATCTGCACCTGCACAAGAGCAAGGGGCGCCGCGCGGACAGCGTCCTCGACCGCAGCGCCTACATCCTGCTCAGCCGGATCCGCGTGGAGGGCCCGATGTCGATCGGGCAGCTCTGCGACGCGTTCGGCCTCGACACGTCAACGCTCAACCGGCAGACGGCGGCCGCCATGCGCGCCGGCCTCGTCGAGCGCATCCCCGATCCGGACGGCGGCCTGGCCCGCAAGTTCCGCATCACCGACGAGGGCGCCAGACGCCTGGACCAGGAACGGTCCGGCACGGTGGCGAGTCTCGACCGCATCATGGCCGACTGGTCCGACGAGGACATCGCGGCGTTCGCCGGCCACCTCCGGCGCTTCAACTCGGACATCGAGCGGCTGCACGGCATGCCGTGGCCCCGGCCCCGGGCGGCGCGTCACTGACCGCGGGCCGCCCGGGCGTCCGGCTCAGTACCGCTGCGCCTTCGCGATCTTCGCGGTGAGGTGCGGCTCCGGCGGCTTGCTGCTGATGGCCAGCGGCTGGGCCTTCTCGCCCGGCTCGAGCTCCCGCGCACCGACGACCTTGGACTCGACGACCTTGCCGTCGGAGTCGCTGAAGTCGACCTGGACCGCGTACGACGCCGTCTTGTCGGTCTTGTTGGTGATGTTCACGACCAGGGCGCGCACCCCGTTCGTCTGCGCGAGGGGCTTGCCCGTCAGGGAGACGTCACTCATCGCGTTGCCCTGGCCGTCGACGTCCTTGAGCGCGTTGGTGAACTCCTGGCGGTTGCGCTCCACGTCGGCGGCGACCGACGCCTCGAAGTCGTGGGCCCGTTCGGACGCCGACTCGGCCGCGGCCGACGCCGACTCCTTGACCTCGGCCTTCTTCGACGCGGCGCTCGACGCCAGCGCGGACGGCGGCTCCCCGGAGAAGTCCGACGCGTTCGGGGCCGTCGGGCGCGGCGTGACGCTCGCCCCCGAGTCGCTGCCGGAGTCGTCGGTGCTGCACGCGGCGAGCGCCAGCACGCCCACGGCCGCGCACACCCCCAGGGCGATCCGGCCGCCGGACCTCCCTGGCCTCTTGCCTGCGCTCATGGATCGGTTCCTCTCTGACGTGGTGGGGAGCGAGGGTCAGAAGCGCAGCACGGCGGCCACGTGTCCGGCGTCCGCCAGTTGGCCGTCCGGGACGAAGACGACCTCCGCGCCGGTCTCCAGTGCGGATTCGACGATCTCGTCGACGATGTCGTGGACGGCGTCCAGGTCGTCGTCGGCCGCCGGTTCCAGGTGGCCCTCGCCGGCCCGGACGGTGACGCGGTAGTTGTCCTCCACGACGAGGCGGTGGATCCGCCCGTCCGACGCCTTCTGCCAGACCTCGTCCACACCGGCGGCGTACGTGTTGCTGCCGCGGGCCCGGTCGAGTGCGGCGAGCGCCTCGGTCACCACGCGTTCGCCGTCCGCGGCCCGGGCCGGGGCCACCGCCTTGGCGACCGCGTCGCCGCCGCCGTGGGCCAGTCCGCCGAAGGGGACCTGGACCGCGCCCTGCGCGGCCGAGCCGCTCTCGGTGAGCAGGGACAGGGCGGCCGGTTCGCCGGTGACGTAGAGCCGTCGGGACTCGGCGGCGAGGACGGCGGCCAGCGCGGCGTCCGCCTCCCGGAAGAACTGGCGGGCCTGTTCGTCGCGGAAGGTGCTCGGCACATCGCCGATCCGTTCCTTGCGCTCGACGTCCGGGTCCTCCAGGCTGCGGGTCAACGGGAATCCGTGGCCCTCCTCCTCGACGACGCGCTCACCGCGCCCGTTCCACAGCGCGATCCGGTCGGCGGCGACGGCCAGCACCCAGTAGGGCTTCTGCGCCGCGTCGGCCGCGACGAGGTTGCGGGTGAGGAAGGTGTCCGCGACCACGACCCGTTCGGGCACCGCCCGGTCCACGGCCCACACCCGGTGCTCGCCCGGCGCCGCGAAGACGACGAGCCCGTCCCTCGCGTGCGCGAGGTCCGTCTCGGCGACCGCCTCGTTCAGCTGGGCGACCACGTCGTCGCGGCGTTCCTTCGTGACACCGGGGTCCGCGTCCAGTTGGCGTGCGGCCTCGCGGACGAGGTTGTCGAGCCGGACCGGGTCCTGCGCGTTCTCCGGTCGCGTGCGGTGCGTGGGCATCGCCAGGGACACCGCCGGATAGGGGCGCTGGGTCCGGAGTTCCTTGAGAATGGCCGGGGTCAACGAGGAGTGCATGCCTGCAGGTCCCTTCCCTGTTCCTGGGCGCTTCTGGCCAGCTTCCTCCATGCTGCGCACAACTCTCCTTTCCCGGCCATCCGAGACGTAGACGGGCGTACGCCTCTCGATGCCCCTAAAAGGTGCAGTACTTAACAAGTTGGTAGAAGACTGTTGCCGGAGCGTCCCGTGGACCCACAGCGTCCACAGTGAGCCGGAGGAAGAGGGACGACATGGAGCAGGCCACCGCCCACGACGCCACGCCGTCTTCGCCGCCCGCGGCGAAACTGCCGCTGTTCACGCTCACCACGATGGTGGTGGGCTCGATGGTGGGCGCGGGCGTCTTCTCGCTGCCGCGGCGCTTCGCGGACGAGACCGGTGTCGCCGGAGCCCTCATCGCCTGGCTGGTCGCCGGTACCGGCATGCTCATGCTGGCCTTCGTCTTCCAGCGCCTCGCCCTGCGCAGACCCGACCTCGACGCGGGTGTCTACGCGTACGCCAAGGCCGGGTTCGGCGAGTACCTGGGGTTCTTCTCCGCGTTCGGCTACTGGGCCAGCGCCTGCGTGGGCAACGTGACGTACTGGGTGCTGATCATGTCCACCGTGGGCGCGATCGCCCCGGCGCTCGGCGACGGTGACACCCTGCTGGCCGTCGCCCTGTCCTCGGTGGGCCTGTGGGGGTTCTTCCTGCTCATCCGGCGCGGGGTGAAGGAGGCCGCGACGATCAACCGGATCGTGACCGTCGCCAAGGTCGTCCCCATCCTGGTCTTCGTGGTGCTGGCCCTGTTCTTCCTCAAGCCCCACGTGTTCGCGGAGAACTGGGGCGGCGCCGACTACGCGGGCTCCCTCTTCAACCAGGTCCGCGGCACGATGCTCGCCACCGTCTTCGTCTTCCTGGGCGTCGAGGGCGCCAGCGTCTACTCCCGGCACGCCAAGCGCCGCGAGGACGTCGGGCGGGCGACGATCCTCGGTTTCCTCAGCGTCTTCGCGGTCTTCGCCTCGGTCACGATCGTGTCGTACGGGATCCTGCCGATGAGCGAGATCGCCGAGCTGCGCCAGCCGTCCATGGCCGGGGTGCTGGAGGAGGCGGTCGGTACCTGGGGCAAGGTGTTCGTCAGCGTCGGGCTCATCGTGTCGGTGCTCGGCGCCTATCTGGCCTGGACCCTGATGGCCGCCGAGGTGCTGTTCGTCGCCGCCAAGGACGACGACATGCCGCGCTTCCTGGCCCGCTCCACCGCCGCGGACGTGCCCGTGCCGGCGCTGCTGATGTCGACGGCCCTCTCCCAGGTCGTCCTGGTCGTCACGATGTTCTCGGACGACGCGTTCAACTTCGCGCTCGACCTCACCAGCGCGCTCACCCTGATCCCGTTCCTGCTGGCCGCGGCCTTCGCCCTGAAGATCGCGGTCCGGCCGGACAAACGGACCGTCGGCGGCGGCAGAGGGCTCTCCGGCGACCTCGTGTTCGCCGCGCTCGCCACCGTGTACACGGCGTTCCTGCTGTACGCCGCCGGGCTGAAGTTCGTGCTCGTCTCGTTCGTCTTCTACGCGCCGGCCACCGTGCTCTTCGTGATGGCCCGCCGCGAGCAGGGCAGACGCCTCTTCTCGCGGCGCGAACTCGTCATCCTCGCCGTCTCCGTCATCGGCGCCGTGCTGGGCGTCGTGGCGCTGGTCCTCGGCTGGATCAGCCTCTGAGACCGGACCCCGCCCTGCTCCCGCCCGTCGTCCCCCGTCCCGCGTCACCCCGGAAGGCACCACCGTGACTGACCAAGACACCCCCGCTTCCGCCGCGTACGGCGTCCACTCCGAGGTGGGCCGGCTGCGCAAGGTCCTCGTCTGCGCACCGGGGCTCGCACACCGCAGGCTCACCCCGAGCAACGCGGACGACCTGCTCTTCGACGACGTGATGTGGGTGGAGAACGCCCAGCGCGACCACGCCGACTTCGTCAACAAGCTGCGCGGGCGCGGCGTCGAGGTGGTCGAGCTGCACGACCTGCTCGCCGAGACCATGGCGATCCCCGACGCGAAGTCCTGGCTGCTGGACCGGAAGATCGTCGCCAACCAGGTCGGCGTCGGCCTCATCGACGACACCCGGGCGTTCCTGGAGACCCTGGAGCCGCGGCAGCTCGCCGAGTACCTGATCGGCGGCCTGGCCACCACCGACCTGCCGGACGACCACCGCTCGCCGTACGTGGCGCTCGCGCGGGAGACCGCCGGAGTCCGCGAGTACCTGATGCCGCCACTGCCGAACACCCTCTACACCCGGGACACCACCTGCTGGCTGTACGGCGGCGTCACCCTCAATCCGCTGTACTGGCCCGCGCGCCACGACGAGACGCTGCTGATGAAGGCGGTCTACCAATTCCACCCCGACTTCGTCGGGTCGACCGTGTGGTGGGGCGATCCCGAACGCGACTGGGGGCAGGCCTCGTTCGAGGGCGGCGACATCATGCCCGTCGGGAACGGGGTCGTCCTGATGGGCATGAGCGAGCGCACCTCGCGGCAGGCCGTCACCCAGGTCGCGACCGCCCTGTTCGAGCGGGGCGCGGCCGAGCACGTGGTCGTCGCCGGGATGCCGAAGCTGCGCTCCGCGATGCACCTCGACACCGTGTTCACCTTCGCCGACCGGGACGTCGTGACGCTCTACCCGCAGATCATGGACTCGGTGCACACGTTCTCGCTGCGCCCGAGCGACAAGGCACCGGGCCTCGACATCGTCGACGAGGGCTCGGCCGCGTTCGTCGACGTCGTCGCCAAGGCGCTCGGGCTGCCGCTGTTGCGGGTCATCGAGACCGGCGGCGACGTCTACGAGTCCGAGCGCCAGCAGTGGGACAGCGGCAACAACGCCGTGGCGGTGGAGCCAGGTGTCGTCTTCACGTACGACCGCAACACGCAGACGAACACGCTGCTGCGCAAGGCCGGGGTGGAGGTCATCACCATCGTCGGCGCCGAACTGGGCCGGGGGCGCGGCGGCGGCCACTGCATGACGTGCCCCATCGTCCGCGACCCGGTCGCCTTCTGACCCCGCGACGGACGGTGCGCAGTGCGTCGGCTGTGGTGGGTGGTGGCCTTCGTGGTGGCCGTGCTCTCGACGCTGACCGTCGTCACGGCGGCCACCGTCCGCGCCACCGTGCTCTCGCCCGCCTTCCACGAATCGGTGCTCGACGAACAGGACGCGTACGACCGGCTCTACAACGAGGTCCTGGTCGATCCCGACGCGGCCCCCGTCGCCCGTGAGCTGCTCGCCGGACTCGCCGTCCCCGAGGCCCAGATCACCTCGAACATCAAGCTGGTGCTGCCGCCGGACACCGTCCGCGCCCTCACCCGGGAGCAGATCCAGGCGGTCGTCGGTTATCTCAACGGCGACCGTGACGCGCTCGACCTGTCCGTCGACGTACGGCCGGTCCTCAACAACCTCAACGACCTGGCGCACACCTACTTCGGTGATCTCGTGGCCGGGCTCCAGGACCGCTCCGAACCCGACTTCGACCGGTTCACCGCCGACCTCTCGGCCGCGCTGCGCGACGTGTCGGAGGGGCGGGCCCCGGCCGGTCTGCCGTCGCTGCCGCTGACACCCGAGCAGGTCGAGCAGGTGACGGACGCGGTGCTGCGCGTCCTGCCCGCCGGGCAGCGTGCGGCGCTGCGCCCGGAGATCGGGACGGCGCTCGCGGACGGGGACGTGGCCACCGTGCTCGCGGCCGTGGCGCCCGCCGCCGTCTCGGACCGGACCCGGGACGCGGCGCGGCAGTTGCAGGCCGTCGTGGACGGCGGCACCTGGGACCTCACCGACACGCTGGCGGCGTCCGGCAACGACCTCGCGGCGCTGCACCGGCTGCGGCCCTACACGGCCGTCGGGGTCGGCCTCGTGGAGCTGCTCGCGGCCGTCCTGCTGGTGGCGTCGCTCGTGGCGCTGTGGTGCCTCGGCTCCGCGCGGCCCGACCGGCGGCTGACCCGGCTGGGCCGGCCGCTCGTGGTGGGCGGGGTGCTCGTCGCCGTCGCCGCGCTCGTGGTCCGGGGCGTCACCGGCGGGCGCGTCGTCGACCCGCCCGCAGCCTGGCCGGCGAGCCTGGCCCGGCTCGTCGACGACGTGCAGCACGGCGCCTTCGCCCACATCACCCGCACCGCCCTGCTCGCCGCGCTCGTCCCGGTGGTCGCGGGCGCCCTGCTGATCGGGGCCGGGCACTACCTGCGGGTCCGCCGGCCGCGGTCCCTGCCGACGCGTCGGATCGTCGGGTTCGGGGCGGGGGCCGCCGCGGTCGCCGTGGCGGGCATGGTCGTGGTGCCGCTGGTGGCCAGCCCCGCGGCGCCGCGCGTGTGCCAGGGCAGCGCGGCCCTCTGCGACCGGCCGTACGACGAGGTGGCGTACCTGACGTCGCACAACGCGATGTCGACGACGGTCGACCGGTTCATCGGGCCGCTCCAGGACCCCGGGATCACCGCGCAGCTGGACGACGGGGTGCGGGCGCTGCAGATCGACACCTACCGGTGGGAGCGGCCCGACGAGATCACCGCACGGCTCGCCGACTCCGACTTCACGTCCGCGCAGCGGGAGTTCGTCGCCGACGCGGTCAACCGGTTCAATCCGCCGCGCGACGGGCTGTGGCTGTGCCACTCGGTGTGCAGGGCCGGGGCGATCGCACTGGTGCCGACGCTGCGGGAGATCGGCGACTGGATGCGGGAGCATCCGACGGAGGTCGTCACGCTGATCATCCAGGACGCGATCAGCGGGCAGGACACGGAACAGGCCTTCGCCGAGGCCGGGTTGACCGATCTGATCCACACACCCGACCCGGATCCGGCGAAACCCTGGCCGACGCTCGGCGAGATGACGGACAGCGGCCGGCGTCTCGTCGTCTTCGCCGAACAGGCCGACGGGCCCGCCGACTGGTACCGCAACTTCTACCGCTACGGCATGGAGACCCCGTTCGCCTTCCGCTCCCCCGACGCGATGACCTGCGCCCCGCACCGCGGCGGTGACGACCACCGGCTCTTCCTGCTCAACCACTTCATCACCATCGACGGCGGCAGCCGCCTGGACGCGGGCACGGTCAACGCACGCCGCTTCCTGCTCGACCGGGCGCACCGCTGCGAGCGGGAACGCGGCCGCCCGGTCACCTTCGTCGCCGTCGACTACACCACGATCGGCGACGCGCAGGGCGCCGTGGCGGCGCTCAACGCGGAACGCTGACGCCGCCCGCCCCGGCCGGCCGGGCCGTGGACCTCCTGTGATAGCTTCCGAACGCCAGTCGTACCTTTGTGCGTACTTGTACGTACACGGGTCAGGGAATCCGGTGGAAGTCCGGAACTGACGCGCAGCGGTGAGGGTGACGGGCGGGGCAACTGCCACTGGGCCGGGAGACCGGCCTGGGAAGGCGCTCCGTCCGGACGATCCCGAGTCCGAAGACCTGCTGGCGGCCTCCGGAACCGATCAGCGGCCGGGGGCGGACCGTAGGCCGGCTCCGCGTATGAGCCCTGGACGCAGAGGAACTCCCGTGCCGTTCGCACGTCATGTCCGCCGTGCCGCACCCCTGTTGGCGGGTGCGGTGCTGCTCACCGGATGCGGCGGCTCCGGAACCGCCGCCACCACCGACGACGGAGCGCGGGCGGCCGTCATCACCCTGGACAACTGCGGCACGAAGGTCCGGGTCGACCACGCCCCGCGCCGCGCCGTCGCCCTCGACCAGGGCTCCGCCGAGATCATGCTCTCGCTCGGTCTCGCCGACCGGATGGTGGGCACCGCGACCTGGACCGACCCGGTCCTGAAGAACCTGACGAAGGCGAACGCGAAGGTGCCGCGGCTGGCCGACCGCTATCCGTCCTTCGAGAAGGTCCTGGACACCGAACCGGACTTCGCCGCCGCCTCGTTCACGTACACCCTCGGCAAGGGCGGCGTGGCGCCCCGGGAGGAGTTCGAGAAGCTCGGCGTCCCCACCTATCTCTCCCCCACCGACTGCGTGGGCAAGGACAACAGCGGCGACGGCGACGGGAAGCGCACGACCGCGCTCACCCTCGACACCGTCTACGGCGAGATCCGCGACCTGGCGCGCGTCTTCGACGTCGAGGAACGCGGCCAGAAGCTCATCGGGCGGCTCAAGGCCCGGGTCACCAAGGCGACTTCGGGCATCGACGCCGAGGACGTGACCCTGCTGCACTGGTTCGCGAACTCCGACTCGCCCTATATGGCGGGCTGTTGCGGCGCGCCGGGCATCGTGACCAAGGAGCTCGGCGCGCGGAACGTCTTCGACGACACGCGCGAGGAGTGGCCCCAGGTCAACTGGGAGACCGTCGCGGACCGCGACCCGGACGTCCTCGTCATCGGCGATCTGACGCGCCGCTCGCAGTCGGCGGAGTCCGCCGCGCAGAAGATCAGGTTCCTGGAGTCCGACCCGGTCACCAAGAACATGACGGCCGTCCGCAAGAAGCGGTACGTGCTGCTCAGCGGGCAGGCGATGAACCCGACCATCCGTACCGTCGACGGCATCGAGCAAGTGGCCGCCGCCCTGCGCGAGTTCGGCCTCGTCGGCCCCGGGAAGCAGGCCGGGTGACCGCGCTGCGCCCCGGCCTCTCCTGGGCGGCCGGCCTGCTCGCGCTGTGTGCGTCGGTCGCCGTCGCGATCACCGTCGGCCCGGCGCAGATCCGGGTCGGCGACGTCTGGTCGACGGTGGCCGCCCACGCCGGCTGGGGCGTCTCGGACCTGTCGCCGATCCGGGACGGCATCGTCTGGAACCTGCGGCTGCCGCGCACGCTGCTGGCCGCCGTGTGCGGGGCGGGCCTCGCGGTGTGCGGCACGGTGCTGCAGGCGTTGCTGCGCAATCCGCTCGCGGACCCGTTCGTCCTGGGCGTGTCGTCGGGGGCGTCGACCGGGGCCGTCCTCGTCGTGGTGCTCGGGCTCGGCGGCGGGGCGCTCTCGGTGTCCGGCGGCGCGTTCCTCGGCGCGCTCGTCTCGTTCGCGATGGTGCTGCTGCTCAGCCACACGCTGGGCGGCACCACGGACCGGGTGGTGCTCTGCGGGGTCGCCGCGATGCAGCTGTTCTCCTCGCTGACGTCGTTCGTCGTGCTGACCGCGGCGGACGCGGAGACCACGCGCGGCGTGCTGTTCTGGCTGCTCGGCTCGCTCGGCGGGGTCGGCTGGACCGAGGTGTGGCTGTGTCTGTCCGTGCTCGTCGTCGCGCTCGCCGTGTGCCTCGGGTACGGCAGGACGCTGGACGCGTTCGCGTTCGGTCCCGAGGCGGCGGCCGCCCTCGGCGTCCATGTCGCGAGGACCCGCCTCGTCCTGCTGTGCGTGACCGCCCTGCTGACCGCGGCGCTGGTCAGCGCGGCTGGCGCGATCGGCTTCGTGGGCCTGGTCCTGCCGCACGCGGCGCGCGCCCTCGTCGGTCCCGGACACACCCGGCTGCTGCCGGTCACCGCGGTGGCCGGCGCGGTGTTCCTTGTCTGGGTGGACACCCTCGCTCGTACGGTCCTCGAACCGCAGGAGGTGCCGGTCGGAGTGGTGACGTCACTGATCGGGGTGCCCGCGTTCGTGCTGGTCCTCCACCGCGGCAGGAGCGCCCGATGAGCCTGGAGGGCAAGGCGCTGTCCTGGACGCCGGGCGGCCCGCTCGTCCTGGACGGCGTGGACCTCACCCCGCGGCCCGGCACGGTGACGGGGCTCCTCGGCCCGAACGGCTCGGGCAAGTCCACCCTGCTGCGGCTCCTGGCCGGGGTGCTCGCGCCGTCGAGCGGCGTCGTCACCCTGGACGGCGACCCGCTGTCGTCGGTGCCGCGCAGGACCGCGGCCCGGCGGATCGCCATGGTGCAGCAACAGGCCGACACCCAGGTCGAGTTGACCGTCGCCGACGTCGTGCGCCTGGGACGCGTACCGCACCGTCGCGCCTGGGCGCCCGCGTCGGCGGCCGACGAGGCCGCGGTCCGCGCCGCCCTCGACCGCAGCGGCCTGGCCGACCGGAGCCGGCGGCTGTGGCACACCCTGTCGGGCGGGGAGCGCCAGCGCGTGCAGATCGCCCGCGCCCTGGCGCAGGAGCCGCGCGAGCTGCTGCTCGACGAGCCGACGAACCACCTGGACATCCAGCACCAGCTGGAGCTCCTCGACCTGATCCGCGGCCTGGACCTCACCAGTGTCGTGGCCCTGCACGACCTGAACCTGGCCGCCGCCTACTGCGACGGCGTCGTCGTCCTCGACGGCGGCCGGGTCGTCGCCGCGGGCGAACCGGCCGACGTCCTCACGGAGGACCTCATCGCGCAGGTGTACGGGGTACGGGCCCGGGTCGCCCGTCCGGGCCCCGGCGAGCCCCCGCACATCCGCTTTCTCGGCGTCCTCGGTGGCCCCGGTGCCCCCGCGGCCGGCTCCTAGACGGGGCAGGGCCGGTACTCCAGGCCCAGTTCGTGGTCGACGGCGGCGCTGGTGCGGGTCGACGCGTCGATGACCTGCTGCCACGATCCGTACTTGGCGTACAGCTGGTCGGCGGTCGGGCCGAGCGGGTTGCCGTACTTGGCGGTGTTGCGGGCCTCCAGGACGGCGACCTCCTCCGGGCTCATCCCGGCGCGGGTGATCTCCTTGGCGTCGTTGCGCATGTCGACCATGCGGCGGGCGACGTCCTCGTCAAAGGCGCCCGCGTCCCGCATCTCCGCCTGTGTGCGCCGCATGTCCTCCAGGAGCCCGTGGTAGTCCTGCCGGACGTCCCGGGCGACGACCTTCTCGGGCCAGTTCATCTCGCGGATCCGGCAGACCACGGCGTCCTTGCTCGTGCAGGGCTCGGCGGTGGGACCGGTCGACTCGAGCGGCGCGACGACGACGGAGCCGCACGGCTCGTCCGCGAGCGCCGGGGCGGCCGCCCCGGCGAGCAGACCGGCGGCCGCGGCCAGCGGGAGGAGAACGCGGCGCGACAGCCGCCGGGAAAGGAGCGCAGGGAGGGAGTGCATGGGCACATCCTCGGAGCTCCGGCCGCGCCGCCCGGGGAGGCGCGGCGCTCAGGTCACTCGAACCGGTCGGGATCCCCCGCGCCGCGCCGCACGATCTCGGCCTCTCCACTGGAGAAGTCGACGACGGTGGTGGGCACGGTGCCGCAGTCCCCGGAGTCGAGGACGGCGTCGACGGCGTGGTCGAGGCGCTCCTTGATCTCCCAGCCCTGGGTCAGCGGTTCGTCCTCGCCGGGCAGCAGCAGGGTGCTGGACAGCAGCGGCTCGCCGAGTTCGGCGAGGAGTGCCTGGGTGACGACGTGGTCCGGGATGCGCACGCCGACGGTCTTCTTCTTCGGGTGCTGGAGCTGCCGCGGCACCTCCCGCGTCGCGGGCAGGATGAACGTGTAGCTGCCGGGCGTGGCCGCCTTGATGGCGCGGAACACGTCGTTGTCGATGTGCACGAACTTGCCGAGCTGCGCGAAGTCCTGGCACACCAGCGTGAAGTGGTGCCGGTCGTCGAGGTGCCGGATCGCGCGGATCCGGTCGACGCCGTCGCGGTTGCCGAGCCGGCAGCCGAGCGCGTAGCACGAGTCGGTGGGATAGGCGACGAGCGCGCTGTCGCGGATGCCGTCGGCGACCGCCGTGATGATGCGCTGCTGCGGGTTCGCGGGGTGTACGTCGAAGTACCTGGCCATTGGGCGAGCGTACGGGATCACGGCCGCGGGGCCCGCTCGCGCGGTCCCGGAAAACGCGGCGTATGCGTGCGACGCTCGCGAGCGGGCAGAGCCCCGTACACGCGCGACAATCCCGACACCGGCCCACCCTGCTCACGCGCGAAGACGGGTTCACGGCCCATACTGGAGCGGCATCGCTCCCTCACAGAACGACTCCATGGCCAAGAAGAACACCTCATCGCCCACCGTCCCCGACACCGTCTGGCTGGCCCGCGGCCGCCATCTCGGGTCCGAGCCCGAGCAGGACGTCCGGCGCAACCTGATCGCTCTCAAGGCGGCGGGCGTGCTGGACGACTTCGGCGATCTCGATCCCGTCGAGGCGGCCCGCTCGACCGTGCTGCACCCGCGCGACGAGGACGCCGACCCCGGCCCCGGCGCCCGGCGGGTCTTCGAGGCCCGGTGGCGGGTCGCCGACGACGTCACCGTGCGCGCGCAGCTGACGATGTACGAGCCCGAGGGGCGGCGCCGGGACGGCGAGGGCACCGGCTGGGTGCTGGCCGCGGAGGCCGAGCGGTCCTGGGACCTGGCGTGGCCGTCGCCCGCGACGATGTTCTGGCCGGACAGCGACCGGGTGGCCTGGGACCACGACACGGTGCCGGGGCCACGGCTGCGCGCGTCGAACCATCTGCCCAAGGACGCCGACGAGCTGCGCCATCTCGTCAGGGAGTGCTCCCGGCAGAGCTGGTTCGTGCACGTGGTCGTGCACGAGGCGATGACGCCCGACGCGCGCGGACAGCGGCCGGTCACCGGGTTCCTGCCGCCGAGCCTGCGCCACCGGGTGATCGAGCACCGGGCCACACCGGACCAGTCGCAGATCGCCGACGTCGCGCTGCAGCGCGAGCTGAAGGTGCGGATGCCGCGCGGTGGCGCCGTCGTGCTGCCCACGACTCCGCCGCTGGAGGGCTACGACGCGGACCGCTTCACGGTGCGCAGCGTCTTCCTCGACGGCTCGGACCCGGCCGAACTGACGGCCAGGATCATCGAGTTCGCCGCTCTGCCCCGGCCGCTGACGCCCGAGGCGGAGCGGGCGCTGACGCGGCTGCGCAAGGGCTGGCACCTGCTCACCCCCGAGGAGGAGCTGGCGCACGCGCAGCACATGGTCGGCCGGTACGCCGAGGCGCTGGACGCCATGACCAAGTCCCGTGACCTGTACCGGGAGGCGGCCGAGGCGGCGCAGTCCGCGCTGGCCGAGGCGACGGGCGGCGACGGTGTGCCGCGCCCGCCGTCGGCGCCCGGCAAGGCGGACGGGTCACCGCTGAGCGCCTTCACGAAGGCGTTCGGCAGGTTCCGCGACCCGTCCAAGTAGCGCGGCGAGGAGGGCGGACGCTCAGTCCACTTCCTCGTCGCCCGCGTCCGACATGCGCAGCGCGATCTCCTGCAGCAGTTCGGTGGAGTTGACGTCGACGCGTCCTTCGTCGTGCACCTTGGCGAGCTGCGTGAAGAGAAAGGCGAAGGCCTCGACGAGCGACACGCTGGCCGGCATGAGCGCGGCGATGGTCAGTTCCGCGGCCTGCTCGGGCGTGGCGCCCGCCGGGATCTCGACCGTCGGGAACACCTCCGACACCAGGCGCCCCAGCTGGGTGAGGTCCGTGTCGAGCGCCTCGCCGTCACTGATCCTGCGCACCATCTCCCCGGTCTCGGTCAGCACGCCGATCGCCCGCAGAATGATCTCCCTCTGTTCCATGGTGCGAGCCTATGCGTGCGACGCTCCCCCGCGTGCAACGTGGTCGCAACCTCCGCCCCCGTTGACTGGTCCGCCATGACCGACGTACCCCGCGTGGAGCTGACGCCCGCGGCCGCCGAGCTGGTGCGGCGACTGCGCGACGCCCATGGTCCGTTGATGTTCCACCAGTCCGGCGGCTGCTGCGACGGCAGCGCCCCGATGTGCTATCCGGCGGGCGAGTTCCGCACCGGCGGCTCGGACGTGCTGCTCGCCGAGCTGGCCGTGGCGGGGGTGACCGAGCCGGTGTCGTTCTGGATGTCGAAGAGCCAGTACGAGGTGTGGAGCCACACCCGGCTCATCGTCGACGTCGTCGAGGGGCGCGGCAGCGGCTTCTCGCTGGAGGCGCCGGAGGGCGTACGTTTCCTGATCCGTTCCCGGCTGGTCGGCACCTAGCCATCGACGGGGGCCCTGTCGTCTGCTGAACTCCCCTGATGCAGACGAGAGTTGGCAAGAGACGCAACCGAGTCCTGGCGACCTTGGCGGTCGCGACCATGCTGGCCGGCGCGGCCCTGACGGGGGCCGCGCCGGCCAGCGCCGATTCCGGCCCGGCGCCGGGCGTCACGTACAGCGAGTTCGACATACCCGCGGCCAAGGGCACCACCCACGCCCACGTCCTCACCGTCGATCTGCGCGACCCGCACGTCCGGGTCGATCTGCTGCACCCGGGCGCGGTCGGGGCCCGCGCCACCGTCTCCGCGATGGCCGACGCGAGCGGCGCCGTGGGCGGGGTCAACGGGGACTTCTTCAACATCACGGAGACCCAGCACCCGGGGGTGGAGGCGACCGGTGCCGCGGTCGGTCCTGCGATCGCGGGCGGGCGGACCCTGAAGGCGTCGGTGCCGGACGGGCAGCGGTTCGGTCCGGCCCTGCCGCCGGGCACCTCGACGCGGGACGTGCTGGGCGTCGGGGTGGACCGGCGGGCCCGGCTCGACAGCCTCGCGCTCGACGGGTCGGTGCGCACCCGGGACGACCGGGTCGCGCTCGGCGGGCTCAACCAGTACGCGCTGCCGGTCGGTTCGGTGGGGGCGTTCACCGCGGAGTGGGGTGGGGTGTCCCGGGTGCGCGCCACCTGCGGCACGGACACCCAGCGCGCCGCGCCGTGCAGCACGGACACCTATGAGGTGACGGTGCGGCACGGGCGGGTGGTGTCGGCCGCCGACGTGCCGGGCAGTGGCCCGATAGCGGACGGCACGACGGTGCTCGTGGGCCGGGAGGCGGGGGCGCAGTGGCTGCGGAAGCTGTCGGCTGGTGACCCGGTGTCGGTGCACCACCGGCTGGTCGCGGAGCGGTCACGGGTGCCGTTCCGGTTCGCGGTCGGCGGCTATCCCGTGCTGCGCGACGGCGCGCCGCTGCCCGGTCTGGACGCGAAGACGTCCGCGGTGCGGACGGCCGCGGGCATCGCGGACGACGGACGCACGCTGATCCTGCTCGCCCTGGACGGCGCGCCGGCCTACCGTACGGGCCTGTCGATCGCCGAAGTGGCGGACACCATGCGGGGGCTGGGCGCGCAGGACGCGTTCAGCCTGGACGGGGGCGGCTCGTCGACGCTGGTCGCGCGGGAGCCGGGGGCGGCGACGGTCTCGGTCCGCAACCACCCCAGCGATCCGCCGGAGCGCGCCGTCGCGAACGGCATCGGGGTGTACTCCCGCTCCTGACGGGCGCGTGGGCCCGGCGCGGCCGGACGGGGGGCCGCTTCGGCTAGACTGAAGCGGAACATCGCTCCGCTTGGCGTGCGGAGCACCGTCCGCGCCCGCCGGGCAGGCGGTCGCAGGGAGGAGAGCGCGGTGCCCACTGCGGGGCAGAGCAAGCGGGCCGACGTGGTGCGCAACCAGCAGAAGCTGCTGGCCGCGGCCGCCGAGGTGTTCGTCACGTCCGGTGTCGACGCGCCGATCCGGGAGATCGCGGCCGCGGCGGGCGTCGGCATGGGGACGATCTACCGCCATTTCCCGACGCGGGCGGACCTCGTCGTCGCCGTCTTCCGGCACCAGGTGGAGTCCTGCGCCGAGGCGGGTCCCGCGCTGCTCGCCGAGGCCGGCTCCCCCTTCGTGGCGCTGCGCCGGTGGATCGATCTGTTCGTCGACTTCCTGGTCACCAAGCACGGGCTCGCCGACACCCTGCGGCCGGACGGCAGCGGCTTCGCGGCGCTCCACACGTACTTCGTGGACCGGCTGGTGCCGGTCGCCGCGGAGCTGCTCGACGCGGCGGCCGCGGCCGACGAGATCCGGCCCGGGACCGAGCCGTACGAGCTGCTGCGCGGCATCGGCAACCTCTGCATCGGCCCGGGCGACGATCCGCGCTACGACCCCCGGCGGCTGATCGACCTGCTGCTGCGCGGCATGCGGGAGCAGGCCGGTCCGCCGGAGGCGTGACGGGGCGCGGCGGCCGGGGCTACTTCGGCTCCGTCGCGATCTGGATCAGATTGCCGCAGGTGTCGTCGAAGACGGCGGTGGTGACGGGCCCCATCTCCAGGGGGTCCTGCGTGAAGACCACTCCGAGGCCGGTCAGCCGTTCGTGTTCGGCGTGCACGTCGTCGACGGCGAACTGGGCGAGCGGGATGCCGTCCTGGACGAGCGTGTCGCGGTAGGTCCTGGCGGCCGGGTGTCCGGCGGGCTCCAGCAGGAGTTCGGTGCCGCCGGGCTCGTCGGGCGAGACGACGGTGAGCCAGCGGGCCTCGCCGCCCACCGGCACGTCGTGCTTCTTCACGAAGCCGAGGACCTCGGTGTAGAAGTGCTCGGCCTTGGCCTGGTCGTCGACGAAGACGCTGGTCAGATGGATCTTCATGGGGTGCTCTCCTCCGGCCCCGGCGCGTCGGCCCCGAGCCATCGCTCGGCGATCCGCCGCAGGGGAGCCGTATTCAGGTCGTGGAACTTGTAGCGGCCCTCCCGCCGGGTCTCGACGAGCCCGGCGGCCTCCAGCACCGCGAGGTGCTGGGAGATCCCCTGGCGCGAGATCCCGAGCTGGTGCTTCATGCTCAGCCGCGAGCAGATCTCGAACAGTGTCTGCCCGGACTTCTCCGTGAGCTCGTCGAGGATGATGCGGCGGGTGGGGTCGGCCAAGGCTTTGAACAGGTCATCGGCCACGACCCCAGCATAGGCAACTGTTCACTTGCCTATCAAGTCGGGGAGAGCGGGTTCAGCTGTCCCGCACCGCCGTCAGACCGTTGAAGACACCGACGTACGCGGTGCCGTCCGGCCCGATCGTGACGGGCGCCCAGTTGTTGTCGTAGGCGAGGCCGGTGCCGACCAGGCGCTTCCAGCGGGTCGCGCCGCTGCGGAAGTCGACGGCCGTCAGGTACCAGGCGTCGATGCCCAGCGTGTTCGGCTCCTTCGTGTAGAAGTACAGCAGTCCGTTCGCGGTGGAGAGCTTCGGCACGGTGGACGGCGAGCGCACATCGCTCTCCCACACCGTGTCGCACCCGCTGCCGTCGTCGCGCACGTCGATCCGCGTGACCCCGCCCACGACGCTGCGGCCGAAGGTCAGGGAGGAGACGTTCTCGTAGCCGTAGTTGTTCTCCACGACGAGGCTGTCGCCGTACGAGATCAGGGAGTTGTCGGTGGTCGAGGCACCGGAGCCGAAGACGGGGACCTTGCAGACGAGCCGCCGGTCGGCGGGGACGGCGGCGTCCCGGCGGTAGACCAGGACGTTCATGCGGTCGTCGGCGTTGTCGGTGATGGCCACGTAGTTCTCGTGCTCGCCGAACAGGTCGGGGGTCGTTCCGCTGCCCTGGTTGACCGAGCCCGGCTTGGTGCCCGTGCCCCGGTCGTAGGTCTGCCGCCACACGGCCTTCGGGGTGCCGTCGGCCGTCGCGCCGAAGCCGTACAGCGCGTGGTCGGTGACGATCGAGACGCCGTCCTCGGCGACGGAGAACGAGTTCTGGATCTCCTCCCCGTCCAGCCTGATCGACCGGACGGCCCCGCTGCCGGGATCGACCGTGCCGACGCGGCCCTGCCGGGTCACCCACCACACGCGCCCGTCCCAGTCCGGCATCACGGAGGTGACGGGGTCGCACTCGCCGCTCGGGTAGAGGTTGGTCCAGCTGACGCAGTCGTGCGGGACGGTTCCGGTCAGGTCCCAGTCGTCGGTGACGACGAACCGCCAGCTGCCGTCCGCGGCCTGCTCGTGCGCGAGCCGCACGATGTGCTGGCGGGAGTCGGCGAGGACGAGCCGGTCCTGGTCGTCGAGGTAGGAGTAGGCGCCGCCCGAGGTGTCCTTGAAGATCCGGGAGAAGTCGAGCCGGGTGATGGCCTCGACGGTGGAGGGGCGCTGCGGGAGCTTGTACTCGGCGAGCGTGGCAAGGCTCGCCGGATCCAGGAGCTTGACCAGGAAACCGCTGAACGTGCCGCAGACGGTGACGATCCGGCCGGCCCGGTCGAAGGTGACGGTGGCGCACTCGCCGCCGAGCGCGGCCATCTGCTCGCTGCGGACGGTGGGCTGCCTGCCGTTCGGTCCGCTCCAGGGGTACGTGCCGCTGCCCCAGGCGTCCGCGTGCATCCCGCTCCTGCCGTTCGCGGCGAGGTACGGGTGCTGGGCCGGGGCCTTGCCCGGCACCGGGAGCGGCTGGGCCGGGGCGCCCTCGTACTGCTCGACGAGACGGTGCCCCGGAGCCTTGGGGATCTCGTCGGCCCGGGCCCCGGGCGGGCACACGACGCCGAGGGCCAGGACGGCCGGGACGAGGGCACGGATGAGGAGTCTGCGAGACGGCATCCCGTGAAGCTAGGCGCCGCCCCTTGAAGTGTCCATGCACATACGGGAGTTGTTCACGAACCCGAAACGATCACCGGGGTGCGGATCACGGGTTGAGGCTGCTGACCAGGCCCGCGGTGGCGTTGACGCCGTCGTGGATGGTCGGCGCCGCGCTGGTGCCGGCGAGCAGGAAGCCCAGCAGCACGCAGACGAGCGCGTGGGAGAACTTCATGGCGCCGTTGCGCAGGAAGATCACCGCCACGACCAGGAGCAGCAGCACGACAGAAATGGACAGTGACATCGCCGAACCTCCTCCGCCACGTCAACACCGTGGCTTTCGGCCGCAAGTGTGACGCAGCGGAGGGCGTCCGTCGGGGCACGACCTGTCCCCCGAACGGGTGTTGCTCAGGTTCGGTCGTGCGCCACGAGGAACGCCTCGAGTCCGGCGAGGTCGTCGGTGTTGAGGTGGTCGACGTCCGCCGCGATCAACTCGGCCCACACGGCGTCCCGTTGCGGACCGGCCAGGTCCGGGGTCGCCCAGAACCGGACCCGCTGCCCGCGGGCGTGCGCCGCGCCCACGATGCCGCGCAGCTTCTCGCGCTCGGCGGCGGGGATCGGCCCGATGCCCTGCCAGGTGAAGTTGTTGGCCCAGTTGTCGCTGATGAGCGGGACGAACGAGGCGGGCGCCGTGGTGCCGAGGTCGGTGAGGCGGCCGTCGTAGAAGGCGCTGCGGGTGCGCTGCGCCTCCATCGGGACGCGGGCCGCGCGGTCCCCGGAGACGACGGCGGTGATGGGCCGCTCATGCACCCGCCCGTGGGCGTAGGTGGTGAACAGGCCGCGGTACCTGCGCAGTTGGCGGTCGAGCTCGACGTACGTCGCCGCGCCCTCGGTCTTGATGTCGATCAGCAGCTGAAGCGGGGTGTGCCAGCCCCGGTACACCGATCCGTGCTGGGCCTTCACCCGGGCGGCGAGCGGGGCGAGGTAGAGGGACTCCAGGGTGCGGGCGGGGTCGAGGTCGACGGGGTCGTGGGCGACGAGGAGGTCGCCGTTCACGAGGTAGATGTCGGCCTCGACGCTGTTGAACCGATGGTCGAGGGCGTCGAGGAGGGGCCGCGGGTGGTCGTAGTCGTTGTGCGCGTGGGCGCGCGCCAGCGGACGGGGACCGCGCCCGCGCCCGGCGGCCTGGGCGAGCTGGGGCGCCGCGGCACCGGTCGCCAGTGCTGCGGCGAGGGTGCCGAGGGCTCTGCGGCGGGTGGTCAGGGCCATGTGTGCCTCCCGTGGTGGGCCGGTGGGACACGGGTGAGTATGCGGGGAGCACGGCGTCGAACGGCAGTGCTGTGAAGGGAGTTGGCCGGACTGCCGCCCCCGGTTCACCGTCGGGCCATCGGCCGCCGGGGTCAGGTCGCGGCCCGCTCCGCCGCGCTGCGCTCGACGCAGAACTCGTTGCCCTCGGGGTCGTGCAGGGTCACCCAGCCCAGCCCGCCGGGTTTGCGGTGGTCGCCCTGGACGGTGGCCCCGAGCGCGAGCAGCCGGTCGACCTCCTCGTCCCGGGTCCGGTCCTGGGGCTGGAGGTCGAGGTGGGTGCGGTTCTTGACCGCCTTGCCCTCCTCGACCCGGATGAAGAGCAGCGCCGCGTGCGCGCTCTCCACCAGCACCTCCGGGTCGCCGGGGCTGTCCTCGTCGGTGATGGCGCCGTCGAGGACCTGGGCCCAGAAGCCCGCGAGGGTGTACGGGTCGGCGCAGTCGAGGGTGATGTGCCTGATCAAGGACGTCATGCGCCCAAGGGATCACGAAGATCGGCTGCCTGTCCAGGAGTTCACGGTGCGCACGCCGGGCGCGCCGGCCGCATCAGCTCCAGGTCGGTGCCCCATCCGTCCAGCACCGGGCCGTGCCCGGCACGCCGCGCGCATGCCTCGACCCGGGCGAACAGCCGGCGCTGCGCGGTCACGTCACCGGTCGTGGAGATCCGGTCGACGGCTTCGAGGAGCTCATCGGTGTCCCACTCCGGTAGCGGGAACCTGGCCAGTTCCCACTCCAGGTACTTGTTGTAGGGGCGTGGCCTGCGGTCCAGCGCGAAGAGCAGCTCCAGAAGGAAGCGGACGCTGTCGGCGGAGTCGAGCCGGGCCGCGCGCGCCTGCCCGTCGCGGTCGTTCTTGACCGACCGGTAGAGGGAGTTGGCGTAGGCGTCGAGCCAATCCCCCGCGTCCCGGGCTGCTTCGTCGGCGCTCAGTCGCGCCTTGGCGGCGACGGTGCGGGCGATGCCGCCGTCGAGCCGGTCGAGCACGATCCGGGCGCGCGCGAGTCCGTACCGTTCGATGCCGGGCATGCCCGCGGTGCGGAACGCCGCGAGGGGCAGGACGACGAGGTCGAGTTCGGGGGTGCGGTGCCCTGCGAACCGGGTGAGGGGCGTGTCCGCGCCGTCGGCGACGACCACGTACAGGTCGTGGTCGGAGTGGGCGGTGGCCATGCCCTCGTGGGCGTGGGAGCCCTTGAGAACGAGGCCGACGACGGCGGGTTCATTGCGGGCCAGGGCGACGAACGTGTCGTAGGACAAAGGCTGTCGAGCGGTCACGGGCGATCTCCGGGTGGGAGTGACGGGCAGGCCGAGCGGGCGGCCCCTGCCGCGGGGTCGCCCGTACCGTCCGCGGCGGCTCGGTCGGCCGCCGCCCGGAGGATCAACGCACGGCCGCACTGTACCCCCGCACGCGCGTCAGTCCGCCGGTGCGTCGTACACCGCCCTGCTCTCCTGGATCTGCGCAAGGTGCTCGATGGCCCAGCCCGCGAGGGCCAGAGCGGGCGGGATCAGGCTCTTGCCGAGCGGCGTCAGTTCGTACTCGACGCGTGGCGGCACCTCGGCGTGGGCGGTGCGGGAGACGAGGCCGTCGCGTGCGAGGTTGCGCAGGGTCAGGGTCAGCATGCGCTGCGAGATGCCGGGGACGTGCCGGTGGAGTTCGCCGAAACGCATCCGGCCGGCGTCGAGGGTGGCGACGATCAGCATCGTCCACTTGTCGCAGATCCGGTCCAGGACGGCCCGGACCGCCTGACCGCCGTCGCCCCGGATCATGCAGGTGTGCTCGTACTGCTCCATGACGGCTCCTTCGCCCTCAGGCACACGCATGTGCCTTTTGTAGACGTCTCGACGGTGACTCATGATGAGGCTACTTACGGTTCGTAACCCATCCCGTCACCCTTCCCTAGGGGCCTCCATGCATGTCGCGTACTGGATCGTCGCCATACCTCTCGCACTGTTCTACGTCTACGCCGGGGGCAAGAAGCTGCTGCAGGACAAGGAGTCGCTGCGGCCGATGATGGGCTGGGTCGACACGGTGCCGATGCCCGCCGTGCGGACCATCGGCGCGTTGGAGGTGCTCGGCGCGCTGGGTCTGGTGCTGCCGCCGTTGACGGACGTCGCGGTCGGGCTGGCCGTCGCGGCGGCGGTGGGCCTGGGGCTCGTGCAGGTCGGCGGCACGGCGCTGCACCTGTCCCGGGGCGAGGCGCGCGTGATCGGGCTCAACATCGGGCTGCTCGCCCTGGCCGTCGTGGCGGCGTGGCTGGCGACGAGTCTGGTCTGACGCCGCCCTCAGGCGTCGTCGGCCGGTCCGCGCTCGCCCCACTCCACGGTCCGCCCGCACCACCGTTCGAGCAGCACCCGGTCGTGTCCGACGGCGAGGAGTCCGGCGCCCGTCTCCCGGCGGTACTCCTCGACCACGCCGACCAGCGCCGCGGTCGTGGACGCGTCCAGCATGGCGGTCATCTCGTCGCAGATCAGCCAGCGCGGGCGCAGGGTCAACGCGCGGGCCAGGCAGGCGCGTTGCAGCTGGCCGTCGCTGACCTCGTGGGGGCGGCGGCCGAGCAGGTCGCCGCCGAGGCCGACGGCGTCCGCCAATTCCCGTACGCGTGCGGTGTGTTCGAGGCGTCCGGCGCGCAGCGGTTCGGCGATCAGGTCGGCGAGGCTCAGTCGCGGGTCGGCCGAGAGGCGGGGCTGCTGGAAGACGACGCCGAACGCGGTGCGCTGGGCACGGGGCGCCCGGTGCCGCCAGCCGCGGGCCGGTTCGCCGTCGATGACGACGCGGCCCGCGTACGGTTCGTGCAGCAGGGCGGCGACCCGGGCGAGGGTCGACTTGCCGCAGCCGCTCGGCCCCAGCAGGCCGACGGCGGCGCCCGGTTCCACCGTGAGCGTGACGTCGCTCAGGACGGGCGCCCGGCGGTCGTAGCCCGCCGTGACGGAGAGCAGTTCAAGCACGGGTGACCTCCGCGCCGGCCGTCTCGGGGTGGTGGCAGGCGACGCCGTCCAGCAGTCCCGGAACCCAGGCGCAGGTGTCGTCGGCGCGGGCGCAGCGCGCCGCGAAGGCGCACCCGTCGGGCAGGGTGGTCAGCTCCGGCGGCATGCCGGGGATCGGGGCGAACTCCCGGTCGGGCAGGGCGTTCAGGAGGCCGCGGGCGTACGGGTGCCGGGGGCCGGGCGAGCCGAAGAAGGCGTCCGCGTCGGCGAGTTCGACGATCCGGCTGGCGTACATGACGGCGACCCGGTCCGCGATCCGTTCGGCCGCCGCCAGGTCGTGGGTGATGAGCAGCAGGGCCCGGTCGTCGCCGATGTGGCGGCGCAGTTCGTCGACGGTGCGCTCCACGAGGTCGCGGTCGAGGCCGGTGGTGGGTTCGTCGGCGAGGAGCAGCGGGGCGTCGCCGACCAGGGCGAGCGCGGTCGCGGCACGCTGGGCGAGGCCGCCGGAGAGTTCGTGCGGGTACCGGTCGAGGTGGTCGAGGGGGAACGCGGCCCGGTCGGCGGCCGCCGCGACGGCCGTGGCGAGCTGCGGGCCGCGCCGTCCGGCTCGCGTCAACTGGCTGATGGTCTCGGCCAGTTGGGAGCGCACGGTGCGGACGGGGGTCAGGTGTGCGGCGGGGCTCTGCGGGACGAGGCCGACCCGGCGCCCGCGGATGCGGCGCGCCAGGGTGCGTTCGTCGGCGGCCAGCAGGTCGGTGTCGCCGAGGTGGGCGGAGCCGGCCGTCTCGGCGTTCTCCGGCAGCAGGCCGAGCAGGGCAGAGGCGAGCACCGACTTGCCGCAGCCGCTCTCGCCGACGAGGGCGAGGCACTCCCCCGCCGCGAGGTCGAAGGAGGCGTCGGACACGGCCCGTACGGACACGCCGTCGCGCATCCGGAACCGTACGGACAGTCGTTCCACGGAGAGCACGGGGGTCACAGGGTCAGCTCCGATCGGCGGCGCGGGTCGAGCCGTTCGCGCCAGGCGCCGCCGAGTCCGGCGACGGCGAGGGTCGGCACGATGATGAACAGGCCGGGGAAGAGCGTCGGCCACCAGTCGCCGGCGAGCAGCGAGCCGCGCGCGCTCTGCACGAGGGTGCCGAGGCTGGCCTGGTGGGCGGGGAGCCCGAGCCCCAGGAAGGACAGGGCGGACTCGTGCCAGATGGCGTGCGGGACCATGAGGACGGCGGCGAGCGCGGCCTGCGGCAGGACGCCCGGGAGCAGGTGCCGCACGGTCACCCGCCGGCGTGAGGCGCCGCCGGAGATCGCCGCGTCGACGTAGGGCCGCGACCGCAGCGAGAGCACCTCGGCGCGCACGATGCGGGCCGTGGACAGCCAGTGGGTGAGGCCGACGGAGACGACGACCGGCCAGACGCCCGGCCGGAACATCGCCACGACGAAGATGCCGAGGAGCAGGTGCGGGACGGACGAGAAGGTGTCGACGACGCGCATCACGGCCCGGTCGGCCCAGCCGCCGAGCGCACCGGAGAGCGCGCCGACGGCGGTGCCGATGACGGTGGCGACGACGGCCGCCACGACGCCGACGAGCAGCGAGACGCGCAGCCCGTACACGCAGCGCAGCAGCAGGTCGCGGCCGACGTCGTCGGTGCCGAACGGGTGCGCCCAGGACGGGGGCTGGAGCTTGGCGGTCAGGTCGACCGCCTGCTGATCCAGGTTGGTGAGCGGTGGCACGAGCAGCACGGCGAGGACGACGAGGGCGACGATCGCGGCCGACGAGCGCACCCGCCAGGTGCGGGTGGAGCGGCGCCGGGCGCCGCGGGTGCGCCAGTCGAGGTTCTGGTCAGCCATCGAAGCCCACCCTCGGATCGGCGACGCCGTAGAGCAGGTCGGCGGCCCAGTTCCCGGCGAGGACTGCGAGCGTCGCGAGCACCGTGAGGGCGGCGAGCAGTGGGAAGTCGACGGAGGTGGCGGCCTGGACGGTGGCGGCGGCGATGCCGGGCCAGCTGAAGACGGTCTCCACGAGGAGGGCTCCGGTGATGAGTTCGGGCACGCGTGAGCCGATCAGGGTGAGCACGGGCAGGGTGCCGGAGCGCAGGGCGTGGCCGAACAGGACGGTGCGCGGGGCGAGTCCGCGGGCCCGGGCGCCGCGCACGGGGTCCTCGTCGAGTGCGTCGCCGACACCCTGGCGCACGTACAGGACGAACCAGGGGAGCTGCGAGACGGCGAGCACGCCCGCGGGCAGGACGAGGTGGGAGGCGACCTGTCCCGCGGTGACGGTCGTGGTGCCGGTGTCGGTGAGTCCGCCCGCGGGCAGCACGCCGAGTTCGAGGGAGAACAGCCAGACGGCGAGCAGGCCGAGCCAGAACGGCGGCGCGGCCTCCAGGGTGTAGGCGAGGGAGGTCACGGCGCGGTCGAGCCAGCCGCCCTGGCGGCGGGCGGCGAGGACGCCGAGGAGGGTGCCGAGCACGATGGCGATCAGGAACGCGGTCGTGGCCAGCAGGACGGACCAGCCCAGGCGTTCGCCGATGACCTCGGCGACCGGCTGGCGCAGGACGGCCGAGTCGCCGAGGTCGCCGGTGAGGGCGGAGGTCAGCCAGTCCCACCAGCGGGCGGGCAGGGCCTGGTCGACGCCCAGGTTGGCGCGGAGCTGGTCGAGGTTGTGCTGCGACGCGGTGAGGCCGGCCGTGCCCGCGTACGCCTTGACGGGGTCGAAGGGGGACGCGGCGGCGATCGCGAAGACGCCGAAGGTGACGGCGGCGAGGACGGGCACGGCGAACAGGATCCGCCGGCCCGTCAGGCGCGCCATCGGCCCCCAGGGGAGCCGCCTGCTCATGCGCGCCAGTCCTCCACGTTCCACCAGGGTCCCGAGGCCAGGCCGTGGTCGTGCGGCTCGGTCTGGGTGGTGAGGTCGCCGAACCGCTCGTCGACGACGTAGAGGTGGTCGATGTGCGTGAGGAACGTGTAGCCGGGGTCCTTCACGAGTTCGCGCTGGATCGTGTCGTACGCGGCCTGCCGCTCGGCGCGGTCGCCGCTGCGGCGGGCGTCCTCCAGCGCGGCGTCGACCGTCGCGTTCTCGTACCAGGCCATGTTGTTGAAGCCGTCGCCGGCGAGCGCGGACTTGAGCAGCGTGTACTGGTCGAAGTCGGGGTCGGCGGGGGCACCGCCGCCCGCGAGGACCGCGTCCTTCGGCATGCGCGGCTCGATGACCTCCCAGGTGCCGGACTCGACCTTGATGTCGATGCCGAGCTTCTTGGCGTCGGAGGCGTAGGCGAGGGCGTGGTCCTGGCGGAGCTTGTCGCCGGTGAGGTACCAGAGCGGGAACGCGGCGCGCACGCCGTCCTTCTCGCGGACGCCGCCGTCGCCGGTCTTCCACCCGGCGCGGTCCAGCAGCTTCCTGGCCTTCTCGACGTCGTGGGTGCGCTCGGTGCCCTTGGTGAACCAGGGGCTGTCGGTGGGCACGGGGCCGTAGGCGGCCTTGCCCGCGCCCTCCAGGATCCGGTCGACCATGGTCCTGCGGTCGACGCCGATGTCGAGGGCGCGGCGGATCGCGGTGTCGCCCGCCACCTTGTTGCCGGTGGGCAGGGTGACGACGCGGTAGTCGAAGGTCTTCGCCGTGTACGTCTTCTTCGCGGCGTCGCCCTTGAAGGTCTTGGCGAGGTTCGGCGGCAGGATGGCGCCGTCGAGGTCGCCGGAGCGCAGCCGGGTGGCGCGCACGTCGTCGTCCTTGACGATCGCCATGGTGAAGTTCTTGATCTTCGGCGCGCCGCCCCAGTAGCCGGGGTTGGCCTTGAAGACGAGCTGCTCGCCCTTCGACCACTTCACGAGCTCGTACGGGCCCGTGCCGATCGGCTTCGTGGTGAACTCGCCGTTGTTGACGTCCTGGCGGCCTGCGACGTGCTCGGGCGCGATGGGCAGGACCGTGCGCTCGGCGAACGGGGCGTAGGGGTACTTGAGGTGGAAGACGACGGTGTCGTCACCCGTGGCCTCGACGTCCTTCACGGCGTCCAGTTCGGTCCTGGACGCGTTGTTGGTCTTCTCGTCGAGGATCGTCTCGTAGGTGAAGACGACGTCCTTCGACGTGAACGGCTTGCCGTCGCTGAACTTCACGCCGTCACGCAGCCGGTACGTGTACGTGCGTCCGCCGTCGGTGACCTTCGGCAGGGCGGCGGCGAGGGCGGGCCTCAGCTTCATGTCGGCGTCGTGCGTAAGCAGTCCGTCGAAGATCTTGGAGTTGCCGTCCTTGCCGTAGCCGAGGAGCGGGCTGAGGCTGTCGGGTTCGTAGGCGATGCCGACGACGGCGCTGCTGTCCGCGTCGCCGCCCTTCGCGCCGTCGCCCGGCGCCGCGCACGCGGCAGCGGTCACCGCCAGTGCGGTGACCGCTGCCCCTGCTATGGCGCTCCGTGCCGGCCTTGCCACGCCGTCCACCCCTATTCAAGATCAGCTGTTGTTGCGAATGATTCGCAATAATGCCATCTCGTCAAGAGGAGGTAAAACCCGGTGGCCGGGGGTGGGTCACGGTGCCCGGAGATCGACCAGTTCGGCCAGTTCCTCCCGGTGCCGGCCCGCCGTGCCGAGCGCGATCGAGTCGGCCTTGGCGCGCTTGAGGTAGAGGTGGATCGGGTGCTCCCACGTCATGCCGATACCGCCGTGCAGCTGGAGCGCCTCCTCGGCGGCGCGCACCGCGACGGGCGCCGCGTACGCCTGGGCGACGGCCACCGCGATGTCCGTCTCCTCGCCTCCGGCGGACTCGCCGCCGGTGGCGAGCGCGTCCGCCGCGTTCCTGGCGGCCGCGCGGGTGTTGACGACCTCCAGCCACAGCTGGGCGAGCCGGTGCTTGAGCGCCTGGAAGGAGCCGACGGGCCGGTTGAACTGGGTGCGCTCGCGCGTGTAGCGGACCGTCTCCGTCAACAGCCAGTCGGCGAGACCCAGTTGCTCGGAGGCCAGGAGTCCGGCGCCGGCCCGCAGGGCGCGGCGCACGGCCGGCGCGGCGGTGCCGGCGAGCAGGCGCCCGGCGGCCCCGTCGAACGTCACGGCCGCCAGCGGCCGCGTCCGGTCGAAGGAGATCTGCGGCTCGACGGCGACGCCGCCGGCCGAGGCGTCGACGGCGAACAGGCCGTCGGCGGTCGGCACCAGGAACACGTCGGCGGCGGCCGCGTCGGCGACACCGGTGACCCGGCCGGTCAGGGCGCCGTCCGCGGCCCGTACGTCCCTGAAGTCCTGCCCCGCCGTCGCCGACAGCGGCACCGTGAGCGCCCCGACGGTGCGTCCGGAGGCCAGCGCCGCCAGCAGCGTCCCGGCCTCGGACGTGTCGCACGCGAGCAGCGCCTCCGTCGCGATGACGGCGCTCGTCAGGTACGGGACGGGGGCGACGGCGCGGCCCAACTCCTCCAGGACGACGGCGGCTTCGCGGTGCGAGGCACCCTGTCCGCCGCGCTCCTCCGGGACCAGCAGACCGGCCAGGCCCATGCTCTCGGCGAGGTTCCTCCACAGGGCGCGGTCGTGCGGCTCGTCCGTCTCGGCTCGGGCGAGCACGGCCGTCGCGTCGCAGTGGTCGGCGAGCAGGTCACGGACCGCCGAGCGGAGCGCTTCCTCCTCCTCGGAGTACAGGAGGTCGGGCTGAGTGCTCATCGGGAGAGGTCCTTCCAGGCGACGTCCTTGTCGGTGCGCGGCTCGGACGGCAGTCCCAGGACGCGCTCGGCGACGATGTTCAGCAGGATCTCGCTCGTCCCGCCCTCGATGCTGTTGCCCTTGGCGCGCAGATAGCGGTAGCCCGCCTCGCGGCCCGCGAAGTCGACGAGCTCGGGGCGGCGCAGCGTCCAGTCGTCGTACAACAGGCCCTCCTCACCGAGGAGTTCGACCTCCAGGCCGCTGATCTCCTGGTTGAGCCGGGCGAAGCCGAGCTTCATGCCCGCGCCCTCCGGGCCGGGGTGCCCGGCGACGAGCTGCTGGCGCAGCCGCTCCCCGGTGAGGCGCGCGACCTCGGCGTCCACCCACAGCTTCACGAGCCGCTGGTGCAGATCGTGGGTGCGCAGTTCGGGGCGCTCGCGCCAGGTCTTCGCGACGATCCCGACGAGACCGCCCTCGCGGGGGATGCGCATGCCGCCGATGGCGACCCGCTCGTTGTTCAGGGTGGTCTGGGCGACCTTCCAGCCGTCGCCGACCTCGCCGAGCCGGTGGGCGTCGGGAATCCGGACGTCGGTCAGGAACACCTCGTTGAACTCGGCCTCGCCGGTGATCTGGCGCAGCGGGCGCACGTCGACGCCCGGGCCGGTCATGTCGCACACGAAGTACGTGATGCCCTTGTGCTTGGGCACGTCCGGGTCGGTGCGGGCGATGAGGATGGCGAACCGGGCGTTGTGCGCGCCGGACGTCCACACCTTCTGCCCGTTGACCGTCCAGGTGTCGTCCTCGCGGACGGCGCGGGTGCCGAGCGCGGCGAGGTCGGATCCGGCGCCGGGCTCGCTGAACAGCTGGCACCACACCTCCGCGCCGGTCCACAGCGGCTTGAGGAACCGCTGCTTCTGCTCGTCGGTGCCGTAGCGCAGGATGGTGGGGGCGGCCATGCCGAGCCCGATCCCGTTGCGCCTCGGGTCGTTGTCGGGGGCGCCCGCCGCCTCCAGCTCGGCGTCCACGACGGCCTGGAGGGAGCGCGGGACACCGAGGCCGCCGAGGCCCTCGGGGTAGTGCACCCAGGCGAGCCCGGCGTCGAAGCGGGCGTCCAGGAAGTCCGCGCGGGGCGTGGTCGCGGGCGGGTGCGCCGCGAGGAACTCCTGGGTCAGCGTGCGCAGGCGTGCGGCGTCGACGCTCATGCGGCGGCTCCTTCCGTACGGGCCGTCAGACCCGGCACGACGACGACCCGGCCCGTCGTCACTCCGTCGGCGACGCGCTGCACGGCGGCCGGGGCGTCGGCGAGGTCGACGCGCTCGCTGACCAGCGGCTTGATGGCACCACGCGCGGCGAGCTCGGTGAGCTTCTCGTGGCAGTGCGGGATCAGCTTCGGGTTCTTGGCGGCGTACAGGCCCCAGTGCAGCCCGAGGATGCTGTAGTTCTTCACGAGGGCGTGGTTCAGGGCAGGGCTCGGGATGGTGCCGGACGCGAAGCCGACCACGACGATCCGGCCCTCGAAGGCGACGGTCTTCGCGGACTGCGTGTACGCCTCGCCGCCCACCGGGTCGTAGACGACGTCGGCGCCGCGGCCGCCGGTGGCCTCCTTCACGGCCCCGATCACGTTCTCCGAGCGGCGGTCGATGACGACGTCGCAGCCGAGCTCGGCCGCGACCTTCGCCTTCTCGGGGCCGCCGACGACGCCGATGACGCGGGCGCCCGCGGCCTTGCCGAGCTGGACGGCGGCGCTGCCGACGCCACCCGCGGCGGCGTGCACGAGCAGCGTCTCCCCCTCCTGGAGGTGCGCGCGGCGGTGCAGGCCGAACCAGCCGGTCTGGTAGCCGATGTGCAGGGCGGCCGTCTCCGCGTCGTCCAGCGAGTCGGGCGCGGGCAGCAGGGCGCGGGCGTCGGCGACGGCGTACTCGGCGAAACCGCCGTACGGCAGCGCGGGGTTGGCGATGACCCGGCGCCCGTCCTCGGTCTCGCCGCAGATCTCGACGCCGGGCGTGAACGGCAGCGGCGGCGTGACCTGGTACTCCCCCTTGCACAGCAGCGCGTCCGGGAAGTTGATGTTGGCGGCGCGCACCTTGAGCAGGACCTGCCCCTCGCCGGGCACCGGGCGGTCCACCTCTTCGAGGCGCATCACCTCGCTCGGCTCGCCGTTCTCGTGCACTTGCCATGCCTGCATGCGGGGCCTCCACAGGACTGCTTCGTCACACCGGATTCCACATCCGGTCCGCTACCGGGTTCAGCCGCATACTAAGCGGTCGCTTGCCCTCCTGGGAATGCCCCCGCGACGCTCACTCCTCCTTGTCCCGGGTGGGCCGCGCCCGGACGTGCATCCGCTCGCCCTGCGGCCCGAACAGGCTCAGGAATTCGGCGGGCCCCTCCCCCGTCGACCCGAACCAGTGCGGCACCCGCGTGTCGAACTCGGCCGCCTCGCCGGGTCCGAGGACCACGTCGTGGTCACCGAGCACCAACCGGAGCTTTCCCGAGAGCATGTACAGCCACTCGTAGCCCTCGTGCGTGCGCGGGTCGGGCTCCAGCCGGCGCTGCGGCTCGATCACCTTGTACGCCTGGAGGCCGCCGGGCTGCCGCGTCAGCGGGATCATCGTCCGGCCGAAGTGCACGATCGGCTTCATCCGCACCCGGGGATCGCCGACCGGCGGCGCGCCGACCAGCTCGTCCAGCGGCACCTGGTGGGCGCGGGCGATCGGCAGCAGCAGCTCCAGGCTGGGCTTGCGCAGCCCCGACTCCAGCCGGGAGAGCGTGCTGACGGAGATGCCGGTGGACTCCGAGAGCCCGGCCAGCGTGGCGCCACGCTCCTTGCGCAGCGCCCGCAGTCTCGGCCCGACACCGGAGAGCACGGAATCCATGCCTTCGTTTGCCCCAGGATCATGTGACGTCATGAATCCATTGCAGTTTCGGCAAAGGTGTTTGTCAATACCGGAGCTTCAGGTCCACCGTCATGAGGGACGGCATCCAGCGTTCTCACGAGGTGGTCAGCATGGGCAGCACGAAGAAGGACACGTACGAGGTCGTGGTCGTGGGCGGCGGTGCGGCGGGCCTGTCGGCCGCGCTGATCCTCGGCCGCTCGCGCCGCTCGGTCCTCGTGGTCGACGCGGGCGAGCCGCGCAACGCGCCCTCCGCGCACATGCAGGGGTACCCGTCCCGGGACGGGATGCCGCCGGGTGAGTTCCTGGCCGTGGTCCGCGAGGAGGTCGCCGGCTACGGCGTCGAGCTGGTCCGGGACCGGGTGACGGCGGCCGATCCCGACGGCTCCGGCGAGTTCGAGGTGGCGCTCGCGGACGGCGGCCGGGTGCACGCCCGCCGCCTGGTGATCGCCACCGGCCTGGTCGACGAGCTGCCGGACGTCCCCGGTGTCGCCGAGCGCTGGGGCAAGGACGTGCTCCACTGCCCCTACTGCCACGGCTACGAGGTGCGGGACCAGCCGATCGGCGTCCTGTACCGCAAGGCGACCGGCATCCACCAGGCGCTCCTGTTCAGCCAGTTGTCGGACGACGTCACGCTGTTCCTGGACGACGCCGGGCAGGACGACCTCCCGGACTCCGACTGGCAGCTGCTGGCCGCGGTCGGCGTGAGCGTGGTCCGCGGCAGGGTGAGCGGGCTCGTGGTGACGGACGACCGGCTGACCGGGGTGCGGCTGGCGGACGGGCGGGTGGTCGACCGGTCGGTGTTCGTGGTGCCGACCCGCATGGCGCCGCGCGACACGCTGCTGTCCGCGCTCGGCGCCCGGACGCAGGAGACCCCGGCGGGGCCGTTCGTCGAGGTGGACCCGACGGGGCTGACCAGCGTGCCGGGCGTGTGGGCCGTGGGGAACGCGACGGGTCCCGCCGAGCAGGTGATCAACGCGGCGAGCGGCGGGTACCGGGCCGGCGCATTCATCAACGCGCAGCTGGTCCTCACCGACGCGCAGCGTGCGGCCGAGCGGCGACGGGCCGGGGTGTTCTCGGCGGAGGGCGAGGAGGCGGTGGCGCGGGCCCGGCGCGTGACGGGAGTCGGCGCGTGACGGAGGTCGACGTGTGACGCGGGTCGGGGCGTGACGGAGATCGACGTGTGAGAGCCGTCCACGTTCTCCCGGTCGCCGGGTGCCCACGGCCCCCGCCTCCTGGGACAATGCTCGCCACCAGCTGGCTGGGGCGCGGGACGGGGGCGCGGCTGATGCGGTACTGGCGGCGTGGTGTGTGGGTGGGCGCGGCTCTCGCCACGGGGGCGCTCACGACGGTGGCCCTGCGCACGGGCGGCCTCGGCGGCACCGGTCCGCTGCTGTCGGTCCTCGGCTTCTTCGTGTCCCTCGCGGGCCTGCTCCACACCGTGCGGCAGCCGCCCGTCACGGTCCCGGCCGACGAGCGGCTGGACCGCGCCGCCGACGCCCTGGCCGCGGCCGTGCGCGCTCAGTGGCGCTCCGAGTGGCGGCTGCGGCGGCTCCAGGACCCCGAACCCCTCGCGGTGCGCTGGTCCCGGGCGCCGGCCTGGCTGTCCGACCTGGACACCGCCGTCGGCTGGCCGTCCCGCGACACGCAGCGCCCCGACCTGACCGGTCGGCTCCCGGACATCTCCCAGGTGTTCGGCTACGTCCCGTCCCGGCGCCTCGTCGTCATCGGTGCGCCGGGCAGCGGCAAGACGGTGCTCGCGGTGCGCTTCACCCTCGACCTGCTCGACCGCAGGTCCGCCGACGACGGCGTCCCGGTCCTCTTCCAGGCGTCCTCCTGGCAGAGCGACCGGCAGAGCCTGCACGCCTGGCTGGCCGGGCGGCTCGTCGCGGCCCACCCGGCGCTGGGCGCCGACGGGCCGGCGGGCACCACGCTGGCGCGCACCCTGGTGGAGTCGGGGCGGATCCTGCCCGTCGTCGACGGCCTGGACGAGATGCCGGAACCACTGCGCGCGGCGGCCGTGTGGCGTCTGAACACCGAACTCGACGCCGGCGCACCGCTCCTGCTGACCTGCCGCAGCACCGTGTTCGCCGAGGTCGTCGAGGCCGGGGACGTCCTGACGTCGGCCGCGGTGGTCGAACTGCAGCCGCTCCGCTTCGAGGAGGCGGCGGAGTACCTCGTCCGCACCGCACGGCCCCTGCGCGGTCCCCACGGCGAGCGCACGACGGCCTGGGACCCGGTGTTCGACCGGATCCGCCGCGATCCCGGCACGGCCACCGCCCGTTGTCTGCGGCAGGTCCTGTCCCTGCCCCTGATGGTGGCGATGGCCCGGGCGGTGTACGGCGACACCGGTCACGACCCCGCCGAACTCCTCGACCGCCCCGGACTGGCCACCCCCGAAGCCCTGGAGCAGCACCTGCTGGACGCGTTCGTGCCCGCGTCGCTGCGCACCTCGACGCGCTGGCCCGCCGAGGACGCGGCCCGCTGGCTCGCGTTCCTCGCCCGGCAGTCGGAGCGGCGCGGCAGTCGCGATCTGGCCTGGTGGGAGCTGCGCAGCGCACTGCCCCGGCCGCTGCGCGCCGTCGGACCGCTGCTGCTGCTCGGCGCGGTCGCGGAGCTGATCTGTCTCGCCTTCTGGGCGAAGGGGGCCGACGTCGGCGTCCCGGTGACGGCCGCGACGGTGGTCCTCGGTCTGTGCGCCGGGCACCTGGCGCTGGGGCGGACGGGCGCTCCGGCACGCCGGCTCCTGCTGGCGCTGGCCTGCGTGGTCCCGCTGGGGGCGGTCGTCGGAGCGCTGCGACCGCTGACCCGCGACCTGCACTTCCACGCTCCGTTCACGGGGATGCCGGAACTGCTCGGCTGGCTGGTCGTCGGCCCCCTCTACGGTCTGTCGGTCGCCGCGGCGCTGGCCGCCACCGGTCTCACGCCTGCCGCGGCGCCCGCGACCATGCCGTTCCCCCTGCTGCGCAACCGCTACGGACGCTGGGTGTGGAAGACGGTCGGAGCCCTCACCACGGGCGTCATGACGGCCCTCGTCGTCGCCTCCCTGTTCTTCACCGCGCCCGGGTCCGCGGCACTGGTCTCGGGCGCGGTGGGAGCGGTGGCCGGGTTCTGCCTCGTGCGCGGGGAGGGCACGGCCAGCGCCGAACAGGCCGTGCGCCTTGGCCGCCGCTCCGGCGGGCAGGGCCGCCGCTTCGGCCGGGCGCTGTGGCAGGGGCTGCGGGTGGGGCTGCTCACCGGCATCGTCCTGGGGATCGGCTTCGCCGTCGCCGAGGGCACGGTGTCCGCGGCCCGGGCCGTGGCGCAGCCCGAGTTCCCGGTCCGGGGACCGGTGCACCACGACGCCGACGGCCGCCGCTACGTGCTCGCGGGCGACGGCACCCGGTTCGGCCGGCAGGCCGACGGACTGCGGTTCTTCGTACCGGCCCGGCCCCTGCGCGGCGGTCTGGTCGACGACAGGGAGACCTACGGCGAGAGCCCGGTCTTCATCAGCGACTACGAGACCGTATGGGACGAGCCCTGCACCGCCGCTTCCCGCTGCCGCCCGTACAGCGCCGTGATGGAGGTGTCCGTCCGCCGGGAGGACGAGGAATCCGGCGACTCCGTGATGGTGCGGCTGCCCGACGGACGGTCCATGCCCGGCTACTACACCGACGAGGTCCTGGACCGTCGGGCCGTCCGGTGGATCACCCGGGAGGACGCGCCCCAACTGTTCACCTCCGCCCTGTCGTTCGGGCTCGGCAGCGCCCTGGGGCTCGGAGTCGTCGCCGGGTTCGCCGCCGGTCTGCACCGCTGGCTGGGCGCTCCCGTGGACGTGACCCGTACGCCGAGCCCGCTGGCGAGCCTGCACACCGACCGGGACACCGCGGTCGTCCGCGCCTTCCTCGTCTCCTTCGTCGGCCTCTTCACCGGGATCTCCCTGTCGGCTTCGCTGCCCGCCGGGGTGTCCTACGCGGCGATCGTCTTCCTCCCCGTCGGGTTCATCACCCTCGCCCTGTCCGCGTGGGGCGGTCTGCTGACGGCGCGGCTGTGGCTGTGCCCGGCCGGCCGGCTCCCCTGGCGGCTGATGGCGTTCCTCGCGGACGCGCACGAGCGGGGTGTGCTGCGCCAGGCGGGCGCCGTCTACCAGTTCCGGCACGCCCGCCTCCAGGAGCGGCTGGCCGCCGCGCCCCCGGACCGGGAGAGCGGGCCCCGCTCCGGCTGAACGGGGGGACGCGGGGACGCAGGGGCCGACGAAAGCGATACGCGCCCAGG